>CAIYZV010000082.1 GCA_903930765.1 uncultured Pirellula sp.
CGATGCGTTCCTAGATGGCTACATCAAACGCCACGGCAAGAGTCGCAAGCCAGCCACGGTTGCGGTATGGAAACAGGTGGTGGCGAACCTCAAAGAATACATGCCCGAGGGAATCCGGATCAACCAGATCACTGCGGGGCATGCGAAGGAGTTTCACGAGAAGCTCAAAGCTAGACGGATGGCCACGACGACGATCCACAAGCGGATCCAATTCGCGAGACAATTCATGCACGACGCGGTCGACTGGAAGATCATCGACGAGAATCCATTCCTCAAGGTAAAGACCCAAAAGAGCTCGGTGAAGGTCAACGAGTTCGTTCCTCGGGAAGTCGTCGACAAGCTGATGAAGAAGGCAAACCCAGTTTGGAAAGTGATCTTGGGGCTGAGCCGCTACGGTGGGCTTCGAACGCCTTCGGAAACGCTCTCGCTGCGATGGGAAGACATCGATTGGGAAATGAATCGAATGAGCATCCCAGAGCCAAAGGTTGAGCATCACGAAGGCCGGGGCATTCGCAGCTGCCCGATCTTCCCCGAGCTACGACCTATCCTCGACGACGCCTTCGAGATCTTCGGCGACAAGAGCGAATACGTGGTCGCGGCTCCACAGTATCGGGCAGCCGCTAACACGGCGATGGGTTGGAAGAATTCGAACCTACGCACCGAAATGACGCGACTGCTGCGCCGCGCTGGTGTATCGGGTTGGCCACGATTGTTCCATTCGATGCGGGCTAGCAGACAAACGGAATTGCAGCGAGAGTTCCCGCTTCACGTGGTATGTTCCTGGCTCGGCAACTCGCCGCGCATCGCTCAGCAGAGTTATTTGCTCGTGACCGAAGATGATTTTGCTAAGGCTGCAGGCGTGGCGAAGGTGATGGTGGAGCAGTGAGTCAATCGGAGGTGGCGGGATCATTTGGTAACGCAGCGAAAGTGTTGGTTAATGTACATGTTAAGCCCCAAATGAACCTTACGCGACTGTATTTGCTCTCTGATGTTCTTGACTTCGCAAAAGCGGGATAGTCCTTTCAAGTTCGGCAAGGATTGCCGTTTTCCAAGTATACTTAATCACGAGTGGTATTGCCTTGGACTCCAACTCGACCACAAGGCGGGTCAGTGTGGCTATTCCACCACATCCATCCGAGTCGTATGACGCTTCTTCATAGGTCTCCACTCGCCACGAACGCACATCCGCCCACATAAACAACCAACGATCACCACCGAATACACTAGACAATTTAATACCTTTCCCGTCGACAGCGACTCGTGTCGCGAACGCCCATCCCAGCAATCCAAAAAACAAAGCGATCGCTCCAACAACTCCGAAAAATTGCCAACCTCGATCCCAGGTTTCCTGCAAACTCTTAGTTACTATTCGTTGGTGTGGAGGAACATTTAAAAATCCCTCGACGAAATCGATTATTGGCACAGCAATCACTCCCCCCCAGGCTGCAACGGTGGTTATAAAGCCTGGGTTTGGTTCGCTTCGCTCATCGTATATGGTCTGCAAGATTATGTCTTATGCCTTTGCAGGAAAAATCGTTCCTGGGCACTTGTATCAAGCCACCCAACACTCAAATCAGCAACCGAATGAGCTTAAACGATATCGGATTACCACAAACGGAGCAACTTTTAGAACGGGCATTACACACAGGCCCGGCGCATCAAAACATCACTCTGATAGTTCGAATCCTACCGCCTCTTCTGGCGTGGATCAGTACCAAACCGAAACATGCAAAACCCCAGTGTTTTGGCGACTCGCGCGACTCGAAAAACGACTCGATTTGGGGTGCGCGACGCGAAATACAACGCCGCAGGCGCCATGCACCGAGTTGCATGGGCGCTACAGAACTCCAAAGCAATTGGCCAGAAATGCGAAAAACCCCGGAAAAACCAGGGTTTTGCAGCGGAGAGGACAGGATTCGAACCTGCGGTAAGGAGTTAACCCTACGCCGAATTAGCAATCCGGTGCTTTAGACCACTCAGCCACCTCTCCAATTCGCCTAGCAAACCGCCAGCCGATCTGCGTAGTTTGTCAGATTCTCCACGTTTTGCAAGACGCATTGCAAGACACATTCCAGCAACTACTCGGTTCGCTGTGTCTTCGGTATCCCCGTGGAAATGCTTGCGTAAAAACCCGCACAGCCGGGATTTTACGGCAATTTTGGTCTCGTGCCACGGTCCTTTTGTTCACGATTGCACTCTCTTATCGGCGGAAATTGCACGCCAGCAGGGCATGGGATCGGATTTGCTATGGAAGCCAACCGAGAATTTCTGCTAGTCTCCCGCAACTCTCCGTCACAGTTCCTCGATTTCCAACGGTTCCTCAACCCCACGGCGTATGACCTTGGTTCAACCGTCCACGAAAGCTCGATTTCTCCTCATTGCCGCAGCGATGCTGGCGACCCTTTCGGGTTGCACGGATGGGCCATTTTTTCAACTGAAAAAGATGAACCCATACATCCAATCGCAATGGAAAAAAGACAGGGAAAAGACTGTGGTTTATTCCCAACGCCTGGACGAAATGCGTTTGCTGAAACGCCAACTTCCCAGCATGACCGAAGAAGAGCAGGCCCGTTGGGTTTCAAACCTCGATGACGTTCTCAAGAAAGAAACAAGTCCCTCGCTTCGACGCGAAGCGGTGCTTACTCTCGCGGTCGTCAGCAAACGGTCGGATGCTCTCCGCACGATTGTCCCAATAGCCCGGGATGAAAATGAGTCCGTCCGCTTGGCCGTCGTGCATGCGTTAGAGAAAAATAATACCCCCGATTCGACAACCACTCTTTTGTCGTTGGCGCAGTCCGATCGAAGCAACAACGTGCGTCTAACCGCCACCAAATCGCTCGGCCAGCACAAAACCAACGAAGTCCGGCAGTTCCTAGCGAGTAAACTTGAGGACCGCAGCACCGCCATGCAGTACTCAGCGTCCCTGGCACTCAAGGAACAAACCGGGAAAAATTACGGGGGCGACATCGAAGCGTGGAAGCAGTACCTGAAGGGGGATGAAGTCCCCGAACCTCCCGTATCGATTGCCGAACGAATGCAGTCGATGTTCCGCTAAATAGCGTGTATACTAGCGAGCAGTCATATCCAAGTGCTCGCACATGTCCGCTTGGTTTTTCTCGATCGAACGGAGGCGATCTCTTCTGGATGCGCAAGGTGGCGCTCACTCAATTCATTGAAGGCCACACGCATGAAATTTTCCCTCCATGGGTCGTTGGGCGCGATCCTCGCATCCGCCGTTTTCTCAACGGCACTCGCAATCCCCTCCATGGCAGATACACTTGCCGGTCCTAATGCAGCCACGGAACCCGCGGCACAGGACCAAAAAGAGAGCCCCGAGATTGCACTGATCCGCAAAGGAGCAGCAGAGTTCGAACAAGCGTTCAATAGCGGCAATGCAACCGCCGTTGCCGCGCTCTGGACTCCCGATGGCGAGTTCATCAACGATGAAGGTGAAAGGCATATCGGCCGCGAAGCGATCGGGGAAGCTTACAAAAAGATTCTCGCCACGAGCCAAGGCCAAAAAATCAAGGTCCAGATCGATTCGATTCGATTGCTCAGCGACAGCGCTGCTATCGAAGATGGACATGCCGTCTTAGAACCGACGCCATTAGGTATTACCGCCGTCGGTCGCTACACAGTGGTCCATGTCAAAACCAACGGCAAATGGCTGATGTCCTCGGTCCGCGATTCCCGAGTGGAAGCTTCGTCCGTCACCGGAAAGCTTTCGGAACTGGAATGGATGATCGGTAGCTGGGTCGCAGAAGAACAAGGGTCCAGGGTCGAATCTGTTTGTAGCTGGATCGCTAACAAGAGCTTCATCCAACGAACCTATAGTACAACCCGAGCCGACCAGAGCACGACCTCCGGTCTGCAAATCATCGGCTACAATCCTCAAGGGGATCATCTCCAATCGTGGAACTTCAGTTCCGATGGCGGATATGCGGTCGGCATATGGACGCGCAGTGGAGATCAGTGGATCTCGGAGTTCCACGGTGTTCTCCCCACAGGCCAAAACACGAAGGCCTTTAATTCCATCACGCGTCTCGACGGCAATGCTTACTCGTGGCAATCCATGCAACGCATGATCGATGGCATTCCGGTCGCGGATACCGACGAAGTCGTCGTGAAGCGTCAAACCAAGTAAGCGGGCAAACCACGTTCGCACGCGAACGATAACGATCCGCAAGCGACTCGGCCAACGACCGATGTCGCATAGGGCCTTGCAAGCCAACCAGTAATAGCAAAATTCAAACCGATTCAATCGATAGGAACGTATTATGAAATGCCGTAATTTGGTACCGATCACCCTGATGGTGCTCGGATTGTTCTTGGATGGGTACTGCCATGCACGGGGTGGTGGTGGAGCCCGTGGGGGTGGCGGAGGCGGCGGTGCGCGAGGCGGTGGGGGCTTCAGTGGCGGCGGGGGCTTTAGTGGTGGCGGTCGCTCTGGTGGCTTTAACGGCGGTGGCTTTAACGGCGGTGGCGCTCGTCCCAATAACGGTAATTTCGGCGGCGGTAATTTCGGTGGTGGTAACTTCGGCGGCGGAAGTGTCGATCGCGGTAACTTCGGCGGCGGTAATTTCGGCGGTGGTAATATCGGCGGTGGTAATTTCGATCGCGGGAACTTGGGCGGCGGTAATTTTGGTGCTGGGAATTTTGGCGCCGGCGCAGGTCGCGGCCCATTCGGAGATGGAGCCTATGGCAACCGAGTCTCCAGTGGCCAACTGGGCAGCTTTTTAGGAATGTCGTCCGACGAAGGGATGCACAGTTTGGGTTCCTCCGGACTGGGCAGCAACATGGATGTGAATCATGGTTCTGTCGAAGGACCACGCGGTGGCTCGGCGACCGGTACCACAGTAACCGGCCCACGCGGCAATACGGCGGGACGGGGAGTCGCCGAGGGCCCCAATGGTGGTACGGTGGCAGGCCGTGGTGTCGCCGGCGCGGATGGTGGTCGCGCCGGACAAGCCATCGGTGTTGGACCTAACGGTGGCGTTGCTGCAGGTAGCGCCGTGAGAGGACCCAATGGCGGGTTCGCAGCTCGCGGCGCCGCAGTGGGTCCCAACGGAGGATACGCCGCGGGCTTCGCGAGAGTTTCACCATCGGGCCGTTATGCGGCTGGGGCTGCAGTCCGAGGGAATTTCAATAATTGGGGGGTCTACGGACGAGGTTGGTATGGCCTTCACCCAGGAGCGTGGGCATTGGCCGGTTGGGCTGATGCTTACTACTGGCAAGCCGCCAGCATGGCGAATTTATGGCCTTGGATGGGCTGGTCTGCGGCTCAGCCTGTTTACTACGACTACGGCAATAATGTGACCTACGTCGACGACTCGGTCTATGTCAACGGAGAATCGATGGGAACATCGGGCGAGTTCTACGACCAAGCAGCAACGCTCGCCACCACGGGGAGCCAAGCGCAAGTCACCAACGTCGATGCCGATTGGCTGCCCCTCGGCGTCTTCGCCTTGGCCAAAAACGACGCCACCAAAACGGATGTCACCATGCAGTTGGCTGTCAACAAGCAAGGAACCATTCGAGGTAACTACACCGACTCGGCAACGGATAAAACGCAAGTGATCCAAGGCTCGGTCGACAAGAAAACGCAACGTGCGGCATTCACCGTCGGTGATAACAAAGACAATGTGATCGAAACCGGTGTTTACAATCTGACCAAAGATGAAGCACCCGCGTTGATCCACTTTGGCAAAGATCGCACGGAACAGTGGTTGCTGGTCCGACTCACCAAAGACGCCGACAAAAAATAACGCAGCACTATAAATACGCCGCATGAAATACGCCGCATGAAATATGGCGCATGAAATACGGCGCTCGGCAAGTCCAATCCAATGGAATGGGATTCCGTCCTTTCAACAGCCCTCTCAAACTGTCGGTTGCCCGTCAATGGTCACCACAGTAGACGAGGGCTGTTTTTGTTTTCCAAAATCCGCGATCAATCATGAGGCAATACATCATCTAAGCACGCTGATGCTGGTGCACTTTGGTGCGAACTTCGATGTGGACCATTAGGCATATCCATGCTGCTACCACCAACAAATGCTGTCATTGAAACTGTTCCGGATATTCCGGTTTTTATCTCTGTATCGTTTGCGATGACTCGGCCGATAGACAACCTCGTGCGTATCTGCATTCCAATGCTCTCATTCTGCGCCAAAGAATATGCCGTCGACTCATCGTTTTCGCTCCATCGGGAAGCTTGTCCTTATCGCCGTTGTGATGCTTGCATTCCCAATGACCGGGTATTCGCAAGAATCCCACGACCTTCCGGGGTTGCGTGAAGAACCTCGCATCCAGCTGGCAGCAGCTTGGACATCCGAAGTTTCGCTCACCGAGTTGGAAGACGAAGAAGGGCTGATTGCGGAGCAGATGGCTGCGCTGGGATCGAATCACTTCGCATCCCTTTTTTACTGGGTCATCAAAGTCACCCAAAGTGCACAGAACCTTTCCGATTCGGACGAGATCGAGAATGTACTCATCGCCGATCTGCCCCCCGATGCAACACTTGCCGAGACCGGCCCGAGCTCCAACGAAGTACCGATGAACGACGGTAGTATTGAAGCTGTCGATTCCGATTGGACAGAGGAAATCCAAGGATCGGGTGATGTCGCGTCCGGTGATGTCGCGTCCGGTATCGTTGGAAATGAAGGCAGTGAAATTGAAGAAGTGATCACCGAATCGCGCAATTCGGCCCTCGAAGTACCCATCTCCGAAGTGCTGTCCAATACGGAACACTCCAACCCGGAAGACTCCAACCCGGAAGACAACGAGGAGCCATGGGTGGTGATGAAGGACGAGGCGCTCGGAAGTCCCCTCAGTGAAGTCTCGACTCGCAATAACGTGAAGGCGGAACCCGCCAAACTCAGCAGCGCTAAGCCATTCACGCCAAAGAAGGAAACCGGACGCAATCTGCGCAAGCCTCTGGATATGAAGTCGCTCGAAGAACTCGACAACGGTGAGCCTGCTTCAGATTTATTGCACTCCGGGAGCACAGGATCATCGCTTCCGCGGAACTCTATAGATGCTTCTGTATCCCTGCCCTCTAAAACACCCGTGATCGAACCCAAGGCTCTCTCTGCGGATCTGAAGTCATCAGCTTCCAAGAGTCCACCGAAGCGACCGGTAAAAACGCCCGACGAAGATTTGAGAGATTACCTCGCCGAAGAAGAACCACCGGCAACCTCGACAACAAAGGAACTCCAGCGCGAATCGCAGCGAGCCTTGCAAGGAATCGATGCCGAGCGAGCGCAAAAGCCGAAGAACCATGGTGAAAGTGGTTCGAGCTCCGGACGCGACTCCGGGTCGATGTCCGACACGAAGTCCAGAGACAGCCAGCCGAAAAGCACCGAAGCTGCCAAATCCCCAACCAAGTCACCGAATCAGGATCGGCGCGTGGCACGAGTGGATGCATGCGTTGAACACTACTTAAAGAACCCAGAGACGACGGCAGAGCGGTCCCCATGGGCGGTCATGCACGCAACCCTTGCTTATGGGAGCGACTACGAATTGATCGGACCGAATGGTCGAGTCAATGCCATCGGTTGGATGTGCCACAATGGCTTGTGCCGAACCCAGCGGATGTTCACACCCTCTGGCAAATCCTTCGTCCCGAACGTAGGAGGTGGTGTCCAAGGTCACCAAGGTCAGTTTTTAGCGATCCTTGCACAGTGCCAAGTCCCTCCGGATTATCCGATCCAAATCGGGAACAACAAGTACACCGTTCAGGATCTGGTGCGATACGAGATGGCAACATGCAAAGAGCGATCCGAGTTGACCTTTAAACTCATCGGTCTCTCCTACTATCTGGAGTCGAACAAGCAATGGCGGGCCAATGACGGCAAGGTCTGGAGCATCCAAAAGCTGATCCAAGAAGAATTGGCGCAACCGATCGTCGGAGCCGCATGCGGTGGTACTCATCGATTGATGGGCTTCTCCTTTGCGCTGAAGCAACGATCGCTGCAGGGAGAACCGATCACTGGTCAATACCTGCGGGCCGCGAAATTCGTCGAGGACTTCATTAGCTACACGTGGCGACTTCAGAACCCCGATGGCAGCTTCAGCACCAATTGGTACGAGAGTCGTGGCAACGACCCCAACGACGAACGCAAAGTCCAAACCTCGGGGCATATGCTCGAATGGTTGTTGTTTACGGTCAACGATGAGGAGTTGCAAAGCCCACGTGTCGAGAAGGCGGTCGATTTCTTGTTGAGCAAGATTTACGACTCGCGAAGCAAGAAATGGCCGATCGGTCCGCGAGGGCACGCGACACGCGCCTTAGCGATCTATTCGGCTCGCCTGGCCACTGTTGGCGAATCGGATGCCGAGTCGACATCCGCTCCGGTCGTTGCCTCGATCCAGAAGGAATCCGCAAGGCCACAAGTCGCTCCAGCGACGCCTGCTCCCAAGCCCCAGACGGCGGCTCCGAGGTCGCGTTCCGCGTCTCCATCACAAGTGCGAACCAGGCGATAATTCCTCTGCGCGTTAATTCCTAGGCGCGGTCGCGGGACGCCTCCGACTGGGTAAACTACAACAAGTGTTGCAACGATCTGGATTGCAACGATCCGGAGTTTGTAGCGAATATCAGTGTTTAAGGGCGTCCGTAAAACTTGACAGCTTTACGCCTTCCGCAGGCTTTTCGTTCGAGCTAGGAACGTCCTGCCATCTGCGTGAACGCTATTCGGCCTCGCCAGGGAATGGGCTCGATTCAATGGGGCGGGAACAAGCGAAAAAAGGGCTATTCTGGCCTCCGCAACTCCCTAAAAACCGGGATTCCCCCCCTTCGGACTTGCACGGCGCTCCACTTTGCATCCATAATACAAAGGTAGCGAACTGCGACGGCCTGCATGGCTTGCATGCCATCGTAGGACGCCCCCACCGCAAAGGCATCCCCGACGGGGGATTTGACGTAACGATTTAGTTGGGACTGGGAATGCTTATCCGAGCATCCTCGGTGCCACTCCCGCCTCCTACCTTTCATTCCGGAATCGCACCATGCTCCATTTTTTTGGTGGTTCGGATCGCTTGTGCAATGGAATCACGCGTCGCAGCTTTCTGTCAGCAGGCTCCCTTTGTTTCGGAATGGGTGGCTTCACGCTCGCGGATCTTTTGCGAGCGGAAGATGCAGCTGGGAAACGACATTCCCACAAGGGATTGATCAATATCTTTTTGGGGGGTGGCCCTCCACATCAGGACATGTGGGAGATCAAGACGGAAGCTCCCTCAGAGATCCGGGGTGAGTTCAGCCCGATTGCGACCAATGTCCCCGGAATCCAAATCGGCGAAGTCTTTCCTCAACTGGCCCAGCGGATGGACAAGTCGGTGGTGATTCGTTCCGTGGTGGGATGCAAGGATCGACATGAGTCGTACCAATGCATGAGCGGTTGGTTCCCAGATGACCTGAAAGCCCTCGGCGGCCGTCCATCGATCGGATCGGCAGTTTCCAAGTTGCAGGGCACAGTCGACCCCGCGGTCCCCGCGTTTGTGGGGCTTGCGAGCAAGACACAGCATATACCGTGGTCCAATTCAGGCGAGGCAGGATTTCTAGGGGCTGCGTTTTCCGCATTCAAGCCGGATGGCCCTGGGATGGACAACATGAAACTCCATTCGATCTCCTTGGACCGATTGAAGGATCGCCGCCGACTGTTGACCAGTCTCGACACCATGCGGCGCGATATCGACACCACCGGGATGATGTCCGGGATGGACGCATTTGAACAACGGGCTCTCGACGTCCTTACCAGCAGCAAGCTGCTGGATGCACTGGATCTGAGCAAGGAAGATCCAAAGGTTGTCGAACGCTACGGCGACGGCAAACCTTACAAATACCAATACGATGGCGCCCCAACCTGCAACGATCATCTGCTGATCGCTCGTCGATTGATCGAAGCTGGCGTGCGGGTCGTTAGCTTGAGCTACGGCAGATGGGATTCCCACGGTCAGAACTTTGATCTGGTGCGAGATCACGGCACGAAACTCGATCAATGCTTGAGCGCCCTGCTCGACGATCTCCATGAACGCGGGATGCTCAACGACGTGACCGTGATCGTATGGGGTGAGTTCGGCCGAACTCCAAAGATCAACAACAATGCGGGACGAGACCACTGGGCTCAAGTCAGCAGCGCTTGGATGGCGGGTGGCGGGATGCGCGTCGGCCAAGCGATCGGGGCAACGAATCGCTTAGGTGAATACGCGACCGAACGTCCCGTTCACATGCAGGAAATCATCGCCACTCTTTACCACAACCTCGGCATCAACGTGGCGAGCTCCACCATCACCGATCCGACGGGCAGACCGCAATTCTTGGTGGATCACGAGCCCATCAAGGAATTGATCTAGCGATGTTCCAACGCGATTCGGCGGAATATACTATGGCAGCCACCTCGCGACTTCGAGACATCGACAGTCGGTATCATTCCCGAAAACTCCATCCAAACGTTGCGTGGATCGCGATTCTGGGGGTGCTGGTTTTTGCCTCGGTCTCGGAACTCGTTCACGCAGCCGACCCTGCCGCGACGACCATCGAAGCGAACGCATCCGCAGCATCTCTGCGTTTTGATCGCCCTGAGTTTACCCTTCGAGGTCGCGATGCGCGCTACCAATTGTTGGTGAGCACAGGCCAAGAGAACGGTCCGATGCGAGACTTGACTCGCGAAGCTCGGTTTGAATGCACTCCCTCAAGTATTGTCTCTATCGACTCCCAAGGCTTAGTCAGTCCACTTGCGGCTGGAACAGTAACGATTGCTGCGCACGTCGAAGGTCAACCGACCGCGACCACGACGGTGCATGTACAAGTGGGTGACGGCGACGATATCGTCAACTTCCCAAACCAGATCGTTCCGATCTTTACCAAGTACGGTTGCAACGGTGGGGGTTGCCACGGAAAGATCGCGGGACAAAACGGATTCAGGTTATCGCTACTAGGCTTTGAGCCTCGCGAGGATTACGAGCATCTCGTCCGCGAATCGCGCGGTAGACGTTTGTTCCCCGCTTTACCTGACTCCAGTTTGCTCCTTCAAAAATCTATCGGTACTGTACCTCATGGAGGGGGGCAACGCATGGAGATGGACTCGCACGAGTACCGTTTGATGCGTCGGTGGATCGCGCAAGCGATGCCGTATGGCAATGCCAACGACCGAACCATTACGTCGATTGCGGTGACCCCATCGTCGCGGCAAATGAATCGCTCGACGGATCAGCAACTCTCCGTCGTGGCCACGTATTCCGATGGCAGCGTCGAAGACATCACGCGGACGGCGCAGTACGAATCCAACAACCTGGATATGGCAGAAGTGACCACCGGAGGATTGGTCAAGGTGCGTGAACTGGCGGGCGAAGTATCGATCATGGCCCGGTATCAAGGTCAAGTCACCGTTTTTCGAGCTAGTATCCCTTTAGGAACCCTCCAGCAACCCTTGCCGATCGCTAGAGGCCCTGTCGACAACGCGGTTTTTAGTAAGCTCGCATCGCTTGGTATCCCACCCTCCGATATGTGTGATGACATCACTTACCTGCGGCGAGTGACTTTGGATATCACCGGCAGGCTACCAACGCTCGAAGAGATTGATGAGTTCCGCAAGTCCGCTGCCGAGGCTTCTGCGAACGGAGATGAGTCCCCCGATTCGCGCCAGCAACGCAGGATCGCGTTGGTCGACCGATTGCTCGAGAGTGGGGATTACGCCGAATATTTTGCCAGCAAGTGGTCTGCGATCCTGCGGAATAACCACGGCAGCGAAGAAACTCGATTCGGCGCCTATGCATTCCACGATTGGATCCGCCAAAGCCTATTCGAGAACAAGCCGATCAATACCTTTGTTCGCGAGCTGTTGACGGCGACAGGAGATGTCGAAACGAATCCTGCGGTGGTTTGGTTTCGTCAAGTGAACAATACCGAGTCGCGGATCGAGGATGCCGCTCAATTGTTTTTAGGCCAACGATTGCAATGCGCTCGCTGCCATCATCACCCCTACGAGAAGTGGGGACAACAAGACTACTATCAGATGGCAGCCTTTTTCTCGACGGTCGATCGTCGCGAAGGTGGATTGCCTGCGGAACCCAGGTTTATTTCTCGAGTGGGTACCGCCAACGCGAACCATCCAAAGACAGGCCAATCTCTTGCAGCGGCAGGTTTGGACGCTGCAAAGATTGATATAGCCACCTACGAAGATCCACGAGGGGCCTTGGCGGACTGGATGACCTCACCGTCCAATCCATTTTTTGCCAAGTCCATCGCCAATCGCTACTGGAAGCACTTCTTAGGACGCGGGTTGGTGGAACCCGAAGACGATATGCGGATTACCAATCCACCTAGCAATCCAGAACTGCTCGACGCTCTTGCTAAGGAACTGACCCAATCCGGGTTTGATCTCAAGCATTTGGTCCGAGCGATTTGCACCTCGACCACCTACCAATTGAGTTCGACCGCCAATGAGCTCAACATCCGCGACACCAACTGCTATTCCCGCTTTTATCCGAAGCGGCTGTCCGCAGAAGTTTTGCTCGATGCCATCGATGATGTGAGTGGTACAGTATCGCAATTCGATGGCATGCCAGCCGGTACGCGGGCTGTGGAACTGCCGGACACCTCGTTCGCTTCGTACTTCCTCTCGGTATTCGGTCGCCCCGATGCCTCGACTGCATGTGAATGCGAGCGTAGTACTTCGTCGACTCTGGCGCAAAGCTTGCACCTTCTGAACTCGAAAGAGATGCAGAGCAAGCTTGGGAACGACTCTGGGCGTGCAGCCCAATGGGTAACTCTCGCCGCATCAGATGCTTCCTTGAGCCCGGCGGAGAATCTGAGGCGAGCCGCTCCGGACCGGATTCGCGAATTGTACCTGCGATCACTGTCGAGGCTGCCCTCGGAGTCGGAGCAGACCGTCGCTGTCGAATACCTGATGCAACGTGCCGAACGAGCCCGCGAAGCGTACGAAGATTTGTTATGGGGAGTGGTGAACAGCAAGGAGTTTCTTTTCAATCATTAACCCGGGCACACCATGTGCTAACGGAGGGTGCGACGTAACGTGAATGCAACTCCCAATAACTCCCTACGACGTGATACCACACCTTGAACCCACCCACCGAATCATGAACCAATGGTGCTCGGGCACGCATGCAGCCGACTCGTCAGAAGTCATCGCGCTCGACCAGCGAGCCTTGAACGCATTCTCCAATCGCTGGCTCGGCATGGCGATGTTGTTTTTCTTGCTGCACAGTTGCTGGGTTGCATGCGGAATCGCGTGGGGCGAAGTTCCTACCGTTGCGGTGGATGCGATCTTCCCGCCGGTGCTAACAACGGTTCAGCCAAACACTTTGAAAATCTCTGCAGGTCGATTCACCCAGGATATCGATGAGCTGATCTTCTCGAACCCGATGATTCGAGGCACCGTCGAACCGGCACCCAACCTCGCTATGGATAGCGAGCCTCAGAAGCAATTCGGGAGCTTCCAAGTGACAGTGGATCCTTCGGTGCCTGAGGGGTATTACGAAGTATGGGCCGTTGGACGGTATGGGGTCTCCAACGCGAGAACCATTGCAGTCGTCCACACGCCTCTCGAAGTCCTTCCGGCGAACACGGATCCTAAAAATCCACCCGAACTCAAACCTGGGGTTTGCTACGTAGGCCAAACGCGCCGCAATGACCGGCAAACCCTGAGGGTGGCATCGACGGCGGCTTGGCCTCGGATTGTCGTGGCCGCTGAGTCGCTCGACTCCATTGCGATGCCAACCATGACCGTTATGGATTCCAAAGGAAAAATGCTACAGCAACTCCGCGGGAACCGGCGTTCTCCCATCGTATTCACCAAGCCTGCGGCGAACCAAGCGTCACCGGGCGACTTCCTGACGTTGAAGCTTTATGATTTCCTCTACCGCGGCGGAGATAGCTTTTTCTTTGCCATCGTGGTCGATCCGCCTGACTCCCATCCCTTGCTAAAACCATCGTCGTTGAAGTCAGTTCCGTCGATCACCATGGAAGGCCTACCAACCTGGCCGACTGTCGATTTGAAACCGACCCCAGGTGTAAATGCGCTGGTAGCACCTGCTCCACCGTGGGAAATGCGATTGCAAATCCTACCCAATCCAAGGATGGCAGCGGTTGAGTTCACGCCGGTGGAAGGTCAAGCGTACGAGTGCGAGGTTTTTTCGGAGGTCCTGGATCAATCGTCCGATATTCGCGCAGTAATCGATCGACCGCCAGTCCTTCCTGCAGCAGAACAACTGGTCGCTATCGAGACCGCTTTGAAGAACCCTGGTGCACCACAGAACGATCCAGCAATGCAGCAACTGATTCAATCGCACCAAGCGAGAGAACGGACAACGGGAAGAGAGATTGTCACGATTGCTGAGGACAGTCCGACTTCCGGCACGCGAGCCGTCCGGTTTTCTTCGGCCGATCCGATCGCCATGCTTCCCGCAAGCCCTGCTGGAAAGAACCTTCGCATCACCCTCACCGATTTGACTCTGCAACCATCCGCACCGGTTGGGACTCACGTCATGTTGAGGGTCGGGCCTCCGATCCCGCGAGCACACGCGATTGCGTTCTGGACTCCCGACACCAACAACGCGGCGCAAGCCAAAACAACAGGTGCGTTGTTGTCTCGCGGAGGGCAAATCGCAATGCACATCAGCATCCGACGTAGTGGAGGATTCGCTGGCCCCGTCTCCATCGCTGTGGAGTCACTTCCCACCGGCATTACCACATCCCCAGCCATCATCGCACCTGGTCAATCAGAAACCCAGTTGGTCTTTTATGCGGCTGAGGATGCACCCGCATGGACCGGAGCTATCGTTCCTGTTGCGAAGCTGACTATCGATGGAAACGAAGTTGCGATTCCCGTGCAAGCGACCACGATCTCAGTCAATGCGAGCGGAGACCGCGGATTGCCGCAAGCCAGACGCTCGAAAGAGTTATTGCTCCGGGTAAATGATCGAGACATGGCTCCGATTCAGATCCGAATCGGGGATGGACAGGTCCTCGATGTCGCACAAGGGGCCTCGTTGAAGCTACCGGTCAAGGCGATTCGCCGAGCTGGTGGTGAGGCGAAATGCGTGCTGAGGCCCCAAAATCTCCCACCCAAAGCAACCCTCGGGGAATTCGAATTAGCCCCGAACGCCTTGGAAGCCACCCCAGAACTAAAAATCGCTGCCGACGCTCCGATTGGCGAGTATACGCTGTGGTTTCAAGGAGAGATCACGATCAAACAGTCACTCCATCCGGAGTCCCACGCCCGAGTTGTTGCGCACCGCGATCGCTTGCAATCCATGCTGGCTGATCCATCATGGAGTGGGGATCGGCCCGCAGCCGAAAAGTTGATCGCCGAAACCAACACCCGAATCGAAGCCCTAGCCAAGGAAATTGCACCTCGCGATTTCCCTACCTTCCTAACCTGTGCGCCGGTACGGATCCGGATCGGCGCTCCTCCTGAAGCTCCTAAATAAATCCGATGCTCGCCAAGCAACCGCGTCTACCGACTCGACAGCCTGCGACATTCCTTTTGACCGGGGATTATCCCATCATGAACCATTTTTCTTCATCGCTGCGACGTTCATTGCATAACGCGACAACAACACGTCCTGCCAGCGGCATCGCGATTTTGGCCTTGGCGATTCTATCAACCGTCGTCCCTGGGTCGACCATTATTGCCCAAGAAGCCCCTGCGCCCAAAGATTTCGCGAACCATGTGCAGCCGCTCCTTCGGGCGAACTGCATCGCATGCCACAACATCCAAAAGGCAGAAGGTGGGTTGAATCTAGAATCCCTCGATATGCTCATCAAGGGTGGGGATAGCGGTCCATCTTTGGTCGTAGGGAAAGGTGCAGAGAGCGAATTGCTTCGCCGCGTTCAAGCGACCGACGAATCGATGATGCCTCCCGAAAAGAATGCGGTAGGAGCCAAGCGATTGACGCCCGAAGAGATCGCGATGGTTAGCGCCTGGGTCGATGCGGGAGCAATCGCGGGAACGGCCAAGCCGACGGCGTCAATGCAATGGAAACAAGTCCCTGATTCGGTGCGGCCGATGTATGCGCTCGATGCCACCACCGATGGGCAATTTGTCGTCGCAGGACGGGGCAATCAAGCGACCGTTTATCGTTGGCCAGCCATCGATGCTGGAGCGAGCGCATTTCCATTGGTCGATCCTGCGGTTCAAACGCAGTTGCAAACCCAACTTCCGGTTACCCATTTGGATTTGATTCAATCGATCGCGATCAGTCCCGATGGGATGCGCGTTGCGACCGGAGGCTTTCGAGACATCAAGATTTGGAAACGCAATGTTGGTCCGATCGAAGATGGAGTCGCCGCACCCCTTCGCGGATCCCATCTCTTGGCCACCTCCACGAATGGCTTGATGATTGCCAAGGCCACACGCGGACCGAGCCTTGAGGTCGTACGTATCGATCGGTCAGCGACGTCCCATCAACTCGAATGCCCCAGCGTCGTGACCGGGGTGGCATGGTCCACTGACAATACTCGATTGATCGTCAGCACCGAAGATGCATCCGTGCACGTGTTCACTATTGAACCGAATGAAACAGGAACACCGCTTGCCATCAAGCCGACGTTTAGTCAAAAACTGGAGCAACCACTTCGAGGAATGGTCCTCCCCGATGCGCAGTCGTTCGTAGGTATCACCCCTGAAAAGAAACTCCAGTGGTGGACAATTTCTGTCGCAACCCCCGAAGCCCCCTCGGTGGCAACCAAGGTCGAGCGATTGGGAGATGTCGCAGATATCGTTTCATTGGCGAGGTACGATGAGGCGAACACGCCGCGTGTCGCGGTGGCCACAGGGGATGGCAACATTCGGATCGTGGTTGCGGCCGATGGTGCGATCCCGCGAACGATGAATCATGGTAGCTCTATCGTTCAGGTGGTAGCGTCAAGCGACAACACCAAACTCGCTTCGGTAGGTGCCGACGGTTCCGTCAAAGCATGGAATACCGCCGATGGAAACATGCTTTGGGAACAAAAGATCGACTTCGATACCCAACGCAAAATGGATCTCGCCGACGTTATGGCTGCACGGCAAAAGTCTAAAGTCGATCGTGCGACTGCCAAGATTCCGGAGCTTGAGAAAGCCAAGCAAGCGGAAATGGATGCACAAGGCAAATTGCAAACGTCACGCAACCAGATCAACGAGGAACTGGCCAAGAAGCAAACTGAACTGGAAGCGAACAACAAAATGGTCGCCGATGGTGAAGCAGCCATGGTTGCCGCCAAAGCCGCCATCGAAGAAGCGATGAAGAAAGCCGAACAGGCACAGAAGGACTTGGAGGCGAAAAAGACTCAACAACTGGCGGCTCAAAAGGCCAAGGCGGATGTCGAGGCGAAACTGATGACGATGGACAAAACCATCGTCGGAGCCACTCAGGCCATCGAGCGAGCAGCTGCGAACCTTTCTCAGTTCCAAGCGTCGATCGAGAAAGAAAAGCAGCGGCTGACGGAGTTGGAACAACTCGCTACACAGACCAAAGCTGCCGTGCCAAACGTTCCAGCAACACGGTTGGCCTTTACCGCCGATAACAAGGGAGTGATCACATCCCACGCCGATGGCACTCTCCATTTGGTCCGAAGCGATAAAGGCATCCAGCAAACGGTGCTGGCGGGTGGGGTTCCCAATTTCAACACACTCGCGATGACAGCGACCGGTTGGATTCTCGGGGGTGCGGAAGACGGCCGAGTGATCGCATGGGACTGGGGAAATCGATGGTTGCTCGAACGAGCCATCGGGAACGCCAATGAATCTCCGTTCAGCGACCGTATCACCGCCATGGATTGGAGCGAGGATGGCCAAACACTCGTCGCTGGCAGCGGTGCCCCAAGCCGATTCGGCGAATTGAAGTTGATTCGGGTGGCCGACGGTGCCATCGTCAAAGATTGGGGACAAGTCCACAGCGATACGATCCTAGTCGCGCGGTTCTCTCCCGATGGCACCATGGTCGCAACAGGTGGGGCTGATAAACTGCTCCGACTGCATCGGGTCGATTCTGATGCACCCGTCCGAACCTTGGAAGGACATACCCACCACGTGCTGGGAGTTGCGTGGCATGACGATGGACACCTTTTGGCAAGCTCCAGCGCTGACAACACGATCAAAGTTTGGGATGTTGAAACAGGCACGTCGACCAGGACAATCCCAGGCTTTGGCAAGGAAGTAACCGCGTTGGCATTTGTTGGCCGCACCAACCAAATCGTATCCTCGTCCGCCGATCAGCAGACACGAGTGCACGATGTCACCAACGGCGGTCTCGTACGGGCCATCGGTGGGCCGAGCGATGCGGTATACTGCGCCGTGGTCGCAGGTAAAACACCTGTAGCGTTCGCTGGCGGCCAAGACGGAGTATTGTGGATTTGGCAACTCGACAACGGTCAAGCGCTGCAGCAAATCAAGTAATCCACGGGTAGCTAGCGAAGAAATCGAGCGAAGCAATGTTGAATCCACTGCAAGAACTGCAGAATGGTTCTGCCGTGTGATGCACTCTTACGCACTCGGAAAGGAATAGGATCAGGATGGTCAAGCTAGGCGCTCACATGAGTATCGCCGGAGGGTATTACAAAGCGGTGGATGCCGCTGCGGAACTCGAAATGGATGTTGTCCAGTTGTTCACCAAGAACAACAATCAGTGGGCTGCAAAACCGATTACCGAGAATGAGGCTAAGCAATTCGCCGACTCGTTAGCGACGACCGGCATCACCAACCCACTCGCTCATGCGTCGTATTTGATCAACCTGGCTTCGCCCAAACAAGAACTCTGGGAGAAGAGCATCGATGCCATGATCATTGAGTGGCAACGGGCCGAACTGCTCGGACTCGATGGCGTTGTGATGCATCCAGGAGCTTTTGTCGATTCCAGTGAGGAACAAGGCCTTCAGCGGATCGCTGAAGCGATCGAGAGGATTTACGAACAGGTCGCACCTAAGAATGCGTGGTTGCTGTTAGAGAATACCGCCGGACAAGGCTCATGCCTCGGTTGGAACATGTCACAGCTGGAATGGTTGCTGCAGCGATCGGGAGCGACAAAGATGGTCGGTGTGTGCCTGGATACCTGCCATGCTCATGCCGCCGGCTATGATTTCTCGACCGAGAGCGGCTTCAAAGATTGGGAACGCGATGCCAAAAAACACGGTATCCTCGACGCCATCCGAGCCCTCCATTTGAACGACAGCAAGAAAGGTTGCGGCTCGCGTGTGGATCGCCATGAACACATCGGTCTCGGTACGATCGGCCGCGAAGGATTCGTTCGCGTCCTCAAACACCGCGTCCTCAAGCAACTCCCCATGTATCTGGAAACGGAAAAAGAAGATACCGAAGAGGGGGAACCCTGGGACGCAGTCAATCTTCGCGTCCTGCGTGAACTCGCCTCGTAAAACATTGGTTTTCCCTGTTTTTTAGCAAAAGCAGCGGGCTAAACCCTCGCTTCTACGGGTGACACGGGCCAATCCCGAACGGGAAATTCCAGCTTGACTCACCCCCAATCGCGGCCTAGATTTCCCGAGCGGGAATCACCGTCCGAAAGAGGGCTGGAATGGCCCTATTCTTCCCGAGCGGGAATGTCATTCAGGAAACGAGGGCTAACGGATGACCAAAGTAACTCAAGCGGAAGATATTGGTCGATTGGTCCGCCAACGGCGCAAGGAGGCTGGATTAACGCTCAAGGATGCGGCGGGAATGGCGGGCGTGGGTGTTCGTTTTCTATCGGAATTGGAACGAGGCAAATCAACGTTGCAACTGGGTCTGGTGATCGAAGTACTGCAACTGTTCGGGTTGGAACTGCATGTTCAATCGCGTGGCGAACACAAAGACGGCTCGAACCGTGGTGAACCGAAATGAGCGAAACCCTCTATGTTCACTACCAACAATCGGTAAAGCGGGCCAGCAAGGTCGGAGAAATCACACTCACGGAAGCTTCGAAAATCCACTTCCGTTACAGCCGAGATTGGCTGGCTTCGACGGCATCGTTCCCGATCTCCATTTCGTTGCCGCTGGACGGAGCGCTTTCAGAGAATGCGAGTCATCATTTCTTTGCGAATCTATTGCCGGAGGCAAACGTACGGCAGCAAATTTGCAAATCGCTCGGCATCTCCAACGGAAATGATTTTCAATTGCTCAAAGCGATCGGAGGGGATTGCGCAGGTGCGTTGAAGATTACCAACGCCAACGAAATCGCATCCCCTACGGCAGTTCCCAACTACGAAGAAGTGACCGAATCGAAACTGGCGCAATGGTCGATCGGCTCACCGGATGCCTTCGCCGCAGTGACAGGCCACAACGATGTTCGCCTTTCCCTGGCTGGCGCTCAAGACAAACTTCCGGTCCATATCGAGGGAGATCGCGTATGGGTTCCGCTCGGTGATGTCCCGAGCACTCACATCCTGAAATTTGCATCTCCTTTTTATTCGCATCTCCCTGAGAACGAGACTTTCATCAGCATGCTCGCAACCGAGATTGGGCTACCGACCGCTCCCGTGAGTTTGCGAAAAACGGAACGGTCGAGCATTGCGATCATCACCCGATACGATCGGTTCGAGCGCGATGGGGTCGACTGCCGACTCCATCAAGAGGACTTCTGTCAGGCGTTGGGGATCAGTCCCCTCAACAAGTACGAGAAGGAAGGGGGTCCTCGTTTTCAACAATGCGCGGAGATCCTTCGTCGGCATGCTTCGTTCCCACTGATCGAGCTTCAGAAGCTCCTTCAATGGGGCTTGTTCAATTTGCTCGTCGGCAATGCGGATGCTCATGGAAAGAACCTATCGCTCCTCTACGATGAGCGGGGCGGGATCCGTTTGGCCCCTTTTTACGACTTGGTTTGCACACGCAATTACAAGCGGATTGCACGGGACATGGCGATGGGCTATGGGGGCATGTTCGACCCAGATTTGGTAGGCTCCGAGCATCTCGACACGTTTGCGAGAGATATCGGGATCCGTCCCAATTTAGTGGCCCGCGAATTGGACGAGATGATGGACCGAGTGACTTCTGGGCTGGCGAAAGTCGCCACCAATTTTGCCGAGCGGTTTGGCAAGTCTCCCGTATTGGAGCGACTTCCGATCGTGATTCGCAAGCAGATCAGGCGAGTTCGCAGTCAGCGAAAATAAAAAACGACGCGAGGTTTTCGCGTCGTTTAGAGTTCGATCGAGGGTGACTTGGAGTCGCGATGTATCTCGCAGAACTACCAAGCAAAGTGAGCGAAGGCCTTGTTCGCATCCGCCATGCGGTGGGTGTTCTCACGCTTGGTGATTGCGGTACCTTCTTTGCGGTACGCTGCCATCAATTCATCTGCCAACTTCGTTGCGGTAGCTCGGCCCTTCTTATCACGGACGGCACCGAGGATCCAACGGAAGGCCAACGATTGCTGGCGGTTCTTGTTGACTTGCATGGGAACTTGGTAGGAAGCACCACCGACCCGCTTGGATCGAACTTCGATGTACGGTTTCACGTTCTCGATCGCTTGTTCGAAAACTTCGACGGAAGCACGGTCCTTGATCTTCTCCGAGATCTCATCGAGTGCGTCGTAGAAGACGTTGTAGGCAACGGTCTTCTTGCCATCGTACATCAAGCAATTGACGAACTTGGCAACCAACAGCGAGTTGTGTCGTGGATCGGGACGGAGGGTTGTACGTGAAGCGGTGATCTTGCCCATAGCGAAACAGATATTGGATCTAGGTTGGGATGGATTGGTTTGGTCGCTGCGTCTGAACCGAGGGATTCGATTCGGACTGTTGTGTTCGAGTTTGTCTTTAGTAGCGAGTCACGGAATTACTGTGGTCGCCTGAGTGGTCGCAAAGGACTAGGACTTCTTCGCACCGTAGCGGCTGCGGGATTGCTTACGTCCGTTCACACCGAGTGTATCGCGGCAACCGCGGACGACTTGGTAACGAACCCCTGGAAGGTCACGCACACGACCACCGCGGATCAAAACGATCGAGTGCTCTTGGAGGTTGTGGCCTTCACCGGGAATGTAGACAGTGACTTCTTTGCCGTTGCTCAAACGCACCCGGGTGATCTTTCGGAGAGCCGAGTTTGGCTTCTTTGGGGTCATCGTGCGGACGATCAAGCAGACACCTTGCTTTTGCGGGCATCGCTCGAGCACAGGGCTTTTGGTGGACTTACGTTGGACTACGCGGTTGCGACGAACCAATTGATTGATGGTTGGCATACGATTTCGGTCGGAGGTATCCTCGAAAAAACAGCAAAAATGTCGTTTAGTACCAAAGGTGGGAGTCGAACCCACACGTCCTTGCGGACACAGGATTTTGAGTCCAGCGCGTCTGCCATTCCGCCACTTTGGCATCACTTTCGTCGCTAAATTTAGCAATGAAAATAGGGGTGAAAGTGTACCTATGGACCCCGCAATCCGACAAGTCCATAAGTTCACAATTCGTCGAAAAAGCTCCCCTAGTCCGACCGGTCCGCCCTGACCAGCTTTCCCGGGCTGCCGAAACCCTTTATTCCGAAACACTTACAGGCTTACAGGACTCGGGCGATGAAGCACTTCAGGTAGTCGGTTTCCGGACAATGGATCGCTACCGGATGATCGGCTGATGGGCCTCGATTCTCGAGGATTTGCATTTCCCGGCGAGCTCGAACCGCGACACCTTGCAGCATTTCCCGGAAATCTTCCCTGGTCACCCGTCCCGAGCAGCTGCAGGTAACCAGGATTCCGCCGGGCCGGAGGGTTCGGGTGGCGAGGTAGTTCAGCCGGTGGTAGGCATGGAGCGCTCTCTGCACATGCTCGCGAGAACCCGCCAATCTCGGGGGATCCAGGACAATCATGTCGTAGAGCTCTCCGCGATCGACCCGGGCGGACATGGCATCCAAGAAATCGGCTTGCTCCCATTCGATCTTTTCCTGGAGGCCGTTTCGGACCGCATTTTCGCGCGCCAGTTCGAGGGCTTTGGCACTGCTATCAATCGCGGTTATCTGGGCACCCGCGGTGTGTTTAGCGATGGTCAATGCGAATCCACCCGCGTACGTGCAAACGTCGAGGATTCGACCGTTCTCTGGGGCCCATCGAGCTGCCGCCATGCGGTTATCACGCTGGTCGAGGTAGTACCCTGTCTTCTGGCCAGCTTGCAAATCGATCCGCCAAAGCAACCCATTTTCTTGAATCGTGATAGGTTCCGCAGGAAGCGTCCCCAAAACCGCTTCGTCCCGAACTTCGATCCCCTCATTCTGTGCCGTCTTTCCATCGGTTTGGATCGAAATGCTCGCTGGCTTCAAGTGATGTGAAAGTCTCTCGATGATCCTATCCATGAACGGCGCGAGGACTCCCGCAGTCAACTGGATGACCAGATGCTCTCCGAAACGATCGACCACCAACCCGCTCAATTGGTCGGCTTCGCTGAAGACAATCCGCATGGCGTCGTATTGCGATTGCCGCTCCAGGATCCTGCGAAGCGCGATGGCTCGATCGATGCGCAGCGCAATCCAATCGCCATCGATCCACTCATTCGGATCCCAGGTATACATCCGCAAGCGAATGCGGCTGTGCGGATTATAGAGCCCTCGGCCGACCCATTTCCCATCACCTTGAATCAGATCCACCTGTTCCCCCAACTCGCATTTGCTGGCGGGCTCAACGATCGACGAGGCGAGTATCCATGGGTGCCTTCCGAGATGGGAAGCGCGTTTGTTGGGCTGCAAAAAGACTTGGCGCAGAGCCTGGCTGGATGACACGTTGGAGTTACTTTCCGTCTACGGATGAAGTTGGATTTGGTGGACGAATTCGTTGGTGAATCGTAGCTTACGGATTGATGAATCGCTGGCCTTGTGAACTGGGGGGGCGAGAGCACTCAACGCATCGCGAAGCCTACGACGAGGAGTCGTTCGACTCCGCCATCTGCTGACGCAAAGGTCGAACGATAAACCAATTGGTGATGGCTCGCGTCAAACGAATCATGGCAAATCCAACCTTTTTCCCAAAGGGTCCTCCCATCCCGTAAAGAAACCAAGACGCCCCGCGCTGGAGGACTTGGACGAGGGAGCCAAGCCATGGATAGCGCTGCACCATCTCAATGCTTACTGTCGCTTGCGAGAATTGCGACGAATCAGTCTTGCCGAGAGATCGGCATTGGATCGCCACGTTTTCGCAGTTGTATTTCAATGCATCGTACTTGGTGTACGATCCGGCCAAACTGCGTGCGTAGGCAGAGATTTGCTCCGGTTCCCCCGCAAGTACGTCGGGATAATTCCACTCCATCGCGCGGCGGCCCAGCAGAAATTCTTCCCAAGTAATCAGCCTCACGATGCCATCGGTGAGATAATCCACAATTTGATTGTTGCCAACGCTGATCCCGCAGTGGAACGCTGGTCCGTAGAAGACCGCATAGATCGAGCCTTCGTTGGGCTGTTCTTGGTATTCCGACAAACCGCAATACGCGAGCTTCAATTCGTCGTCTGATGCTCTCAGCCCAGCCCAAAGAAACGTGCATCCCATCAAGACCAGTTTGGCACCGATCAAATAGCCGATCCAATAAGCCGGTATCGAGTGGTCCATGTCCAAAAACGACACCACCGCGACGGCAAGCGAAACCAGCCCGCTGACCCACATCGCAATTTTTGCAGCTTGGGATTCAAAATGGACACTGGCCCAAAGGATCAACCCGCCCTCGACAGCAACAGCCGCGGCAATGGCCAAGCTCAGATAAAACCTAGCCCAGCCGGGCCATAAAAGGATGGCAGCGCCCAGCCCCAACTGAATCAAGACCAAGGTCCAAACCGGAGCCCGCTCGGAGGACGCTGCGCTCGATGACCCAACCCCGATTGCCTTTGGAGTTGGCCGAATCACCCGTGCAAAACCACCCAAGATGCGAGTTAGGTAACCGAGGGCCAAGTGTCCGACGGTGACCAACCCGGTCAAGAGCATGGCTCCTCCCAGAATCAATTCCGCGGAAACGGTCAATAAATGGGGTGAGACGATGCATAACGCCCCCGCCGCCGCGAGAAAAAATCCGGTCGCGGCCAAGGAACCACGTATCCGACGAATCGACTCTATTGTTTCTTGGGTTTCTTCGGCCATAACAACACTATGCACGCCTTCCGCTTCGACAGTATCCTACTAGGTACATCTTACAGAGTCCGACACTATCCTAATCAGTGCCACTGTGTAAGCTTATGAAAAGCCAGTCTACCTCAGACAGACCGTTTTCAAGGGTTCCGTCATCATGAAAAATCGCTTCTCCAATCCGTTGCCCCTATTTAATTCGATTCTATTTTGCGCTCCGATCCTACTGTGCTCCTTCATGCATTCGCTTGCGGTTGCTCAGAACGAAGGCTCACGCGAATGGTCCGACAAAACTGGGGCCATCAAGGTCAAGGGAACACTGATCTCCACCGACCACAAGGAGATCGTGCTGAAACTGGACGAGAAAGTAGAAGGCCGAGAACTCCTGGCTGTCGAAATCGCTAGCCTTTCGGATACCGACCAAGAGTTCCTGCGATCTGCGGAAGCGGAGACCCATTTGAAAGCAGCCGGGGAACGCCACTCATGGAGCATGCGGGACGGCTCTACTATTTTTGGGAAAGTGGTCGGATTCGCCCGTCGCGATATCACCTTGCAACGCCGCCGAGGCAAACTCTACGTCAACGATCGCCCCTTCGAAAACTTGCCCGAAGTCTATCGACAAATGCTCCCAAAGGTTATCGAGCAATTCGACGGGGTACCGATGAAAAACAAGGAACAGTTCAACGCGTGGGTGCTGGCGCAGAAAGGAAACGCGAGAACCTTCACCTGCGAAGGAGTCATGATGGAGTTCCCGAATGGGGATGAGTACGGCGTTCCATTTTTCTTCTTCCAAGAATTAGAACTGCAAGTCCTACAACCGCAGTGGGACGAATGGTTGGCGTCCCAAGCTCCAACGCAATCGTCCGCGGACGCCGCCCAAGAAGAACAGCGTCAGCATGATTTGTACCTGCAATCGCAAGCCGCATCCTACCAGCAGTACCAACAAGAAATGCTTCAGATCGCCCGGATGCAACTGCAGATGAACGCGGTCGCAGCAGGTGTTACAAGCATGTGGGAGGTGTATTTGTATCCCCCCATCGGGTCGAACTACTACCCGATTTCGGTAGTGGTCACGGCACGGAACTCTCAAGATGCCTCGCAAATTGCGCTTATGAATAATCCGGGCTATCGCGTCGGACCAATTCGCCGATTCTCGCGGTACTAGCCGATCGATTCGTACTCAGTCCGCCCTAAGGACGATACGTATACTCGATGCTCCTCGAAGGACTCGAGGATGCGATGCACTTCCAGCACGATCGCCTTCACCTTCCACTGGGTTTATCCCAGTGGGGGTAACAACTGACAGCTACCACTCGCCCTTTGCCCCAGTTCCTCGACTTCCTCGTTGGGGCAAAGCCCCAACGCACAATATGGGGATGCGTTGGTAGCCGCCAGTCAAGGCGTCCACCGGCACAAGGCCGGTGGTGGCCAAACATTGCGATGATCGAGGATACGATGCACTTCCAGCACGATCGCTTTCACCTTCCACTGGGTTTATCCCAGTGGGGGTAACAACTGACAGCTACCACTCGTCCTTCGCCCCAGTTCCTCGACTTCGTCGTTGGGGCAAAGCCACAACGCACAATGTGGGGATGCGTTGGTAGCCGCCAGTCAAGGCGTCCACCGGCACAAGGCCGGTGGTGGCCAAACATTGCGATCATCGAGGATGCGAGAAAGCGAGAACAGCCAGCAAAACAGCCAGCGAGTACGAGTACCGCTGCGCTGAGTACGAGTACGAGTACGAGTACGAGCACGAGCACGAGCACGAGTACGAACGAAAAACAACAGCCTCGATGCCGTAGCACTAATCGGTTTGGGTCATATCCCAAACGTCGCCCCAGTCGCGAGTAATCATCGCAGCAAGGACATTGAGATCGGTGCTATTTGAGAAGAACTCGGTCCGGCCACAACTGAACAGTAGCATCGCACCGGAGCGATGATGAGACCGTATTTCGTTGTCCATCGCCCAAGCCTTTGGATCATTGATGGCGCCCGATTGCTCGAAAACGTTGCTCCCGTTGATCCACTCGCCATCCGGCCCACCGGTGTCCTCGGCGATCATCAAGGTTTGGGTCAGGCCATCAAAAATCTCGCGGTGCGAAATCGCTCGATTGTAGATAAACACGCCGTTGTCGGTGTTGAGCCGGGTGTTGATGCGTTGACCGTACAATCCACCGTAATCGGTTTTGCCTTCCGCTCCCTTCGGAACGGGAACGGTAGGGCACATGTACATCGCGATGTTGGACTTTCGGGCTACGGCGTTGGCCGGGTGGTCGTACGGGTAATTAAAATCCACCAATTGGTGGACTTGGGTCGATTCCATGTAGGGTAGTATCAACGCCGACCAGGCGAAATTCTTAAGTCGCGGGCTACCTCGGTAAGGACGCCACTGCATGCATCCTGGTGGCAACGTCCGAAGGGCCGAATGGTAGTTATGCAGCGCCATGCCTAGTTGACGCAAGTTATTCTTGCACTGCATCCGCCGAGCCGACTCGCGAGCGGACTGAACCGCTGGCATCATCAATGCAACTACGATTCCCACAATGGAAACAACCACCAGCACTTCCACAATCGTCATTCCATTTCGTTTCGAAAGCATAGGAAATCCGTTCGCGGAACAGGGAGGCCGTTGAGATCTGGCCGTAAAGGGTACCTCAATCCCCAAAACTGTAAACAAAGAATGACACAAGGGCGACATCCTCCAAATTCCAAACTCTGCGAAAGCTGGGACTTAGATTTTGAGAAATTTTTCCGCCGCCGCGCCTAGAAACACCCCTTCTTCGTGCCATTTTGCTCTGATAATAACACAGCCGAATAACTACACGACCGCATAATAGCACGGCCTCACTGTGTCTTGCACTCGCTCGCGGGTGCATCCAATCAACGGAACACCAATACTCTCTGGACTTTATATGCTCGACGGATCCCACACCCTCGCTTCCATCCCAACCGCGTTCGAAGAATTGATGCACGCCCTCCTCGCAACGGGTGCGTTTGGTTTGCTGGGCCTATTCTTGATGCTGCTCGGCTTCAAGCTTTTTGAATGGATCACCCGTCGCCTGGACGTCGAAAAACAACTTGAGAATCAGAACATCGCCGTCGGCATCGTCGTCGCAGCCCTACTTCTCGGGATCAGCTTGATCGTTGTCGTCTCGATGATGTAGACCCACCGTTTCGATTTCTCGGATTCTCCAAACACGCTGTTCGAAGGCCATCACGCTGACAATGAAAAAAAGTACCAAGATCCTTTTGACCCTTTTCCTACCGACCTTGAGCGCAGGTTGCTCGGACACTTCGCACCAAAACACAGCAGTTCGTCGCGATTGCAGCACCCCGGCACAACCGGGCGAACCTCCCAAGGAGCCATGCCCGCCGCAAACCAGTGGTAGCGGAACCTCGCACGGTACCAGCACGACCAACCGGGTCTCGCACAGCCACTCTTACTTCCCATTCTTCATGCCATGGATGAGTTCCAGCGGCACGAGAAACTCCTCGCTTCAATCGTCCTCTTCAACGTCATCGGCCTCGCATTCATCAACAGCCCCTCATACCTCCACCGGTATCTCCAGCGGCGGATTTGGGCGGACGGGCTCGTTCATGTCGGGTAGTTCCTGATGAAAAGAATCGCTGGACTACCGCGAACCGATTGGCAATCTGAAGTGGAGCGATTGGGGTTTACGTACCATACGATCGATAACGAACTCTACTGGGACGAATCGGGTTGGTACGAGTT
This sequence comes from uncultured Pirellula sp., assembly GCA_903930765.1. GTDB lineage: Bacteria > Planctomycetota > Planctomycetia > Pirellulales > Pirellulaceae > JBKCUI01. The sequence continues at coordinate 28,742 of CAIYZV010000082.1, forward strand.
TACTCTCGACGAAATCAACCGTATCGAAAGTGCGACCAATCTGCTCCACGCCATGTGCATCGAAGCCGTAGAATGTGTTTTTGACGAAGAGCGTTTGGGTGAGTTCGATATACCCGCCAAATTTCATACTTGGCTGCGTGAAAGCTGGGAACGTGACGATCCGACGATCTATGGACGGTTCGACCTTGCGTTTGACGGAACTGGAAATCCGAAACTGCTCGAGTACAACGCAGACACTCCAACCTCATTATTTGAGGCAGCGGTGGTCCAATGGGATTGGTTGCAATCGGTCCACCCGCAGTGCGATCAGTTCAACAGCCTTCATGAGGAATTGATCCAGGCGTGGCGGTACCTTCGCGACCACGGATGGAGCGAGGTGGCTTTTACCGCCATCGCAGATCACGAAGAGGATTTTGGCAATATCACCTACCTTCGCGACACGGCCTATCAAGCGGGTATCCGTACCGATTACTTGAACATTTCCGATGTTGGGTATTCATCGAACCCAAGCGTGTTCGTCAACGCTCGAGGTGAACCGATATGGCGATTGTTCAAGCTCTATCCGTGGGAGTGGATGCTCGAAGAGGAGTTCGCCGAGAAACTCCTGAAATCACCCACGTTGTGGTTGGAACCGCCGTGGAAGATGCTGCTATCGAACAAATACGTCCTCGCCGTCCTTTGGGATCTATTTCCCAACCATAAGTACTTGCTCGAAGCATCGACATCCCCGTTGAACAGCGACTACGTTGAGAAACCGTACGCCTCTCGGGAGGGTAGCAACATCCGATGGGTCCGTTCTGGAAAATTGGCGATGGAGACTGATGGTCCCTACGGCGACTCGAGTGTCATCTACCAAGCCCACCAACCGCTGTTCCAATCCCGATTTGGTCATGCTGTCCTGGGAAGCTGGATCGTTGGCGACAAGGCGTGCGGGATGGGGATCCGCGAAGACATCAATCCAATCACGCACAACACCAGCCGCTTTATCCCTCATTTGATTCGAGGCTAAGCATTGCATTCTAGGCTAAGGCATTGGATTCGAGGCTATTGGATTCGTTTGGCTTCATGCGTCCAAACGAATAGCGTGCGAAGCCGATCAGCCCCAAACTCAAAACAGAACCTACGACGCAAACCCAAAAGAAGAGTTGAGTCATAGCGATCGCCTGGTCGCCTTGTCCTTTGGGCAAGAAGTTTTTCACAAGCATCAAGATGACGTAGCCGCAATACCCCAGCGCATCGGCGAGGTACATAAGGAACCCGAGGTTTGCGCGATCGCGAGTCCACGCGATCAACCGTTC
>CAIYZV010000083.1 GCA_903930765.1 uncultured Pirellula sp.
ATCATCAATCGGCGTTGACGGGTGGCGTCGGGTTTGGATTCGACGGCAGTAAGATCGGCGCCGAAGGCTTTGGCAACCCGTAAGGGTCTTTTGGGTTCGAGCCTGAAATGGGTTGGGCAAGTGGCACACCGGCGATCAGTGCGAGCAATAGTGTGGCTACAAAGTAGATCGAGTAATGCAGGAATGCTTGTCCGGCCTCCACTTCGCAAGTCCCGAGCGACGCACCGACGCCTGCTGCGAACATAATGCCGATAAAGATCGCCATTTGGATCGTGTCGATGTCGCCCAAAGATTTATTGCCGAAGTAGTACGAGAGAAACCAATAAAGTCCCCAAGTGACGGCGAAAACTGCAGAACAGATACCTACGCGAATCCACCTCTCTTTCCCTATGTATCCGCCCAGTTCATCATCCTTGAAGAAGGTATAGCCGACCGATGCGAGGGGGTAGGCAAGTCCGATAGCGACGAGAGCCAAGCCGATGGTTGGTGTGCTTCCGTTGATGCGCGCCGCGATAGCTGCGATCAAACAGATCACAGCAACGCCAATCGCAATCCCAATTTGAATGGTCGATGGATTGAGTTCGGTTCGCCGGATTGGCTTGAGTACCGGACGCCCCTTGGAATCCTTGGGCCCCTCGGTCTCAGGAGCATGAATCACAACTTCTTGCGATTTGTCGGGGACCGTGATCGTCTGCTTGCACTTCGGACATGGGCCTTGCTTCCCAGCGTACTTGTCACTGACCGTGAATCGAGCGAGGCAACTGGGGCAGGTTACTGGGATCGGCATAGCAGAAATAGTCTCGAAAAGAGGGCTGAGTTCAGAGTGGCATTGTAATCAAGAACTTTCCCCGCATCATCCAGGGGCTGTGGCCATCCGACGTCAATTCCTGGCTACCCCATTTTTCCGTGAACCGTGCCTGGACCGTGAACCGTGCCTAGACACAGTTCTGTGCAGCGAAGCCGGCATGATCGATGGTCAGCTGTCGCGAAAATCTCCGGCGATTCCCAATCCGCCGCCGAGGTGCACTTCCCAGAGCAACCTGGCAAAGACGAACATCCATTCGGTTAGCAGGGGCGCCGCACCAAAGCACTCCGCCAATTCGCTGCGGAGCATCCCTAGATCGCACGGGCCGCGTAATTTGTTGCGCTCGCGATACACAACGGGCCAAACGGAATTCCAAATTCGCTTGAACCAAGGCGATGCGCCCATGTCGCTGCTGAGGAGAACACTCCGATGGTAGCCGTACAACCGATCGACGCACGACAACCAAGGAGCATCCGATGCTTGAAAATGGCTCAACTTCGTCGCGACAGTTAGCTTTTGCGATGCGAACGAAATGGCATCGAGCATCATTGCATCGATGGTGTCGGTCCCCGGACGTGTCGCGTGAAAAATCCCTGGCTGATCGATGGTCAACCAGTCGGGATGGTCGAAGGCGATCTGCCAACGGCCCGATGCCCAAATGCCTCGGCAAAGTACCTCGATTCGAGTCCCTTGCGGTATCGATGTTACATTCAGTGGCTTGGCTCGCCGAACGGCTTCCTTGCGGATGAGATTCGTCCAGTCGTTTGAAGTCACCGAGGCGGACAACGGGACTTGCATCTCGCGAATGCCGAGCGAGTCGGAGAACGCATCGGCGGAATCCATCGTTTGGGCGATATCCCGCATGCGAAACGAAAAGCACTCATCGTCCTCGAATTTCCATTCGGGCTGAGTCATAGGGGTGCATGTGAGTATAGGCAGCAAGCCATTTCCATGGCAGTAATTCCAAAGTCTGGAGGCCGCTTCGGCTTGTCCTTCGAGCATTTCGCTCGCGCTGAGCAAGCCGATATCGGTGTACCATGGTCGGATCCGTCGTGCGGCTTCATTGGTTGCCGATTGCATGAGAGCTTGTAGCCAACTCTCGGTAAATTCCTTTTTTGCCTGCATCCTGATGATTTTTCTGTTTGTGGTTGCGAGTTGCGGGCTTGCTGATTTTTTGATTGCGGCCGCGATTCTAACAGCAATCGGGGATTGTCTACAGCCCAAGGCATCCATGGCCTCAGTGCGTTTCCCGAGTATCTCCCGGGGAACGATAACCAGCCTTCGATGGTGATCGAAACGATGCGTTTATACGGCCCGCTCTGGCTTTGTTTCTGAAGGAGTCTGCGGCGCTGCGCGACGAGCGAAATACTCGGTAATCCCTCCTGAGAGCACCAGAGCAATGGTTTCAAGGAACGTCCATACGATCGGCATGCGTTCCGCAACATCAATCCAAAGCATGATCCCACCTAAAGCGATCGTAAGTCGCGCGAATGGGATTACGATAGGCAATACCAGTGGCAGGTTCCAAGCGGTGATGATGAGCATGGTGCCGTGAACTACATACATCGCCGAGGAGAGCCTCGCCAGATATCCGGGCAGCGAACCGGTGGGCAAGGAATCGACGTCCATCAAACGGCTGCATAAATCCATCCATGAATGGGGCATAAAGACAGCGATAACCGCTGCGCATTGGACAACGCCGACGAGCATTAACCAGCTACGAAGCAAACGCATGGGTGGCTTTATCTCCAATTCGGGTATCCCAAAATCACGGTTCTATCGGTAGTCGAGTCAATCGGTTGTCGAGTGGGTTCGCTTTTTCAACCATCGCAAAACTCGCTTCCCTGACGAACTGAGCGCTAAATCCTCCATTTGTGCCAAATCGCACCATTGGGCATCTCCCCCCTGACTCCCGACAAAGGTACTTACTTTGCGTCTTGTTGGTATCTTTGCATCGTAGCAATGAAGGGTGATCCGGTACCGTGTTACCGCATGCTTGAGAGAATGCACGCAGTCCTCCACATCGATGGATTGTTGAAACCTCTCGAGCACTGCATTGGCTAGAGCCTTTCGGACGGCGGCCTCGGAGTCGCAGTCGGTGATATCGAATCGTGGGAAATCCCAAAGCCCGGCCCATCGCTCTCCGACTTGGCAACGCCGCATCAGCCACTTGCCATCCCGCTCGACCAACGCAGCCGCTTCGCGAAGCTCTGTGATTTTCTTTGGGGGCTTTGGGGCGGGGATTCGGTCAAAGTGCCCTTTGGCGGAGGTCGGGCAGAACGGAACGAGGGGGCATCGATCGCATTGGGGCACATTCGGAGTGCAGATCTGCGAACCAATCTCCATGACCGCTTGATTGATTTTCCCTGTCCCTTTTCCTTGTTTGGGAACCAATCCTTCAGCGAACTCCCACAAAGCATTTTGGCTTTTGGTGGTCTGCAGGGGTTCTTTCCAGTAGAGCAGCCTCGCGTAGAGCCGTTGCGTGTTCGCTTCCACGATCCCGTGGTTGAGATCGTAGGCAAAGGAGAGAATGGCACTCGCGGTGTACCGGCCGATACCTGGCAGAGAAAGCATCGCCGTGAGGTCCTTGGGAAATTGTCCTCCATGATGCTCGACCACACATTTTGCTGCCGAGTGCAATTGGCGTGCTCGGCGATAGTAACCGAGCCCTGCCCAATACCGAAACACTTCGTCTTCGGGTGCCTCTGCGAGTCTCCTCACATCGGGAAAACGCTCGAGGAAACGAGTGTAATACGGGATGACGGTGGCGACTTGGGTCTGTTGCAGCATGATTTCGCTGACCCAGATCCGATAGGCATCGTGTGTTCCTCGCCACGGCAAATCCCGTCCATGGTCTCGAAACCATGCTACCGCAGCTGCTGCTATCGGAGATCGCATCGACGAAGCATTCCTAGCGTGGGACATCCGATGGTCGCCGCCCCAGAGTCACCTCCACCCGAAACGGAGTGTATTCGACCTGCCTTGTACCCGGAGTATCGGATGTTGGATCGCGTCGGAACGAAACCATGGGGCGTTCGTATTCGACCATGACTTTTTCTCCCGAAGCGCTCTTCGCCAATTCCCGACGCAGCTCTTCGAAATTGCTAATTGCAACACCATCAACACTGACCAATTTGTCGAGGGTTCGTATGCCGGCGAGTTGAGCAGGGCCATCGGGGATCACTTCGCGAATAATGAGAGAACTGGGCTCACAGGTGATCCCGAGAAAACCACCTCGTCCGACAAACACGTTGGCCGTATCGATGCGATCCACCACCTCGATCGCACCTTTGGCGGTGAGACGCGTTCCGAACAATTGGAGATCGCCAAAGACGGGCAGACGCTCGAGGATGTCGATGCTCGAATCATCGATCGGCGTGTAAAGGATCTCCAAGAGCTCCAGGTCTGGGGCATCGGTCAAGCACTCGATGTCGGCGCTTTGGAGGCTGGTCTCGATGATTTGGAGACTATTGAGTTTGGGCATTTTGGCCACCAGAGCGAGGACCTCGCGTGTGATTGCAGGGCCTTCGAGCTTGACGAATTGAACATCGAACAACCAAGGCAACAACTCTAAATCGCTCGCCGTGCCCGTGAATCGCTGATCGATCACCAGCGCGCTTTTGATCTCCTTCATCCTGGTGAGGACAGATAGGTACCGGTCCTCACAGGAAACTCCCGCTCGTTTCAATCGATCCATGGCCAATTCACGCATTTGGATCGAAATGTTTTCAAGGATCTTCTGCGCGACCACCGCGCGATTGGTGGTGCGTTCCTCCGCGATCTTCTTTAGCGTGTCAAAGGCCAATCTTCCTTCCGCACTCAATGCATTCTGCCCAACAAACCCCAGGAACTGAAGCAACGGTTCTCCACCGAGCTCGTTTTCTTCTTCCGCTGCCTTGACCACAAGGTGCAACGCCTCATCCAAGTGCCTGCTTATTTTTCGGCTCGCGGACTCACGGGCGGAATAATTATCGCTCTTCAGCTCGGCAATCCATTGCTGGATTTGCTCCGACGTTACCTGACCAGCACTACGCGTGTTCTGCGGTGGATCTTGAGATAAGGCGACTCTCACCGCTGGCACCAAACAGAGGATCGCAAAGGAGGTACTGGTAATCAGCGACCGGTTTGACGTCCGGCGGTGCTGTGCATGAAACCGATGATGGGGTGATGGCGGGCACTGGGATCGGGCAGGAACTCGCCACGCGCGGATCCTCTCGACGCCGCGCGCAAAACAAGTGCGGATCCTTTCGACGCGGCGCGCAATATAGGATGGTAGGATCGCATGGGTTTCGAAACTCAAAGCTCATCCCCTCGAGGTAAGTCGTCTAAAGATTGCAGTCCCAATATCCCAAGGAATCGGTCGGTCGTAAAGTATCGCGGTTGTTTCTTCGGTGGGGAATGGGCACTTAAAGCGAATGGTTCCGCTATTGCATCCGCTGTCGATTTGTCGGATCTAGTGGATTCGTCGGAAGTTTGGGGGGAACCGATCGTATCGGAATCGGTTCGGATCAACCCCTTCTTCGACAAATTCGCAAGGATACCGCCGGCAGGTTGTCCCCATTGTTTTTCGAGGTCCTCTTTGGTGATCCCCGGTTGGTAGGCGATCAACGAAAGGCAATCGATCGCAGCCTGCGTCAGTTGCGATTCTTTGGTTGGGCTCGAGATCCCCTCGGCCACGCCGACCAAATCGTCGGCCAGTACGATTTTGAAACCATCACCAACCGCGTCGACGAACATCGCACTATGCTGCGATCGCAATTGCTGGTTGAGCGAGTCGATTCCCTCCCGTATCTCCGCTTCGCTAAAGTCCCGCAAAGCCTCCACTAAAAACGAAAGCGGGATCGGCTTGCCGTCCCGAGTACCGACGAAGCAAATGGATTCGAGGATTGATACCAGCGACACCGGAACGACGTCTGCGTCTTCCATCCGTTCAACGCCCACCGAAGGTCGATCCATTTCAGCGGTGGAGTTTCCGAGAATTTCCTTGTTGACTGGACCCTCGGTGATGGCCACATCGAACGCGTTATTTCGCACCTTGGATTTTCCCAAGTGCGCCAGGGATGAACCCTCGGAACCGTCTGCGTTTACCGCTGTAACATTCCCATTCCCTGTTTCTTCATCGAGGTCACTTGCATGGGATTCGTTCGACTGGTGCATTTGGAGCACCGCAGCGTACGCGTCCCCAAGATCTTCCAGGGAGATGGCATGTTCATCCCCTGATCCATCCTCGACCCCGTTTTCGAGCCGTTCCTCGGCGGGTTCCGGTGAATGGATCTCTATGCGTCGATTTGGTTTTCTTCCTTGGGCCATCCCTGTAACGCTCGCATCTGGTACCCTGGGCCTCGCGTCATTCGTCGACGTGCTTATCGACGCCCGAGATCGCCAAGATAGGCCAAGC
>CAIYZV010000084.1 GCA_903930765.1 uncultured Pirellula sp.
AATCGATGCTCAGCCAATTCGCATTGTGTTTGAGTCTGTTCGCGACGGTCATTGGGCATTTGACGTACCGAGCCAATCTGACCAATGGACCATTGGATTTGCGATTGTTTCTGACAGCCATGGGGCTGTTTTTCGTTTCGATTGCAATCGTGCTCGGGGTCAATCTTTGGAAGTGGCGATTGCCGCGAGCGGACTGAGTACGAAAATAGAGCGAGCCGATCTGCGAGCGACCGGTTATTCTTTTCTTAAAACTTCGGCGGGAAGGCCGGGAGCTTTTTGGAAGGTCGGAATGAGTTCAGTGGCATCGAACGAGAGGATTCGCGATTGGCCTACGAAGTAGGTGTGGTCGCTATCGACGACGAGGTTGTAGGTTTCGATCGCATCGGCATCTTTGAGCTCATCGATTTTCGCGAAACCGGTTGAGGTTCGGAGCGCCATTCCTGGTTTCAGATCCTTTGTTTTTACCCATCCGTTACCGATCACCCACCACGGATGCCCCAAGGTTGACCGGATCGTTTCGCCACCGGCTAGGATCATTTCTCGAGTGTTGGCTGGCGGACGAACCGTTGTGCGGAGAATCGGTTGCAAATGCAGTTCTCCCGTCTCAATGTTTTGTGCGACGACACTATCGCCGACCCGAATCGACTCGACAGATTTCAAGCCCACCTCTGTTTGGATTTGTGTCCCCAGGACGAGGCATTCGCAACGACGCACTGGCGGTAAATAAGACAAAGCGTGAGCTTCTTGTGCCTCATACACGATTGAAGAGCGGTCCTCCGTGTAGCTTGAATCAACGTACTTTGGGCCTAGGTTGTATCCTTCTTCATATTTGTCCCACCACGCCCACCAAGAGGCCGGTTGGTCATCTAATTGTTGGTTCGTCACAGCGCGAAGGACGGTCGCGATGTTTCGCTGAGCAGCACGGACTGAGTCATTGGAAGCGTTGGTGTCCGCTCTCGCTTTTGCGGCTATTCGGGTCGCCTCCTCTGAAGCAATAGAGGACGCAACATTGTTCACTACAGCCCCATCAGTCATTGATTGGACTTGGCCGAAAACGAGTGCTCTGTTTCGAGGACTATTCAAACTTTGGTTAATCAATCTTTCAGCCTGGTTTAGGCCTATTGCAGATCTTGGTAGGGACTGATTCACCGTCAAGACCTTATCGAGCTGCGTTGCTTCGTAACGGTCTCGCATTTCGCGAGACTGAACGAGTTGAAGCACCATTTCGCCGTTGTTCCGTGTTACCACTTGGTTCTTGAGTTCTATTTCAGTGCACATCAGGTCGAGTAAGTCGGGTACATAGTACTCAAGGGGATATTCGCGCAAAGCCTCAAGTGCAGCAAGCCCAACCTCGGACGAAGGTTCATTCAATGCGATACCTGCCAACGACACGCATGCTTCCCGAGTTTGGAATCGACGGATCGCTTGGATAAAATGGAGGGCGGAATCCGAGGTGACTTGCCAGATTGCGATATCCAATGCGGGGATAACTCGTGGATCGTTTACTTCCCGTAGGTTCTGAATAGCCTTGAGTCGTTTCTTCGTGTCTTTTCCTTCGATGGAACTCGTCCACTCGCGTACCTTGGGCATCCACTGCCTTAACGATTCGATCGTCGATTTCGATTTCGCAACCGCTGTCGAGACTTCTTGAGGGCTTATCCAACGATTGCCGATGAGTGTAAAACCAAGTTCCTGTCGGGCTTCGATGTCGGAGTTGTCGAACTCGAGGACTCCAAACCAGTGCGATTTCGCTCGATTTGTTAGCCCTTTCGATTTGCTCCATCGGGCGAGTTTGCGGTGTCCCTCGATGTCGAGTGCGTTCTCTCCGCGGTTTTTAAGGTATTGTCTGTCGGCAGAGTCAAGTTTTTCCGGGTCGAGTGCTGCAATAGGGGTCCATTCACCTTCGCGAGCGATATCGCCAGAATGCCAATGTGTCGCCTTTGCCGTGATATCCTGATCATTGGTTGCACTGGAAGTGCTGCTCGTTTCCTTCAATGGTGCGAGCGCTGCTAATCGATCGACAGGAGCCCCCTGCGATTCCCCGGCCAGAACAACCTCGATGGGTTGTCGCACCCGCTCGTCTGCTTGGATGTAACCCGATGACCCGAGGATCACACAGGATGCGAGGATCGATTTCGCGAACTGACTTCGAGCGTTTCGAAGAAGCGATGGGCGCGTGAGCAGCATTTTGCAGGAGAGCGTTTGCATCGTGGTAAGCCTTTACCGGATAGAATTGAAAGCCATTGAAATCCACTAGTCCTAGCTCTAACAAGCTTTGATTATGAAGGAATTAGGCGCTGCAATGTCAAGAAAATCTCAGGAAAATCATGAATTTTCTCGTGGAGAAATCGTGACCGTCGGCCGTATTCCGTAATCGATCATGAGCTATGCCCAATCCCGGGGTGGCGGCTTTTCTAATGGTTGGTTCGACTCACGCGATTGGATTTGTAGTTTCATGGGCGTCAACAACCGCTCGGCCGGGAGCTTGTGACTTTCATTTTCCAGCCATATTCTAAGGTGTTCAGAACTATACCGCGGCTACCGGGGAGTACCGTCGCCATTAGAATGGCTGAGAGGGAAATCTGGTCGAAGTCCACGGATAGACCGAGTTTCGAGGAGAGATCATGTCCGAATTTCGATGGAAGCAAATCATATTGCCACAAAATGGGCTGTTCTTTTTGCGATTGCTGTGCATGACCGTGGTGTTTTTATGCTTGTGGCATCCAACTGGTCTTAGTCAGGATTCGCCGGGAGTTCAAGATTCATCGCAGGCAATCGAACGCTCTGTTGATGCCTTAGAGAAAATCCAGAAGGACTATGGAGACTTTTTAGCGAAACGAAAAAGGATCCACGAGGACTATTCGAAAATGGAGGAGATCTTACGGAAGACTGAGGAGGATTTTCAGCGCATCAACAATGATGCCATGCGTCAACAGATTATGGCAATGCAGTCTTCGTTGCAGTCCACGCGAATTTTCGACACTTTGGTTGATCTTCCGGATTCGGTTCGAGAGATTAGGAACACGCCTCAAGGGAGATCCCGATCAACAAGGCAGAATATCAATCGGTTCCAAAATGATCTTGTGCGTGCTAAGGCCATGGCGGATCTGGATGTTGCCATACGAGGTGTTCAATTGAATCAGTTGGACGCAGCAAGCCAGGCGACCGTACGGCGTCGTCTTGAGACGTTCCAGTCGGGGATGAAGCTCCAAAACGAGTGGATTCAATGGCAATCGGATTGGCCAAAGTTTCTGGATCGATATTGGCCCCATTCGGATCCTGAACGTCGCTTCACGAAGGCTGAACTCGAAGCGCGCTTGGAGGTGTTGAAGGGTTCGGATCCCGAAGACTTCGCTGCCATGATCACATCGGCATGGCTTTATGAGCGGCTAGGCAGGTGGGATGAAGCCTTGGAGACAATCGAGAAAGTCATCGCGGCGGAAACGTATTTCGAATCGACTGCATTGTTCACCAAAGCGTTCATCCTTTACGAGCTCGGTAAAGAAAAGGATGCGAAGGCAACACTGCAATTGGCGATTAAGATGGACACGAAGTCGCCGTATGATCGATGGATTCGGGCTCGTGTCGCCGCTTCCAGGAAACAGTTGCCCGAAGCCGAGAAGGAATGGAAGGCGCTCACCACACTGAAGGACTTTGAACTCGAGTCAAGACGAGCATTGGCTTTAGTTGGGTATGCGCGTTCGGGTAAATCGGCAGCCGACGCGAAGAAGTCGCTCAAGGAAGCACAGTTGGCCTATGATTTGGAGCCGACGCATGACTGGTTTTCCCATTTGGTCCTTTGTCTCGCGTTTCATGTTTCCAAGAATGAGAAAGAAGCGTTGAAGCACCTCGATAAGGCCGAGGAGAAAGCGACCGATGAAAACCTGGATCTATGCAAACGTATCCGCGAAGCGATCGTAGATGGCCGAACTATCGAGTGGGATTTTCAAGACGGCTACGGAGATCGTAAGCCGAACTGATTGCTGGGCTGATTGTGCGAGTCATCATCGTCGTTTGCCCATTTGGACTATTTTTGAAAACTCCTGCTTAGTTACGGGCTGCACGCTCAGTCGCATGCCCTTTTTCAGAAGTAGCATGTTTTCTAGAACGGTCTCCTCTCGTAACTCAGGAAGGCTCAATGGGCGATTGAAAACGGTTTCGAGTTGGACGTCGACCATCTGCCAACGCGGATTCTCCGGTGAGCTTTTGGGGTCGAAGTAAGGGCTTTTCGGATCCCATGACGAGTGGTCGGGATGGGACTCCTTCACGACAACTGCGGTACCCACCACGCAAGATGGCTTGGCATTGCTGTGGTAGATCAAAACCTTGTCACCTAATCGCATGTCATCCCGCATGAAGTTTCGCGCTTGGTAGTTGCGTACCCCGATCCAACTGGTCGTATTTTTGGGGGATCGCGCAAGGTCGTCGATGGAGAATACGTCCGGTTCTGTTTTCATCAACCAGTGCTTGGCAGTCTGCATTCTGAGACCAGTTTTGTTTCGTTGGTTCGCTTGCGCCATTACGGGACTTTCTACGACTTCTCTCGTGCCATGGTAGGTGGCGGTCAAGTCATATCGTTTTGCAGAGTCGAGGGTCTTCCCTTGGTGATGGGGCTGACGGAATGCAGTTATTGCCCATGGCAGCACCTTGGGCACAAGGCAGATCGAGAACGGGTATTACATCTATCCAAGGATAGACAATCCGATTCTTACTTTCGTGTTAATTCGGGTAAAGTGCGAAAGCTGTTCAAAATCACGAGTGAATGATTTCTTCGGTGAGCAGGGGAGCAAGTAGAACTCCTCTTGACTCGCTTTTTGGGGCGTTCATATACCCCTTGTGGCATACTCACGAGCGTTGTGGCGAGAAGATGTTGTACTGAGTTCAAGGAGAACTGCTGGGATGCGATCCTTAATTTGGTTTGGATTTCTCTTTGTGTTCGGTACAGCGGCTGTCTCTGCTTCTGCGCAAAACCCTTTCTCGGTCGAAGACGCAACGTCCGAGGTCAATTCCGTTAACGCTGGTTCCGAGGCCGAATTGGATGGGAATACTGCCCCCAGTCAACCCAGTGAGTCGTGGGGCGATCAGGACCTGGTTGCCAAAAGCGACCAACCATTCAACTTTATTGAGTCGATGGAGGTGCCTTCATCCGATGGAAAGATGGAGCTTCTATTGGGTGCTGGAACACTCAAGGCGAGTGGAACCGTATCCATTTTAACGGTCAATGGAACACAGCGAGCCTTTGTGCCATGGAGTCCTCTCTTTCTACTTCCTCCGTCCCCATTTGGTCTGGATACTTCGACGTTTGAAATGCACGCTAGGCAATCGAGTTTTCAGCTACTCTATGATGGACCAAAGATCGATGGCTGGAAGACAGGGGCGCTTGCGAAGCTATACATGTCCAATTCAAGCCTCACCTCGGACACTTACGGCATTTTGCCGATTGTTGCGTTTGGCGATATGAGGAACGACGATTGGCGTTTCGCAATCGGTCTACAACCTGACTTGTTCGCTCCCCGCGATCCGGTGGTTATACCGATGACGTTGATGGGTGGAGCCGGCAATGCCGGTACTTTCCGAGGCCAGATTCGCCTGGAACGCTTTTGGACGCCCACTGAAAACTTCCAAGCGACCTTGCAGGCGGCCCTCAGCGACCCGATATCCACGGTGCTGCTCGACGCAACACGCCGTACGACCGAAGGAAACGGTTGGCCCAATTTAGAAATCCGAGGTGTGTTGGGGATGGGGCCTAAAGAAGAATTAGCTGGTGGACGGACCGAACGCCCAGTTGAGTTCGCGGTGGCTGGACTAGGTGGGCAGATCCGCAATACTCAAAACGTGTTTGATCTGGACGACATCAATCCAAACATCCCAGTGCGTTCGATTATCAATGTCGATGGATTGTCGGTCGATACCAAGATCAATCTTACTGCCAATACCGGACTCATAGGGGAAGGGTATGTTGGGCAAGGGTTAGGGAACTACGCGGGTAATATCTTTCAAACCTATAATCCCGAGACCTATGCTGTGGTTCGTGGACGAGGTGGGTTCCTGGAATTGTTTCACTATTGGAACGATCAATTGCAAATGCACGTCGGGTATGGTTTCGAGGGGCCACTGCGCCAGGATTTGCCAGCGGTTGGGACAGGGATTCTGAAGAACTCGGCTTACTTTGCCAGCATGTTCTGGGACGTCACCAAGTTCCTCCAGTACAGCTTCCAAGTTGATTACCGACAGACCGACTATGTGACGCTCAACGACAATCGAGGCTTCGTCTTCTACAACCAATTCGTCATGCGTTACTAGAGTCATCGTCTGCGTGACGCGGATTGGTTTTCATAGATCTGGCAGTATGCGCATTTGCCTTTGGATTGCTATTGGGACATGCGATCCATCTGAGGTTATACTGGACGTCATCGGCGAACAGACTTTCTTTTTGCTCGGGATTTGCTTGCTGTAAGTGAACTCGAAAGCGATTGTGAGAATCGGACATGATGAACATCCAGTACCCAAAAATGGACTTCACAAAAACAGGCATGATTGCGGTTGTTGCGTTTGTGTGGATCGTTGCTATTTCATGCCTTGTCGCACGCGATGCGTACAGCGACGAACCTCTCCGAGACAAAACGCTTGTGGCCTGGGCGTCTCCAGCCAACCTGTCGCAGCGTGGCGGTTCCATATTGACCATCAATGACAACTCGGATCGTTTCGATGGAATCGTCCTTGGTGAGATCGCTGAAGCGCGATGGATGGCGGGGAGCGATCTGTTTCGCAGGACGGTGCGGGACCAAAATGAGCATCCTGTGGAGACGGTGAAGCAAGGCCCCTTGGTCCAAATAGCGATCGCGTACCGAGGCAACGAAATCTCGCTGTATCGCGACGGGAAGCTTTATGAGACGCATACGGTTCCAGAAGCCCAGGAGTTTCATGCGGATAGTCTCGTGCTGATTGGACCTCGGCACCGCTCAGTGGTCGAGTACTTTGAGGGCGAAGTCGAGGACGCTCGCATTTACGATAGAGCGCTTACTCAAGAGCAAATCGCATCGTTGCGCCCCAACGATATCGGGCCTTGGAAGCCATGGGCTTGGTGGAGTTTCGAAGATTCCCAAGCTAGCGAGCAAACTGGCCGTATTCCCTTCACGCAATTGCAAGGGGGAGCGTTTGTCAAAAATGGTCGTTTGGTGCTGAACGGTTCGACTGCGGCCATGGTAGCATCTCGCAGCCAGTCCCAGATCGCATCCGAGCCGTCGGAGTTGGCGTTTCATTTGATGCATCCCGGTGGCCCCAGTCTTCCTGGTGACCCGAATGCAGCGTTTTATCTCGATGGCAAATACCACTTGCACTATATCCTGCAGCATCCCTTTGGCGCCAATCGTCAGAACTCGTTCTCGTTTATCCATGTGACCAGTTCGGATATGCTTCACTGGAACTGGGAGCCGACGAAGCTTCAGCCGTCGTTCACCGGCCATGGCATGTTCAGTGGTACTGGGTTTCTGACCAAGGAGGGGATGCCGGCCGCGATCTATCACGGGCAAGCGTCCGGGCGCAATCAAATCGCTATCGCGAAGGATCGTCAATTGAAGGAATGGAATAAGCCGTTCCCGCTCGAGGTAAAAAACCGAGATGGTTCCGAGGCTCGGATCAATCACTGGGATCCCGATTGCTTTTTAATAGGCGATACCTACTACGCAATATCCGGCGGGGAGAATCCGCCGTTGATGAAGTCGCAGGACCTGAAGTCTTGGACGTTGGTAGGCGATTTCATGGCCCATCAATCCTCGGATGTAACGATTGGCGAAGATGTCTCCTGTCCTAATTTTTTTAAACTCGGAGATAAATGGATGTTGCTGTGCATCAGCCATCCGCTGGGCTGCCGTTACTACCTTGGCGATTGGGATTCCGTTCGGGAGCAATTTGTTCCTACGCATCATGGTCGGATGAACTCGCGGCGCGAGGACCAACTTGTTTGGGGGTTATTTCAACGCACCGATTTTTTTGCTCCGGAATCGGTTTTGACGCCGGATGGTCGGCGAGTCATGTGGGCTTGGTTAACCTCGGTCGGGACCAACAATAATTTGCTCAATAAAACGATTCAGTCTCTGCCTCGCGAGCTTCATTTGCCGAGCGATGGGGTGCTTCGTATCCGTCCCTTGAAGGAACTTGAGTCGCTTCGATTTGATAAGTCACAAAAAGAGAACGTCGTGTTGGACCAACCTGTTCGTGGCCATGGTGATCGAGTTCCACCGGTGGCTACTCCCTCGCTGCAGTCGCTCATCGACATCCCTAGTGAGGCCGCTGAGGTCCGTTTGGTGATCCCGCATGAGGAGGTGCAACGCAAACTATTTGGGTTGTTGCTCTTTTCCGATGGCAAAGGTGGCGGACTACCGATCGTGTTTCGACCTGAAACGGGAACTGTACGAGTAGGAAATGCGGAGATTGATTTTTCGGCGAAGGATTTGGCGGAAGGAGAGGATTTGGAGATTCGTATTTTTATCGACAAGTACTTGATCGAGGTATTTGTGGGCGATCGTGCGGCACTTGTTGCGTCATTTGTTGCGAACGAGCCACCCTCTCGAAAGCTTGATGGATTCACGGTCGGAGCACCGACCAGGATCCGAATTTTAGAGTCATGGAAGTTGCAATCGACTACGGAGGGGTTCCATCGCGCCCAGCAGCAACTGAATTGGAAACCACAGACGGAATAGTTGCTGTTGAAACCCGCGATGGCTGTTTTTTTTTCTAGCGACTTTGAGATTCTCGGACGAACCATCCATGGTGATCGAGATACCGAACATGATCGAGGTAATCGAGCAGCAGCGAGTACGATGACGAGTACGAGTACCGTCCGCGTTGCGGACTGAGTACGAGCGTAGCAATAGGTTTTCATCGTACTCGTACTCGTACTCAGCGGAGCGGTACTCGTACTCGATGGCTGTTTTGGATTTCTCGCGACTTTGAGATTCTCGGACGAACCATCCATGGTGATCGAAATACCGAACATGATCGAGACACCGAACATGATCGAGGTAATCGAGCAGCAGCGAGTACGAGTACGAGTACGAGTACCGTCCGCGTTGCGGACTGAGTACGAGCGTAGCCAAAGGGTTTTCATCGTACTCGTACTCGTACTCGTACTCAGCTGAGCGGTACTCGTGCGACTCGTCGCGACGAAAGCTTGCGTCGTCCTTGATCGATTGATTTCGGGCTATATTCGTTTCAGGAGAACTAGGATACAGCTCCCATCGTCGATGACCTGGGCACCAGCTGCTCTTGCTGATTCGCTTGCGAGAGGATCGTTGGCACCGGGTTGCATCCATAGGTTCTTGATTCCCAGTGCGATTGCGTCCGCGACGATGCGTCGTGTGACTTCTGGGGGCGTTACAATCGATAGTGAATCGGGAACCTCGGGCAGGTCCGAGAGACTTTGGAACGACGGGTGTCCTTCGATGAGTTCCCCCTTGGGATTGATGGGATAGACGCGCCGTCCCGACTCGAGGAGGGCTCGGAAAACGATGTTTCCGTATTTGGAGCGATCGGAGGATGCGCCGGCAACGGCAAAGCATTTTCCCAAAAAAAAGGAATTGATAGCATCCATGGTTGCATCCCCTCGCCTGTGTCGGTCTTGTCGAAAACAGCACTAATCCATACAACGGATGATGTCAGTGACTAGTGTCCCAACGGATTGTACTCAGATTTGTGGCACGCCAACATGGAAGTTCATGCAGCACTATGGGTAACCGTTCTCATCGCAATCCTGGGCATATAGGCATGAATGCCCTACGCAAGCGTGGGAAACGCCATTCCTCGGAGGCTGACCCTGTACCAACAGTGCTTGGTTCCACGCAGCATGCGGCACTCGTAACTGATTGCTGTTCCTTGTTGCAGTCGTTGCCTGATGAAAGTGTGCAGTTGATCGTATGCGATCCCCCATACAACATTCAACTGGCGCACTGGGATGTGCATGACGACTACACCACGTGGGCAACTCGCTGGCTTCGCGAAGCGGAGCGGGTTCTTTCGAAAACAGGGAATTTCGTGATCTTCGGCGGTTTGCAGTACCAGAATGAAGCGGGTTCTGGGGATCTGCTGAGTTTGATCGTAGATATGCGAAAAAACAGTGAGATGCGGTTAGTGAATCTCATCGTATGGAATTATCCCAACGGGATGAGTGCGCATCGGTTTTTCGCCAACCGTCATGAGGAGATTGCTTGGTTCGCTCGTTCGAACCAATATTACTTTGACCTCGATACGGTCCGTGAGCCTTACGATGCGGCGACGAAAGCCGCTTACATGAAAGACAAGCGACTTCGGCCGGAGAGCGTTGAGAAAGGCCGTAATCCAACGAATGTTTGGAGGATAACTCGGTTGAATGGGAATTCGAAGGAGCGGGTCGGTCACCCGACGCAGAAGCCTCGCGAGCTCATCCAGCGGATTGTTCGTTCGTTGTCTTACCCTGGCTCGATAGTACTCGATTTCTTTGGTGGCAGTGGTGTCACAACCCGTGTCGCCATCGAAGAGGACCGTCATTCCGTTACCTGCGATATCGATCCAACCTACCGTGCGTATTTGCAACAGCAATTCGAGATGCTCAAGTCCGAGGAAATGGAGCGCGGTAGATCGTATGAATTCCAGTTTTCGGAGACATTGGATTCGTGCCATCCGATTTTTTTGAAGCAAGGCACATGCGGGATAGGAGCGAAAGATGATGGGATTTAGATGGACGCTTCTACTGGCGACTGCAGATACGTTTTGGGTTCGGTTCGGCGTCTTCGGGGTGGCCTTAGTGGTCGGTTCTATTCTGATCACTACCGGGTACCATCGCGTCGAATCGGATGAAATTGAGGATGGCGATGGGAGCAACGCGATGATTCGGCCTTTGTTGGGCGCTAACGATGCGGAGATGATGCGGATAAAAAATCGTTCGAGCAGCGCACGGGCTCGACTTCAGATGGCGGTCGGAGCAGGGATTATTTTGCTCGGGATCCTTGTGTTATTGGTGGGGAATTGAGTCGCGCAGCCCAAGGATTCCATCGCACTCGTACTCGTACTCAGCGCAGCGGTACTGGTACTCGACGGCTGTTATCGGGTTTCTCGGAATCACGAGGTTCTTAACGCGATGTTTCATCGTGAGCATGGCGAAAAACATCATCGAGTTATTTTGAGAGCAGCGAGTACGATGAGGAGTACGAGTACCGCCCGCGTCGCGGACTGAGTACGAGCGAAGTAGCGAGGATGCTACTCATTGCTCGAGCCATAAGTTATCCTAACGGGAATCCTTAGGAGGAACGAATGGATAAAATACCGCGTGTGAGTTGGTTGATTGTTGTGTTTGCGATTGCTGCGCTGGGACTGGCCGAATTCTACGCATTTGCCATCGAGCCATGGCCTCGAAACGCGAATCCTCCGAATGTTTTGATCGTACTCGCCGACGATTTGGGGTATTCGGATCTTGGCTGTTACGGCGGCGAAATTCCAACGCCGAACATCGATCGGTTGGCGGCAAATGGTGTTCGGTTCTCGCAATTTTATAACTCGGCTCGATGCTGCCCGAGCCGCGCATCGCTGATGACCGGACTTTACCCTGCACAAACGGGGATTGGCGATTTCACCACGAATGCTCCTGACGAAGTGCGTGGGCCAGGATATTTGGGTCGGCTCAACGATCGCTGTGTGACACTCGCCCAAGTCCTCAAGGCTCGAGGATATGGTTGCTACTATGTCGGCAAGTGGCACATGAATGCAAAGACAGGTCCGACCGCGAGAGGGTTTGACGAGTTTTATGGGTACACCGCGGATCATTCTCACGATCAATTCGACCGCGATTACTATGTCCGACTCCCCAAGGGTCGGCAGAAAGAAATAGATCCCGACGTGGATTCGTTTTATGCGACGGATGTTTTCAACGAGTACGCGATCGAGTTTATCCGACAAGGCCAACAGAAGAAGCAACCTTGGTTTTTGTTCCTGGGGCATTCATCACCGCACTTTCCCATTCAAGCACCCGCGGGACGCGCGGACAAGTACGTTGCAACTTATAGGAAAGGTTGGGACGTTCTTCGTCAGGAACGATTCGATCGGATGAAGGCAATAGGGTTAGCTTCCGGCGTGGAGTGGAAACTGTCCCGACGATCGTCTGTTCCCGTCGATGGAGAGAAGATCGCTAACGGATACTCCGGCAAAGAAAATCCCGCTTGGGAATCGCTCGACCCGGATCGGCAATTGGATTTGGCTCAAAGGATGGCGGTTTTTGCAGCCATGGTGGAAGGTATCGATGACGGTGTTGGAAAGATTGTTTCTCACTTGGAGTCGTCGGGCGATCTAGAGAATACATTGATCTTTTTTCTAAGCGACAACGGTGCATGCTACGAATGGGGACCGTTCGGCTTCGATGGGCCATCGAGAAAGGGCGAAACCGTCGTGCACGTGGGGGATCAACTGAGCCAAATCGGTGGACCAAAAACACATCAGTCGTACGGTAGCGGTTGGGCGAATTTGGGGAATACTCCCTTTCGCAGTTACAAGCACTTTACCTACGAAGGTGGAATATGCACGCCGTTGATCGCTCATTGGCCGAAAGGGATCGGTGCCGCGAATGAATGGATTCATTCCCCTGGACACTTGATCGATGTGATGCCGACTGTTGTTGAAGCAACCGGGGCGACGTACCCGAAGGCTTTTGGGGAAAACTCGATTCGTCCCATGGAGGGGCAGTCATTGCTCTCGACGATCAAGAAGGGGGACGCTCAACCGCGTTCGCTCGGTTTCGATCACCAAGGAGCGCACGCGTGGCGACGCGGTGACTGGAAGATTGTATGGACCAAACGCTCGCCGGAACCCGTTGCTTGGGAACTCTATAATCTCGCAGAAGACCGGTGTGAAACGAATAACCTGGCCGATGAACACCCGGGTTTGGTCCGTGAGCTTGCAATCGATTGGGAACGCTGGGCACAACGGGTCGATGTCGATTGGGCGGATCATCTCGGGACAGCTGAAAAATAGTCGACAAAACTAAACCGAATGCTCCATGGATCTTGTAACCACTGCGATTTCTCCCACGACCTCCTGTCGAACGATAATTCCGGGGGAGCGTAAGGATCGGATTGGAGTAGAATGTACCTTGTTCGGATCAAATACTGGTCCGACGCCCCGCCCTATCCAACCCTCCCTCCTCGCATGCTGCATCCCTAAGTCATGAAATTCAATCAGCCGAGATTCGCAAGACTGTGGTTTGGACTCGCTATCCTGCTGTTGTTCGCTGTTATGCGGCCTGATATGGTTTTGGCCGAAACTCAAGATGCCAAACCGATCGATTTCGCTCGAGATATCCAGCCAATCCTCGCGACGCACTGTTGGAGTTGCCACGGCCCCGACGAGAACTCCCGTCAAGCCGACTTGCGCTTTGACAGCCGTGAAATCGCGATTAGCACTGCTGCGATTGTTCCTAACAAGCCTCAGGAGAGCGGGTTGGTAGAGAGGATTCATTCCACCGAGCCCGATCGGATGATGCCGCCGCCTGAGACCAAGAAACCGTTGTCAGACCGACAGAAGGAATTGCTGCGACAGTGGATTGAGCAAGGTGCACCGTATTCTGCCCATTGGGCATTCGCAACACCATCTTTGCCCAAGGTTCCCGAAGTGATCGGGTTCATCGGGCCTCATTCTCCGATCGATGCGTTCGTTCGAGAGCGATTGCTGCGCGAAGGGGTAACGCCATCCCCTGTTGCTGACCGAGGAACCTTGCTCCGCCGCGTGACGTTGGATTTGACCGGATTGCCTCCGACACCTCAGCAACTGCAAGCCTTCGAAAACGATCCGTCGCCAACGGCGTACGAGACGGTGGTGGATCGATTGCTCGCATCGGAAAGTTATGCTGAGAAGATGGCTGCGCAGTGGTTGGATCTGGCTCGATACGCAGACACCAATGGCTACAACAATGACGAAGATCGGACGATGTGGCCGTGGCGAGATTGGGTCATCGCGGCGTTCCATGCAAACATGCCCTACGATCAATTTCTCACGGAGCAGCTAGCCGGTGACATGCTTCCGAGTCCATCTCGTTCGCAGTTGGTCGCAAGCGGGTTTCTTCGAAATCAAGGGCACAACACCGAGGGTGGAATTATTCAAGAGGAGTATCGCGTCGAGTACGTGGCGGATCGCGTGCATACCACGGCTACGGTATTTCTCGGGCTATCCATGCAGTGTGCGCGATGCCACGATCACAAATACGACCCGATCACTCAAGCCGAGTACTTTCAGTTCTTTGCGATGCTTAACAACTTGGACGAGAAACAAGCGAGCTACAGCAAGTTTGTTGCGGCAGAGCCTTTCATTCGTGTCCCATCGGAATCGCAAGAGATTGAACTAGCTCAGCTGGATCAAGACCTGGCGAACCTACAGAAACAAATCTTAGAACGAGAATCGGCATCGGCAAAGAAATTTCAGGAATGGCTTTCGAGCCAAAGCGATGCGCAGTTGATGGAAAAACTCGGTTGCCGTGAGTTGTACTACTCGCATTTGGACAGCGTCGAGGAGGGGACGATCCCGTCGGGAAGTGTTCAAACCGTCGAAGGAAAGTTCGGTACTGCCCTCGGGTTCGATGGCAACTCGCATTTGGTTTTGGGGGATCAAGGTGGGTTTGATGGGGATCATCCTTTCTCGATCAGTGGATGGATTTATCCGACGAGCGATCAAGGCATGGCGGTCCTTTCACGAATGGATGAGTCGGCGGCGTACCGCGGATACGATCTCCTTGTGGTAAACGGAAAACTCGAATCGCATTTGGTTCATCAGTGGCCAGGGAACGCCATCAAGGTGGTGAGTCAGAAGACGGTTTCGAGCAATGCCTGGCATCATGTGGTGTTGACTTACGATGGTTCGAAGCGAGGTGCTGGAGTCAAGCTGTACATCGATGGCCAGATGTCGCCGCTCGACATTCCGACCAACTCGCTGAGTGGTAGCATTGCGACCGATTCAGGCAAACCGTTTCATCTGGGGCGTCGCGAGACAACATTGCCATTTCATGGTCGAATCGACGAAGTGAAGATTGTTTCAGGTGAATTAACGGCACAGGATGTCGCACAATTGCATGCAGGGAACCCAATTA
Organism: uncultured Pirellula sp.; assembly: GCA_903930765.1. Classification (GTDB taxonomy): domain Bacteria; phylum Planctomycetota; class Planctomycetia; order Pirellulales; family Pirellulaceae; genus JBKCUI01. Next base: position 15,101 of record CAIYZV010000084.1, read on the forward strand.
CTCAGGTCACCGAATGGATTCGAAAGCCTATTGCGGAGCAAACCCTTGAGCAGCAAGGAATGCTCAAGCAGTTTGGTCTGAAGCAGACCGATCCCGACTTTGGTCAACTCCTGAACGCGCGCGACCAGAAGCAAAAGCAGAGGAATACTTTTGCAGATGAGTTTCCGGCGGTGATGGTCATGCGCGAAATGCAGCCGCCGCGTGAGACCTTCCTGCTCAAACGTGGTCAGTACGATCAGCCCGGTGACAAGGTCAACGCGGGTGTCCCTCAAGTGTTGTCTAGTTTTTCCGATGTGAAACCGGCGAATCGATTGGAATTAGCCCGCTGGCTGGTCCACCCGTCCCATCCTCTGACCGCTCGCGTTGCCGTCAATCGATTGTGGGAAAATCTATTCGGCACTGGGTTAGTCCGAACCACCGAGGACTTTGGAGTGACAGGGGAGTTTCCGTCGCACCCGGAGTTGCTCGACTATTTGGCCGTGACCTTCGTCCAAAGCGGTTGGGACATCAAAGCCCTCCTCAAGCAAATCGTGATGTCCGATACCTACCGGCAGGAATCGCGAATCGGAGCAGAGCAGCTATCTCGAGATCCCGAAAATCGATGGCTAGGACGGGGACCTCGGTATCGGTTATCGGCGGAGACGATTCGGGATAACGCTTTAGCGATCAGTGGATTGTTGCAACCGCGAGTGGGTGGGCCAAGTGTCAAACCGTATCAGCCCGATGGATTGTGGGAGGACGTCACTGTTGAGAGGCGAGGGAAGTACGTACCGGATCGAGGAGAAGGGGCCTATCGACGTAGCATGTACACATTTTGGAAGAGAACGTGTCCGCCGCCGTCGATGGTCAGCTTTGACGCTCCGAACCGTGAGGTTTGCGTTGCGAGACGATCGCGGACCAACACGCCGCTCCAAGCGCTGGTGCTGTTAAACGATCCTACGTACATCGAAGCTTCTCGATCGCTGGCGATGCGGGTCCTGCGAAGTGGACTTCCGGGTGATACGGAAAAGGTCCATGCGATGTATCGGGCGAGTTTGTCACGAAATGCGCGCGAAGAGGAAATGGCTGTCATCTCGGATCTGATTGCCGAATCGAGAGATCGATTCACACAATCCGCGGAATCCGCTGCGAAGTTGAATCAATCAGGTGCCGTCGTTGTGGATAGTAGCCTGGATGCGAATGAGGTCGCGGTATGGACGGTCATCGCCAGCGCAATCTTGAATTTGGATGAAACGATCACCAAGAGGTAACTGATGATGGATCCTTTCGATTCTCTCAAAAGCATTCAGCGACGACGATTCCTAAAGCATTCGATTTTAGGATCGATGGCGCTGTCGCAGTTAGGTGTGGGGGAAGGTGTCGCTCATGCAGAGACAAAACCGTCCCATTTCGCGCCCAAGGCGAAGCGAGTCATTTACTTGTTTCAATCGGGTGGTCCATCGCAATTGGAGCTTTGGGATTACAAGCCCAAGCTCAAGGAGTTGCATGGCACCGAACTTCCGGACAGTATTCGGCAAGGGCAACGGTTGACTGGGATGACCTCGGGACAAAAGAGTTTTCCCGTGGTTGCGTCCAAGTTCAATTTTGCTCAAGCAGGTAGCAATGGGTATTGGATCAGTGAGTTGTTGCCACACACCTCCAAAATTATCGATCGAATATCTATCGTGCGGTCGATGAATACCGAAGCGATCAATCATGATCCTGCCATTACGTTTATGCAGACCGGTTCTCAGCAGCCCGGGAGGCCGTCGCTTGGGGCTTGGTTGAGTTATGGATTGGGTAGCGAAGCGGAAGAGTTACCTGCGTTTGTGGTGATGATTTCCCATGGAACAGGTAACGACGCCAATCAAGGACTACTGGATCGGTTGTGGGGAAGTGGTTTTTTGCCATCGAGCCACCAGGGGGTCAAGTTTCGGAGTGGCTCGGAGCCAGTGTTGTATTTGAATGATCCGCAAGGAATAGATCGAGGTCTGCGCCGTGCCATGCTCGATCGTGTTTCACAGCTCAATGAATTGCAGCAACAGCAGGACGGTGATCCCGAGATCGCAACCCGGATCGCCCAGTACGAGATGGCATTCCGAATGCAGGCATCAGTGCCGGAATTGACCGATTTTTCCGATGAGTCTGATGCGACGTTTGAAATGTACGGAGCCGATTCCAAAAAGCCCGGATCGTTCGCATCCAATTGCTTGATGGCTCGTCGGATGATCGAGCGAGGGGTTCGATTCGTGCAGCTTTACCATCGTGGCTGGGACAACCACGGGAATCTTCCATCGAACATTCCCAAGCAATGCAAGGACATTGACCAACCTCAATCCGCATTGATCAACGATTTGGAGCAACGAGGATTGCTTGAGGATACCTTGGTGATTTGGGGTGGCGAGTTTGGTCGAACCGTTTATAGCCAAGGTTCACTTCAGGACGATTACGGCCGGGATCATCATGGTCGATGTTTCACTATGTGGATGGCGGGTGGGGGAATCAAGCCTGGTACGGTGATCGGGGAGACGGACGAGTACGGTTACAACATCGTGCGCGACCCTGTCCATATCCATGATCTTCATGCAACACTTCTGCATTGTTTGGGCTTTGATCACGAACGATTGACCTACCGGTACCAAGGACGCGATTTCCGTTTGACGGACGTGCATGGCAAGGTTGTCAATTCCCTCCTGGCGTGAGCGATGTTCTGCAGAAGCTCATCGGCCTAGTTTGATCTGTGCTGCGAGCAGGTTGTGCTCGAGCTCTTTGTGATTGGTCAGGTGTGACCACGACAATCGAATGGCTCCGCTAAGTTCCGGTTCGCGAATACCCATAGCTGATAAAACGTGGCTTGGGGTGGTGCAGATTGTGGTGCACGCGGCACCGTCGGAAACGGCCATCAATCCATGGAAGTGTTCAATCAGTTCGTCGGCGGTGAAGCCTGGGATGGAGAGGTTCACCACGTGAGGCATGGTGGCTTCTTGGCCACCGTGGATTCTTCCATCGACGGCTTGGGCCCATGCTAGAACGGTTTTTCGGATCATCAGGCAATGATCGCTACGTTGGTTTCGTTCCGTCGCGGCTAGTTGAGCGGCCAGTCCGAGACCAGCGATCAGTGGAACCGGCAATGTTCCTGGTCGCAGTCCGAACTCTTGCCCGCCTCCGAAGGTGAGTGGAGCGAGAGGGGGTAGTTGGCCTTGTCTGCGTCGGGCGATCAACGCACCGATTCCCTGCGGTCCATGGATTTTGTGGCCGCTGATACTGATGAGATCGATGCGACGATTTCGCAGTGGTTCCGACTGCTTCGCGAACCCTTGGGCAGCGTCGACATGGAACAAGCAATCGCGCTGCATCAGTCCATTCGCGATTGTGTCGATAGGTTGGATGATCCCTGTTTCGTTGTTGACCTGCATGACGCTGACCAGAAGCGTATCGTCTCGTACTGCATGGAGCAGTTCGTCCGGATCGATTTGACCGCTGCTTTGTGGACGAATCAGCGTGACTTCGAAACCTTGTTTGCGAAGAGCTTGGAGAGGTTCGAGGACCGCTTTATGCTCGATCATCGAACTTACCAAATGCATCTTTCCCGTTTCTTTACCATGCGCTGCGGCACCCAGGATCGCGAGATTATTGCTCTCCGTTGCGCCGCTAGTGAATACGATTTCGTGGCGGCGGGCCCCGACTATTTGTGTGAGTTGTTCCCGAGCCAAGCTGACCAGTTGTTTGGCCTGTTCGCCAAATTCATGGGGGCTGCCCGCGTTGCCGTATACTGCGTCAAAGACCCGAATGATTTCTTCACGAACTCTCGGTTCGATCGGGTTGGTTGCGTTGCAGTCGAGGTAGATCGCCATGAGGCACTAGTTCTGATGGCTGTGTTCGGGAAACAGCATGGTTGAAATGGAGCGGGCTCGATTCAGGGCGGCTACAGTGTAAACCAGCGGGTAGAGTTTCTCAAAATACCAGAGCTTGGCAAAGTAAAACCCGATGGGGGACGCGGGAAAGTCCGTTCCCTCTCGAGTTGCGGATAAAAGCCAATGGAGCCCGGATTGGATTGCGGACAGGGTTGCTGCATGATCGGAGTCCGATAATAGCTTGGAATTTGGGAGCATCAATGCATGCTTGGAAATGCACGCAGTCAGCGATTCGATTGCCAACGCTGTTTCCTCGATGGAGGAAGGGACATCGGATTGGCCACCCCATCCACCGTCGGGATTTTGCGAGCGAAGAATCCATTTCAGTCCTGCGGTGAACTGGGTCCTCGGGAGTTCCGCGTGATGGCCTATCGTACAAAGGAGAGCGAGCAACACACGGCTGGTGCCGTAGGTTCGATTGGATTCGTCTGGGGCGAATTGGTTGCCAAACCAAAGAGGGGTCCACGCTCCATCGGGTTCTTGTCGCTTTGACAAAAACTGCAACGCTGCTCGTACGGATCTGTCGATTTTCGATTGTGTCGATGCGGGCAAGCGGGTTTGCCAAGCGATCATCGCGCGAATTGCGTGAGCCGTGATGTCCGGGTTGCTGCGGTCGAATGGCAAGGTGCCCCAACCGCGGCAGAACGTCGGAATCCCTCCATCGCGATTTTGCAGACCGATCAACCATTCGATACCCGCTTCGGCACGCTTTGCAATACTAGGATCATGTGAGGGAGTTTGGTGAGTGATAGCATCGAGAGCCAGAATCGCTCCGGGAGTATCGTCGGCATCGGGGACACCTCCTGAAAGAGGCGTCCAAGCCCACCCGCCCGGCGCGGCATCGGTGTAGGGGTGGCGGGTCGTGTATTGCTGGTCGATCAACCATCGTTCCAAAGCATCGATGCCAGATTGCCCGAGATGTGCTGCGAACTCGTCCGAGTGCGAGAGGGCGTTGATTGCCAGCGTGGATACCCATGTGGCGAGATGCGTATCGATGGGCCAACTCCCATCACTTCTAGCAGATTGGATCAGGAATTGGACGCCGTTCTCGACGACGGGATGAGTCTCTTCTCCAGCGCCTATCAGACTCATGGAGACAAAGCTAGTCAGCGGGGTTGCTTCTAAAAAGCCACCTGTCGTCGGTTGGATCGATTGAAGTACTTTTAAAGTTTGGCTGGTAACCAAGCTTCGAAGGGTTCGGCCGACTGGATTCCACGAGGGTTGCTTGCGATGTTTTACGAGTCCGATAGCGATCAGGGCGGGAAGAGCGTAACTGACGACCGGCAGACGCATGGCCGCGAACCAACTTTTGGGGCATGCGGCGAGTTCGAATGGCAATTGGGGTACGAGGTTCCAAGCCTTTGACGATTCTCCAAGCCTGCCAGTCAGAGCTAGGGCAGTAAGGATGGGGACGGAGAATGTTTGATCTTTTCCGTAGCGACGTCGAATGGCGGGGGCGAGGACTTCGGGGGTGGTACCACCTGCATGCTTTTCAATCCACGCGGTCGCTAGGTGATTTGTCTGGTCGAATTCGTCGCGCGTTTGGTGCAATGCTCCCCAGCAAAGAAGGGTCGTGCTGATGTTGCTGAGGCTCTGAACGGTATCGCCCCATCCGCCGTCTTTGTTTTGAAACGTCTTAAGCCACTGGCGGCCTTGTTCAATGAGACTCGTGATGGTTTCACGACGATGGTTGGCTAAGTCGCCCCGCGATCTAACGAAAGCTTCGAGGGCGATGACAGCGGTTGCCGTGGAAAGAGCGCTGCTGGAGAGTTCGCCTTCCCAGTATCCCTTCGGATTTTTAGCTGCGAGTAACGATGACTGCGCGTTTCGTCGCATTATTTCGAAGGTGGAGGCTGAGATTGGAGTATTCACAAGCTCAGGTGTCCCAGTGAAAGCAGTCCATAGTAGGTGTATTCGATATCGAGCGCGTCGTCTTCCCAGGTTCCAAAGAAGCCACCGCGGGCGGTCCAAAGGGTATCGAGGAAATCGAGGCAATGCTCTTTGATCGGTTCGATGTCGAATTGTGCGTCGCCCAGCGCATGGAGTGCAACGGCCGTAGACAAGAGGTCCGGCATAGGGATTCCTGGTCCCACCACAAAACCTCCATCAGGGTGAATGCAAGCGAGGAGCCACGGTTGGATGTCGGGATCGCTCGGTTCGCCGAGGTGGCGCAACAAGGCCGATGCGGCGGCTGTTGGAGGGACTAGTCCGAAGGGCATATCTTTGCTGTTGGCGTATCCGCCATCGTCCGCCTTGAGCGAACGGATGCATTGCAGCATGGCTTCGGAGTTCGGAATGGATTGCTGGACGTCTTGCGCGGCGCTCAGCGCGACAAAGCATCCGTAAAGAGTGCCGCTGGGGTCACCGGCATCGGTACCGTACCCACCATCCGGTGTACGGAAGGCACCGAGTCGATCCATGACGCGTTGGGAGAGATCGATCGGTCGAGCGTCGGCAGGCAATCCGGCCCAGCACCGGGCGAGGCAGGATAGTTCGACGAGCGCAAGGCTATCGAGCTTAGGCATCCACCCGTTAAGGTATCTGGCAAGCGAATCGACCGGCAAGGGCAATTGGAGGGCCATGATGCCGGCGATACCGAAGGTCGTGTAATAGATGTCGCTTCGACCTGCGCGATCGCAGAAGCCGCCGTCTTGATGTTGCTGGCTAACGAGAAAATCAGCCACTAACTGCGTTGAGTCCCCCAACATGTCCGGTGACAGTCGGGCGACCTGCAGCATTTCGAGCCTCAAACTCACTGCACCAGTCCTTTACTTCCATAGTAAAAATCTTGCTGATGACACGACGCAGGAGACCTTTGAGGCTGGTGTTATCCAGTTTGGCCAAGCAGCGGATGGCTTGTTCCTTGTAGGACTCTTGGAGTGTCCGGCATCGGTCGCCGATTCCGTATTCGTGAAAGAGCGTGTCGATCTTTGCCAGATCTTCGGAGGTGCACTGACGTCGCCAAGCTCGTTCGACGATCGCGAGTTCGGCGGGGTTTGCTTTGACGCGTTCATGGAGAATCGCGAGGGGGAGTGAAGGCCGGCCGGCGACGAGATCGTTGGTCACCGAGCCATTGTTCATATCCTCGACGTCATCTCGGATTTGGTAGGCGATACCGAGAGCTTCGCTGAACTCCGAGATGGTTTGGCAGGTTTCGGGATCGTGTTGCACGAGGTTCGCACCGAAGAGCAAGGCGACTTCGAAGGCGGGGGAGGTCTTCTGCCGGAAGATGTCGAGGACTTCGAGCGAGGACAATGGGCGGGGATTTCGAGCCCATTGAAATTCGGCACCTTGGCCGAGGCATAGCGTGCGGTGGCCGGAGGTGGCAACACGCAGGATCGAAGCGCGTTGACGGTCTGGAACATCGCACTCACCGATGAGAGCGTAGCCATCGCCTAGAAGCAAGTCTCCCAAGTTGAGAGCGACGGCGACGCCGTGTTCCGCATGCAGGGTAGGTTCGCCGTAGCGGAAGTCATCGCCGTCTTCGATATCGTCGTGGACCAGGGAAGCTTTATGGAAACATTCTGCCGCCACTGCCAGTTTCATGAGAGAGTCGGGCATGGCGAGATCAGCGTCTGGGTTGAGTGCTTTCCAAACGCAGGCGGTCAGGAACGGTCGCCATCGTTTTCCGTCCTTGGCCAACCATGAACGAGCGAGTCGTTCGGTGTCATTTTTGGCGGGCCCCATGATGGCATCGAGTTGGCTGGGTTCAAACCACGATTTGACTTCGGTGCGGAGTTCGTCGAGGTTCAAGCGATAGGTGCGGTCATCGCTGGTGAGGTGGATTACTTCCCAGATCCATTCCAGGTCGACGGTGACGTCCTTGCAGTCGTCTTGGAGCAACGGGATTGCGACCCCAGGGATAGCTGCGGCTTCCATGTAGGGGTGAGCTTTCTCGAGCACTGACAAGCAGCTCACGCCGACGATGGCATCGATCTTGCCTGTTTCAATGATGGCCATGACCAGTGCAGAGCCTTCGGCGACGAGCACGGCGTAACCGAGATTTTCCGCTTCTTCTTGGAGTTCTTGGATGGTGCACAGCCCACATTGCTTGCACAACAGCCCGAACTCATCGAAGGGGGCTGGGCATTTGTCTTCGATGCGAAGGCATTTTGGTAGGAGGAGCAATCGCCGTTCGAACGGGACGGTTGCCAATTGATCGCGCCATACTTCGCCGTTGAGCAGGACGATGGTGTAATCGACGTACTTTGGGTCGATGTTATGTTCCGACACAAATAGTTCGGAGACGCGCCGAAGCTCTTGGGTGGAGAGGGGCGGGACCGGTTTATGTTTGGCGATGAAGGATCGCAAATTGGATCGGAGGGACTCTCGTTCCGCGCGAGTCTGAGGGATATTTTCCTTGGGCTGACGTTCCTTTTGAACAGGAACTGCGCGTGGCAAGCTCAAAACGGGCAACTGCATAGTGATTTATTCCTACCCTCCGAAGGGGATCATGTGTACGCGCCAAAACCAAAGTACCAGTGCTTCTTTGCGAAGCGATAAACCCAGTGCTCTTCTGGGATTTCGAAACCAGGCTGATGCTGACTGGTTCGCGGTTCCAGGGCCTCGAGTTCCGCGAGAGCTGTGCCTCGCTGGGTCGTGTCGGACGCACCGTGTTTTTGCACCAACAGTTTTACCAGATCTGGCCGCTCAAGCACTACGCATCCGCGTGTGGCTTGGGCGGAAACCTTCCGGAAATCGTCCAGAAACTCCGACTTGGACATGATTTGGTAGACGCTCGGGCCATCATGGATAGTTTCGCGGGCAAACTGAATGATCGGGCAGGGTTCGATGGAGCCTGAGGGGCCGATATGGTGGCTGACACCGGTGGCCATTGGACAAAGGGCTTCGCCACGATCGTCCCAATAGGGTTCGACGATCCCGATAGGGACTTTTTTCCGCATTTGCACAATGAACCGTCTCAGCCGAACGATTTCTTCCGGGGACAGCGCCAGTTCGGCGGATGGTTTGGGACCGACGACGCGGTAGGTATGGAACCACGCGTAATGGACACCCATATCGATCAACCGGTGCAGCCACTGCTCGCTGACTAGGTCGATATTCGTTTTGCAGACGCTGGTAGCCACGCCGACGATGAGTTTGTTGTCGACACAGTTTTTCACCCCAGCGAGGGTTTTGTTGAGCACGTTTTTGGCACCGCGGCGTTCATCGCTGACGACGTCGGTACCTTCGATGCTGATGAGGGGTGTGGCATTGCCGACTCGTCGCAATTCTTTTGCGACTTTATCGGTGATCAGTTGGCCGTTGGTGAAGATTTGGAAGTAGCAGTCGGGGTGGGATGCGAGCACCTCGAGCAAGTCGGGGTGCATGAACGGTTCACCGCCGAGGATTCCAAAGTAGCTGTTACCGTGTTTCTTCGCGTCGTTGATCAGTCGGTTCAGATCCTCTTTGCTGATCATCTTTCGAGGGGAAGCGACGTCCACCCAACAACCTTGGCAGCGAAGCTGGCAGCTGTTGATGATCGAGATGAACAGAAAGGGAGGAAAGTGGATCCCTTGTTTGAGGCGTTTTTTGTACTTCTGAACCGATCGCATGCCTTTGAAGCCGAAATTGTAAGCGAACTTCCAGAGAAGTCGCTTATCGATTTCGTTGAACATGCGGTAGGCGAGTCGAGCGACCATAGGACTATGCTTCGTTGGGCGGTGCTTCGGGGAATCGAAATCAGGGTGCGGAAATTTCGAAGGGTGTTGGGTTTAGGAGGGTGTTGGGTTTAGGAGGGTA
>CAIYZV010000085.1 GCA_903930765.1 uncultured Pirellula sp.
TGACAAACGGAGAGTCGTTCCATGATCCTAGATTGGGGACGCGAATGCTTCGCATTCAACGACCCTTGCAACGTGTGGTCAAGGACGTTTACCTGCAGGACGACATCTCGTGGCGGAAATCCAAATTGCCGGTGCTTCATTGGCTGTCGATCCATTGTCTGTCGATCCATTGGTGCGAACTCCAAGCCATGCTGACAGCGTGACCACTGGCGTGGCTTCGAGTGAACGATGGCTTAGCGACGTTCGAGCGACGCTGCGCGACAGTGGTCGTGATTTTTTTCACCCGAGTGCATGGCGTTACTGGATCGATTTCTTCGGTTGCCTCATCCCAGCGTATGTTGCCTCTGCGATTTTCCTCGGGGCTACCATGGGTTCATGGCAGCAGTTGCTTAGTTACCCGGTGGCCTTATTCTTTTTGTACCGACTCGGGTCGTTGGTTCATGAAGTGTGCCACTTGAAGCATGGTGAGATGAATGCTTACAAGTTGGCATGGAATCTGTTGGCTGGGATCATCATCTTTTCTCCATCTCCATTTTTTACCCGACATCATCGAGATCACCATAGTACCCACTACTTTGGGACCACAGATGATCCAGAGTATTTTTTAAGCATGTACCATCGTGGAAATGTCCTAGGGATTTTCATGCTGATCGGCAAAATGCTGATAACGCCGCTGGTTGTTTTTCTGCGGTTCCTGTTGGTACCTTTGATCTGGTTGGTGCATGGTTGGAGAGAGTGGACGTTGGTCCATGCGTCATCGTTGTCGATGGCTCTCAATCCGAGTTATGAACGCAAGCTCAATCCGGTGGACCGGAGAAACATTGCGATCGTCGAATGGCTTTGTTGGGTGCGAGCGACTCAGATCCTGGTTGTGATCGCGTTAGGGATTACCGATTGGACGCGATTGCCACTTCTGTATTCTCTAGGATTCGGAGTGCTATGCATGAATACGTTGCGATTGGCAGGCGACCATCATGGGCACAGTCATGGCGACGCAGTGAGTATGGCGGATCACATCTTGGATTCATGCAACTATACAGGTCGGGATGCGATGACGGCGATACTGTTTCCCTTTTCGATTCGTTATCACGCTCTTCACCATATCTTTCCATCACTACCCTACCACAATTTGGCAGCTGCGCATCGCTATCTGATCCAAACATTGGAGCCGACATCGCCGTACCGGAGTTTGGATCGCAATGGTTGGTGGGCTGTCGCAAAGCACACGTTTTTCGGTTAGGTTTCCGCGCGCTTAGTGAACGACTTTGGTGCTAGCCTTTGGTGTCTCTCGTAACGGTCGAACGAGGCTAGTTCCCGCCGGTTCGCAGGAACGCGATCAAGTCATTAAAATTCTCAGGGCTGAACTCTTTCATCAACCCATCGGGCATGAGCGATTTGCCAGTTGTCTTCCACTGGTCGACTTCAGAACGCTCGACGGAAAGAGTTTCATTCTGCGCGGTCCGAAGCACGATGGCATCCTGATTAGCGCTCACCAAGATGCCGACGACCACGCGACCGTCCTGAGTCCGAATCTGATGCTGTTCGTATTTGGAATCCATCTCCCGACTCGGTTCGGCAACGGATAGACCAATCGCTTCGTTGGGACGAACCCGATAGGACTCGAGCGACGGACCGATCTCGATCCCAACGTTATGGATCCGATGGCACGAGGCACACCATTTCTGAAATAGCGCCAATCCTTTTTCCTTCGAACCAGGCTCTTTCCATCCGACTCTGTATCCATCCGCGATCGATTCCCAGCTCACCTCTGACACTTTGTCCCAAGCCCCCACTCGTTTGCGAATCAATTCGCTTGGGAATGCTCTCAACGTTTGCCAGACCCACGCAGGTACTTGCGAGCTATCCAACGCCCCTTGTTCTAGCTTTGACAAAAGCAACGTTGCGCCTGCTTCACTGCGAATCAACGCCCTGAGGATCGCTTGACCCACCAAAGGAGGCAGATTGTTGATTTTCTCGAGCGAGAGGCGTTGCAACACGCCATCGTTCAGAGCCCACGCGTCAATCGCATCGATTTGAATCTCCATCGATGGACATGCATTAAGAATCCCGTGTAGCAACGCTTGCTTTTCCTCGATTGGAAATGTTGCTGCGATCCGCATCCAGCCTTGTCGCTGCTCCCGAGTATCGCCCAGGAGTTGGAGGTATTGTGTTTCTGAGGCATTGGTATCCACCAAATGCGCTAACTTCTTTGAAACCCGTTGCTGACCCAGCATCTGAATCGCTTGGAAGGATTCCGTACCATTGGCAATCGAGCGCCGCTCGAGAAGCCGCCCAATGGACGGAACAACAGCGTTTAGGACTTGTAAGGACGCAGGATCCGGTTGTTCGGGGTTCCATGTTTGGACCTCCTTTCCCAGATCGCCATTCAGATGCATCTGGTACAACAAGCCATCGATCCAAGGCGACGCCATGCTTTGAGTCCTCGGCTCAGAAAACCGCAACTTCAGCTTGTCCCAGACATAGCGTGCCGTCTCGCCGCGACAAGCATACTCGACAGCAGCCCTCGATTCGTCGATCTTCAAATCGCCGCGAATCCAAGAAACCAAAAGTCCCGCTCGTTGCGTCGGATCGGCGATGAGTTGACCAGCGCGGACGCATGCTGCAATGCGAACATTGGGATCGGATTCGTTTTGCAACAATTGAAGCCCCTTGATGATCGTGTCGGGAGCCCATCGGATAGGCCTCGGGGTGAATACCAATCCCCATAATCGAACCGAAGGTTCCGGTGATTGGAGGGCCCGAAGCCACGTATCGGCATCGAGTTTCCCGTCAACGCGTGCCAACACTGACAATGCGTGGATCTGCGCGATAGCTGGATTTCCATCGCGCACCATTTCTCGCAGTGCGGGAATTACACCCTCCAATTCCTCGCCATGTTCCATCAAAAGTTGCGATGCCATCTTTCGGTGCCATCCATTGGGATGACCGAGCAATCGGACCAGGGATTCCTTGGTCAGCGAAAGAAGATCAACACCTTCACGGCGAATCGGACGATCGGTGGCGCGAACACGCCATATGCGGCCACGCTCTCTGCCGGACGTCAAGTCAACTTGGCTTTTGATCGGTTCTGGCAAACTCTTAGGATGCTCGATGGTCTCTCGGGCCATATCGACGATGTACAAGCATCCATCGGGTCCGTTAGCGAATTGAACAGGACGAAACCAAGTATCCCGACTCCGAAGAAATTCGGTTCCGTTATCGATGCGTTCTCCGAGAAATGCGGGGCCGTCGGGACGCAATCGTTTCCGGTGGACGAGGTTGCTACCGACATCGGCGATGAAGGCCAGCATGCTGTCCGGTTCTGCCCATTGATCATCAGCCCATTGGTCTCCATCGTAGATCGTGATCCCGGTCGCCGATGTGAAGTAACCACTAGCGCGCCCGCCCCCTTCGAGCAACCCGTTCGAAGCTCCCGATAGACGCATTTGTGTCCGAATCAATCGCCATGACTCAACAGGTGAGTTGCGGTAGACCTCTGCTTGTGGTCCATCGGCGGCGATACTCCGACGCCAGGAAACACCTTTGGACAGCGAAGCATCGGTGAGTTCTGGTAAGTACCACGCGACGACTTGTTGCAAGTGATCGCTGTTGCTGCAAACGAAGCGATCGCCCCAAGGGCTCATGTCCATGCCATGCTGGCCGTACCCGACGAACGTTTGCAGGGTGCCATCGTCGACACCGATGCCGATATCTCGACCTTGGACTCCAAGTGCGGTATCGGCGAGCTTTGGGTTGGAGGCAAGCAACGGGGACCCTGTGGGCAACAGCAACTGCCCTCCATTGGAACTGGTCGATAAATGCATTTTACCGTCGAGTCCCCATCGGAACGAATTGGCCATGCCTTGTACATTCTGCCGCCCGAGGCCTGACAGGATCGGTTCGGCCGTCCATGCGGCGCCAGGCGTCGTCGATGGGTCACGTGTTGGGGCTACTTTGAGCAAGTGCGGTGGAGCCGCTACCCATGCGGCTCCACGTACCCAAGCGATCGCAGTCGGCCAGGATAGTTTTTCAACAATGACCTCCGCATGATCCATCCGCCCATCATGATCGCGATCTTCCAGTCTCGAGATTCGCCCGAGGGCGTCGTTTTCCTGCTCGCTATAGTCGACCATCTCGACCACCCACATGGCTCCTTGGGGATCGAATTGAATCGCGACGGGACTGCTCACCATCGGTTCGCTGGCCACCAACTCCACCGAGTAGCCTGGCACGAGCTCAATCGCAGCCTGTGCCTCTTCGAGCGTTAATGCAGGAAAGCGTTCGACATGGAGGGCCGGGTCCTGTGCATTCCCAATCGATAAGCCAGGAATACCATGGAACAACAAGGCGATCGCTGCAGCCAACCAACTAGATCGCGCGTTTCGTTTTTTTGTTTTCATGAGCGGATTCTGCCAAGGGCTACTGGAGGATTCAATCGCTTTGCGCTCGTAATTCAATTACGACTATTGGTTGATACCGATTGATGATGATACGTTTTTTATGAACGAATGCGGTTGAATCGTTTGGAAGTGGATAACTCGTCAAGGATCTTTCCGGAGCGATGGTCGCGATGGTTAAGGTGCTGTTGTCTCTGGCATGATGAATGAAAGTGCCTCTGGCAACCGTCGCGCCCAAGCGGTTTCGTTGTGCTCTCCGCCCTCTTCGATAAATACGTGGCTTTTGATGCGTTTGGCGAGAGGTCCTTCCATCACTTGTCCGAGTCGACGCACGGAATCCACCAATTCTGAACCCGCGAATTCATTTTTTTCTCCTTCACGATTCCCCATATCGATCCAAAGCCGAATCGCAGGAGAGAGAGGCTTATCATTTTTTTCGTTGGGTAGAGTTGTCGCGGGCCGTGCTACACCCTCTCCCCATGCTTGATAAGCCTTCAGCGTGTGTCCATGGCCCCAAAATAAGGTGGGTGACATCGCGACACCTGAACCAAAAACATCGTTGCGTACCCGCAACGCGTGCAAAACAAAGAGCCCACCCATCGAAGAGCCGATGATGGCGGTGTGCTCGGGCGTATCGATGGTTCGAAACTCGCGATCGATCAGGGGTTTGACTTCCTCGCAAAGAAACCGCAAGTATCGGTCGGCATCTCCTCCGACGACTTGCTGGTTCAGCGTAGTTGGAACGGGGGAGTATTCGGTTAAGCGATTTGGGGAGTTGTCAATCGCGACGACAATGGATGGCTGTATCCGCTGGTCATCCATCAATCGCTTGACGGTTTCATCAGCTTTCCATTCGACGCCAAAAGCAGCGCGCGATGCATCGAATACGTTCTGCCCATCTAAAAAATAGAGCGTTGCGTACCTGAGCATGCAATGATCGCGGTAATCGCGAGGAAGCCACACCGTAACGCGTCGTTGCCCATTTAAGATCTTGCTCTCGATATCCAACCAACGAAGATCGCCTGTGCCCGTATTGGGTTTAGCGACCGCAGGCTTCGCCCAGCCTTCAATCGCGACCGCGATCTTCGAATCACGTGCAACTCGAACTCGGCGGTTTGCAATCTCAGCGCCATCCTTGGTTTTCTCAACTGTACCCCAGCTGCCTCGCGTGAATTTGTACTCAAGCTCAATACCGATCGGTAGTTTGAGTTGGCACGCAAATTCGCGTGCCGAGAGTCGTTCGAGTCGAAAGGCATTGGGTTGCCAAGGCCCCAACATATCGGTATTTCCAGCCATGTAGAGTTCGGCATTTGCCGGGGTGTCTTCTGGGACGACCACGGTCCAAGATAGCGTGGCGGTTTTTTCATCCTGATTTTGTGCGGCGTGCGATGCAGATCCGAACAACGCGCACATACCGAGCATCATTAGGGTCGGTATCGTTGAGGCTAGGCGGGCAAGGCGGGAGTGTTGGTCGGAGCAATTCGCGTTCATCGCATAGGCTTCTTTCATGCCGTTTTCATAGAGGGTACGCTGAGGGGAATTTTTGGGCTATCACGATGCTTAGCCCGTTTTCCGATGCCCCCGCGACACTGCCGAGCTTGATTGCTAATATACTATGGCTAGGGTTCCCCTGCGCCGTGTTTGGGCGGCTTGTAGGAGTCGGTTCTATTGCTTTCGAAAGTAATTCCCTCTCGCTGATTCCATGCATCCTGCGTACCTTGAAACCCGGTTTCGTGTCGAAGATCCACTAGGAGAATTGCCCTCGCAATTCGTGATCCTTTCGGCCTACGCGACGACAGGAGAGGTTTGGAGCGAGGAGCGGAATTCATTGGCGGATCAAAAGCTGTTCCGAGAATTGCAAGCGTCAACGCCGACTTTTCTAAAGCGTGTGGTCGGTTATTCGCCGAGCACACATCATGCGGAACCGAGTTGGGCGGTTGCCATACCGCTTGCCGAAGCCCACCGAATCGGCAAAGAGTTTGCACAGGACGCATTGTATTTCGTCGACCATGGTGCGTTATGGGTCGCCAGTTGCTGTGCGACAGTTGCCCCCGTATTTGTGGATCATTTCGCGAGCCGATTGGATCCGTGCTGACGCGTGACTATAAAAGGTTGTGGTCTAGGCCTACGCAACTGGCCAGAAACGCGAAAAACCCTGGGAAATCCAGGGTTTTGCAGCATGGGCTTCAGAAAACTAACGCTGCAGAAAAATAACGCTGCAGAAAAATAACGCTGCAGAAAACTAACGGAGAGGACAGGAACCGAACTTTTTCATGTTTCCCCAATGTTTTTTGGGTAGTTCGAATCCTACCACTTTGCAGCATCTCGATCGAAGTCGAAACAATGCGGCGGACTACAGCAAGTCCAAGAAGGGCTTGAGTCCGTGGACTGTATGAATAAATCCATATCACGCCAACGAAGCCAAGAGTGCCAAAGCCACTTGATATACGCTCGATGGCAGGCATCGATTGCGCAAAACATCGATACTTTGTTCCTTTGGAGCGTTCCCGTATACTGACGGATAGTCAACTGGAATGAGGAGATCAGGGTGGAACAGTCGGAAATCGAACTTGAATACGAACGTCGCTGGAAAGCGATGTCCCCCGCGGAGAAGGTAGCTCGAAGCGCTGCGATGTTCGCTTGGACTCGCCA
>CAIYZV010000086.1 GCA_903930765.1 uncultured Pirellula sp.
CGCTAACCCGCTCTATATGCTCGTCGCAGACGGTTCGATGGACACCGCACCGAACGACCAAATGACGATAGACTGGGAGTCCATCGACCTCTCGGCATTCACACTCCCGGCGTCGACGCCATCGATCTCCGATTCCTCGATATCCCATACGTCCGAAGCTGCAGAAACCGTAGATCAAGGTGTAGCGTTAGAACCCAACGCCGTTGGACAAGAACCCCTGCGACGAGAGACCATTAGCGAGCCTTTCCGGGACTTCTGGTATGACGACTTCGAGACTCCCATTCAAGCCCACGATGATGTCGCAGTCTTAGAAGAAAGACTCGAACGTATTCGCTCCTGTCTGGACAAGGCCCTGGAATACCATTGTGAATTCAGGATGACCAACTGGGTATTGCCCGACTCCGTACAGGACGTCGCCGATGATGAAGCTGCTCGCGAACTCTTCTCTCAAGAGTATATTGCTACGGAGAACGCAAACGAATCGATCTCGGCGTCAACCCTCGATCTAGAAGTATCGGAATCAGCGTTGGTTCTCGATTTCGAGTTCTGTAGCGAGCGCGATTGGGATAGCTTTGCAACGAGTTCAGCAGATGCGGTTTCGTTCGTTTGGAATGAAGCCGATGATTCGGATCATCGGATCGGTTCACACTTCCCACATTATTCGAGCTACGATTCGGTACGCATGATCCTACGAGGTTGCGAAGGGATCGCACCGCAAGGTCGAGCTTGGACAGCTTCGATCCAAGTGCCCCAGATGGAAGCGGAGTTTCCAGCGTGGGGCATGGCCAACGCCGACGGAAAGATGATGATCCTCGGCTGTGCGCAAGTCCTGCCGCCATTGCAGACGAGTGAAGGAGAGGAACCTGCAGAAGCCTTCTTCGCGGAGCGATTTACTGCGCTACCGAATCCATCCCAGACAGCTTCTCCCAGTGGGATAGGCTTCCAGCCTGTCATTCCCAGTGGGATAGGCTTCCAGCCTGTCAACGAGATTGTCTTCATCCAATCCGGAATCTACGATTCCGATGCCCTGATCGCTGATCTCGAAGCCAACGCTTTGGCCACAGGTCGGAATGTTTCCATCCGCGCTCTCAACGGCACAGAAAATGGTTTCGACCAAATCAGCAGCGTTCTATCGCAATACAATGATCTCGATGCGATCCACTTCGTATCGCACGGGACCGATGGAATGCTCCAGCTGGGGGGCTCATGGCTAACCGCTGGCAATATCGATCAATACCAAGCGCCGTTACAAACGTGGGGGATGTCGCTGAGTGATTCGGGTGACATTCTCATCTACGGTTGCGATGTCGCGGCTGGCCCCGAAGGCCAAGCGTTCATCGATCGCGTCGCAGAGTTGACGCGAGCCGATGTCGCAGCATCGATAGACAAAACAGGGGACATCTCGCGCGGCGGCGATTGGAGCTTGGAGTATGTTGCAAACGCTAACCCCTCACCCCCGACCCCTCTCCCCTTATCAGGGGCGAGGGGAGATAATTCTTCTTCGTTGTGGCTCCCCTCGCCCCCTTGGGGGAGAGGGGCTGCGGGTGAGGGGGAGTTGCGCGAGGGGGTAATCGAGTCAAGCAATCCCTTCAGCATATCGATGCAATCCTCCTACGGTGGCCTTCTCGCCACCTACACCGTCACCAACACCAATGACAGTGGCACCGGCTCACTCCGCCAAGCCATCCTCGATGCCAACGCCAACGCGGGCGCCGACACGATCACGTTCAACATCGCCGGCAGCGGCACGCAAATCATCAACGTCGCAACAGTACTACCAACCATCACCGGTCAAGTCACCATCGATGGTACGACGCAAACAAGCTACGTCGCAGGCAGCTTCGTACCGATCATCCTGGATGGTAACAACCTCCACACGAATGGTTTAACTCTCGGTGTGGGATCGGCCGGTAGCACGATTCGCGGCTTGGTCGTCCGCGATTTCGGCCTGTCTGGTATCGAGATCCAAGCGACCTCGATGGGCAATACGATCAGCAATAGTTTCTTGGGGCGCATGGACAGCAGTGGCAATACGGTTACCGGCGAGGAGAACGGCTACGGTGTCGTGGTTCGCTCGGCCTACAACACGATCGGTGGAACAACCAGCACCGGCAACGTCCTTTCCGGCAACACCTACCAAGGCATCTACATCGATGGAGTCAATAACACTGTATCCGGCAATATTATCGGTTTGAACGCTGCTGGCACGACGGCACTCGCCAATGGCAATATCGGAATCTACGTGACATCCAACGGAGCTGGTACGCTCATCGGTGGAACCACATCGACCGCTCGCAATATCATCTCTGGAAACACCAACGACGGAATCGTCATCGATGGTGGCAATGGCCAGGCTTTCCGAAATGTCAAAGTCCAGGGCAACTACATCGGTACCGACATCAACGGCACGACCGCGATCGGGAATAGCAAATATGGCATCTATCTCCTTCAACAAGCCTCCGGAAATACGATCGGTGGCTCGGTATCCAACGCAGGCAATTTGATCGCAGGCAACGTCAGTGACGGCATTCGCTCCGACAATGGTATCTACAACACCATCCAGGGGAACACGATCGGCCTAAGTTCCTCAGGAACAGCTCTGGCCAATGGCGGCAGTGGTATCACCTTCATCGGTTCTTCCTACAATCAGATTGGTGGTACAACTAGCTTGTCCGCCAACACCATTGGGCGAAATGTCCTGGATGGAATTCAGCTCCTGGGAGCCTCGACGTACAATACGATCCAAGGCAACTTCATTGGCACCAATGCAAGCGGAACTTCGAGCCTGGGCAATCAGCGCTATGGCGTTTACTTCGAGTTGGGGGCCATTAACAACACATTGGGTGGCACAACCACCGGTGCAGGCAATGTGATCTCTGGCAACACGAACTACGGTGTGCTTGTCGAAGCCAACAACAATACCCTCCAGGGAAATACGATTGGCCGCAACCCTGCGAATTCAGCGAGTCTTGCAAACAGCGTTGGCATCTATGTGAACAACGTTTCCAACACAGTCATCGGCGGTTCGGCCACCGGCGCTGCGAACATCGTCGCGGGCAATACCAATCAAGGCGTTGTCGTCAACGGTTCTTCCGCAGCCAATAATCCGATCCTCCAAAACAGCATCTTCAGCAACGGCGGACTCGGCATCGATTTGGCCGCAGACGCAGCCGTACAAGCCAACGACTCACTCGACGCGGATACCGGTGCCAACGGCTTACAGAACTTCCCGGTCATCTCCAGTGCCGTATCGGGACCCACAGGCACCACCATCGCGGGCTCACTGAACTCGCTCGCGAGCACCAATTTCCGCCTCGAGTTCTTCTCGATCCCCAGCGGCACGCAAGACACAACCAACGGCGAAGGCCCAACATATCTAGGCTTCATGAACGTCACGACCGACAGTTCCGGCAATGCATCGTTCACTGAGTTCCTGCAGAATCTATTTATTGCAGCGGGCGATCGAGTCACGGCGACCGCGACAGTTCGACCGTCAGACTTTACGTTCGGCAACACCTCCGAGTTCGGTGCCAACGTCTCGGTGACATCGGGCGGAACCCAAGGGACGAGCGGTGTCAACTTCTTGACTGGAACATCGAGCACAGAAACCATCGGCGGACTCGCTGGCAACGACTTCATTTCGAGTGGAGCCAATATCGCGAGTGACGGACAGTTCTTGAACGGAACGGAATCGGGCTCCGTGACCACCTATAGTAGCGGTACTACATTTGGCGGTTGGACGGTATCGCAAGCGAATGTCGAATTACTAACCAGTTCCTTCATGTCGATTCCAAGCGGTGGCCGAGCGGTTGATATGGATGGTACAGCCCCGGGTGCCATATCGCAAACGCTGACGACCGTGGTTGGAAACACCTACACCGTGCGTTTCATGATGTCGGCAAACGCATCGGGTGCTGCGACGAAGTCACTGGAGCTGAGCGTGGGGGGAGTTACGTCCAACTATAGCATTACGACTTCATCCGGCCATTCGTACTCCACCGCAGAGTGGGTTGAGCAGTCGTATACGTTTACCGCGACCAGCACATCCACCTTACTGCAATTCCGAAGCTTATCTGCCTCGGGAAATGCAGGTGCCATTCTAGCGGACGTCGCCGTGATCAATCAAACCGCCACCAACGGCACCGATAACCTCATCGGCAACAGCGGCAATGATACGCTCATCGGCAACGGTGCGGTCGATAAGCTCGAAGGGGACGACGCGAATCTGGTTTACAACGGGTCATTTGAACTGGGGAATTTCAACGGATGGACGCGAACCGGTCCGACTACCGACAATGCGTACGCGGCGGGCTATCGCAGTACCGACGGGACCAATTTCTATGCCTTTGGCGGAAACAATTCTGCAAACGGTGGAACGCTCAGCCAAACGATCAACACGATAGCTGGCCAATCGTACACGCTCAGCTTCGATCTGGCTTCGGGGTATCGGGATCAGTCGGTTGGGCAATTGCAAGCGATGGTGCTGGATGGCTCAACTGCACTGTTGAATCAAACAGTTGCGATTAACACGCTCGGCAAGCAAACTTACACGTACACATTTACGGCCACCAGCAGTGCGACAACACTTCAATTCACCGATCGATCTCTATTCCCGACCAACGCGGACCTCGATTTCGACAACGTTCGTGTCTACGCCTCCACCGGCGGCAACGATACGTTGATCGGTGGTGCAGGCAATGATTCGCTCTATGGCGGTGGCGGCAATGATACGCTCGATGGCGGTGTAGGTTCGGACTATATCGATGGTGGTGCTGGCACCGACACGGTCACTTATGCCAACTCGACCGCCGTTGTTACGGTCAATCTCGGCATCAACTTCCAAACCAGCACCGGCGATGCATCGGGTGATTGGATCGCGAATGTCGAGAACGTCACCGGGTCGGCTTTTGCGGACACGTTGTACGGCAACAGCAGCAACAACACGCTCGATGGTGGTGCCGGTGATGACATCATCTTCGCCAGCGGAGGAATCGACACGATTATCGGGGGAACAGGCACCGACGTCTTGATCCTGAGCGGCAATCGAGCCAACTACTCGATCACCAACAACTCGGGCACGTACACAGTCATCGATGCGCGAATCAGCAGTCCCGATGGAACCGAGACGGTTACCGGCGTCGAAACCTTCCGTTTTGCGGACGGCGACATGACCAGCAGCAACGTCGCAACGATCACCGCGCTTGCTGCTCCGATCGTGGAGACTTTTGACAACGGCAGCTTGAGCGGTTGGACCGGCGGTACGCTGGTAACATCGAACTCGGATTTTGGTCCATTCTTGACCTCTGCGGTTGCGTACAACAATTCGGGCACACCCGCATCTTCGCTTGGTATTCAGAACGCACAAGACGTTTACAAGACGTTCTCGTTGTCAGGCAATCAATCCTCGGTGACGATCAGCTTTACGTTCAATTGCATTGATAGCTGGGATAATGAGCTGTTTAAGGTCTGGGCGAATGACGTCCTCGTGGCCAATAATTTGAATACAACTGCGACCCTCACCGACGATACCAATACGACACCTGATAGTTTGTTCGCCACACACTACGGTTTTTCATCCGGTGAATCTTGGTTGACCGATCAAATGTACACCTATGTACTCACGGTCAATACAACGTCGACGTCATTCAAATTGGGATTTGGTTCGGGACTGAATGGAAATTGGAATGATGAAGCCTGGGGCGTCGACAATTTGGTCATTCGAGAGAACATCACTGGCATCTCGACAACCTACACGGAGGGAACGACAGGAAACGATTCGAATAGCGCGTCGGCTCAATCCGATTCGTACGCAGGCGGCGTTGGCAACGACACGATCATTGGCGGAGCGGGCAACGATTATCTATCCGGTGGCGATGGCAACGATTCCGTCGATGGCGGTTCGGGCAGCGATGTTATCACCGGCGGCTGGGGAGTCGATACGATTACGGGTGGTACAGGTGCGGACACGATCGATGCGGGTGCTGGTGACGATACGGTTTGGGCCGAAGGGGCGAACCTCGTTAGTAACGGCAGCTTTGAAGGAAACAGCACAACGGGCTGGACCGTAAGTGGCAACGCATCGTCCTACACGGGATCGGGATCCGTCCAAGGAACGCATGCGGTTGGATTTGGCGCCGGAAACACGGCAAATACGGGCGTGTTGATGCAGAACCTCAGCACGACCGTTGGAGCGAACTACAACGTTGGATTCGACTTCTGGGCAAATGGGGCATCGGGTGCGTCGCAATCGATGCGAGTTCAAATCGTCAGCGGAGGGGTATCCGTGATCGATCGCATCGTCAGCCATACGACCACCGCTGCGAGCACATCCGTACCGCAAGACTTCGAATTTCTATTCGCTGCATTAGGCAATCAAACCACCATACTCTTTACGGACGTCTCGTCAACGACGATCGGTGTCGACGGCATACTCGACAACGTTCGCCTGACCCTCGACGACAGCAGCAGCGACACCGTCAGTGGCGGTTCAGGCAACGATCTGATCTACGGCGGTGCTGGTAACGATTGGATCAATGGCGGTGCCGGCAGCGATACGATCTTCGGTGGAGCTGGTAGCGATACGGTTTCCTACTTTGGATCGTCCGCCGCAGTCTCGATCAACTTGGCCACTCGCACTTATTCCGGCGGTGATGCGGCCACCGATGTTCTGTACAACATCGAGAACATCGTCGGCTCGGTGAACAACGACACGATCACGGGCGATACCAATAATAACACCATCGAAGGTGGACTGGGCAACGATACACTCGATGGTGGTGCCGGTACCGACACGGTCAGCTATGCATCAGCCACCTCGGCGATCACGCTTAATCTTGCAACGACCACGGCTCAGAATACCGTTGGAGCTGGCACCGATACGATCACGAACCTTGAAAGCATTCTCGGCTCGGCATTCAACGATACGTTGACC
>CAIYZV010000087.1 GCA_903930765.1 uncultured Pirellula sp.
ACACAGTGGTTGTACCAGCCGTTGTTCCAGTTGTTGTAACCGCCGTTGAAGCCCCAGTTATTGCCCCAGTTGTTGTTGTATCCTGGTCGATCCCAGAATGGGCGATTGAAGTTATTGTTGGACCAGTTGTTATTGTTGACGTTGATGTTGGTATTGCCGTTGTTCCAATTGGGGCGATTGTTGTTATTCCAATTGGGACGATTGTTATTGTTCCCCCAATTACCACCACCAAAATTACCCCAGTTGCCGTTGTTCCAGCTGCCGTTGTTGTTCCAGTCGGGACGGTTCCAGCCACCCGGTCGGTTGATGTTGTTGATCGTGTTATTGTTATTGTTGTTGATAATGTTGTTGCCATTGCCATTCCCGTTGCCACCGCCGATCCACGGTGGACGGTTGGTGATGCCTGGCAAATTGTTGTTGTTGCCGATCCCGTTATTATTGCCGTTATTGATTCCGCCACCATTGCCACCGGGACGGTTGCCGCCAATCGAAGGACGATTGGGTTTTGTGGATGGGCCACCACCAGCACCTGGGAAGTCAGGGCGGTTCAGCCCACCACCTTGCCCGGGACGATTTCCAGTGATGTTCGACCCGTTCCCCAATCCAGGACCCGGTGCCGGTTTGGTCGTGCCGATATTGCCACCGCCGATATTGCCACCGCCGATATTGCCACCGCCGATATTGCCTGGAAGTGTCGTGGGGCGATTCAATCCACCCAACGAAGGTCGGTTTCCGCCAGGAAGCGGAGCCGGCTTGGTACTCGGCTGGTTTCCGCCCAGCTGATTACCTCCTAACGATGGCCGATTGGTCGACGGCAACGATCCTGGCATCTGGATGTTCGGGCGGTTGCTCGGAGAAAGGTTTCCTAAATTTCCCGGGTTGGGACGGGCTGAAATGTTTCCTGTCGACGGTCGTGATCCGCCGAGCGACCCGCCAACAGAACCTGGCAATGTACTAGGTGCACCAAAACCCAACGAAGGGCGATTTGACCCTAGATTACCTGTGGAAGGCTTTTGTAGATTGCCGGGCATCGGCCGATTGTTCAGGCCCCCTAGTCCGCCACTCATCCCGCCACCGTTTCCGAGCCCACCAAAGTTTCCTTGGCCAGCCGGTCGCGACTGTTGCATGTTTCCAAAAGAGGGACGGGACTGCGGCATTTGCGGCATTGGACGGGCAGATGGCATGCCGCCGCCTCCCATATTCATTGGACGGGCACTTCCCATGCCGCCTCCCATATTCATTGGACGCGCACTTCCCATGCCGCCTCCCATGGATTGCCTAGCCCCACCCATGCCGCCTCCCGCGGGACGCGAACCTCCCATGCCACCACCACCTCCACCTCCCCGTCCACCGCGGCCTTGCGCGAAAGCCGAGTCGACAGGGGCGAGTAATCCTAGCATCCCAATTGCTAAAACGGCTTGTGCCAGCGGCCTCAAATTAACTTGGAAAAACGTGATCTTCATAAAGACAGCTCGCTCTCAGGTTCGGTAATGATTCCGGAATGAAACCTTGGACAAAAACGGAGGAACAAGTTACGGGATACCCCAAACCTGGACTTACTTGCTAGTACCAGATTCAGGTGGACGGCGAACGACGGTGTAGCTGTAGTCTGGTTCTTCGTTACCCTCGGACACGCGATGCGTCCCGACCACATTGAACCGATCCTTGCTATCAGATTGAATTTTTACGGTAGCAGTTCCACGAGATCCATCGGGAGCGATCGCTTTTGAGGTAAGTGACCAACCATTTGCGGTCGGATACCAAAGTCCTTCGCCGAACCCCCCATCGGAATCAAACGTCCACGATCGGAATTTTCCTTCGTGTGCGTCCCAAGCAATCCGTTGGAAGCTCTTCATCACCACCTTGTCTCCAGCGGTGATCAAAATGTCACCGACAATGAAATTGCCATCTTCAGCCCAACGGTAGTTGAGATCGACTTTAGCATCGGTACCTTCATTGACCCATTGGCCGACGATCCAACTGATCGCTTCCAATGCTTCGTGAGGAGTGGGGGGAAGCGGAACACTGACGTCGCGAAGCGATGCCAATTTGTAACCAGCGTCGGTTTTTTTCCAAACGGTAGCAAAGCGAAGCACCGACAAACCGTTTCCTTCTTTGTCGCTGATGATTCGAGAACCATCGACCATCGCCAGTCCCCCAACCACGCGGATCGATTCGATCTCGGCTTGGGTCTTAGCACCCGGGTAAGCAGCAAAAAATTGGGTCACCAAGGACTTGAGCTCCTCATGGCCCAGGTGAACCGTTCCACTATCGTCGATCAATTCTCCATCTGGCAAAAATACTCCCAGAACGCCGTCCACGCTGCCGTTGTTGAACGCATCCATCAATTGCTTGCTGGCCTTCAACACTTCGGCTTCCAATGCGCCTTGTTCTGCCGAAACCGGCTTGATAGCCGCGGCAGGCGCAGTGGCAGTTGCGGGCTGCTGAGCGTAGGAAACGGTTGCTGCCAATCCGAAACTCAACGCGAGTCCCATGGACTTAGCGCCTCGCAAAAATGTTCCGGTCGAAAGCGATCGGCGACAAAAAGATTGGTGCCAGAAAGGTCGTGTCATGTCTTCTACCCAACTCATGCAAAAACGGAGACTAGGAAATTTTCTATTTACACTCTTTGAAAGATTGCTGATCCGATGCGACGTGAAGGAAGGTCAAGTTGATCCGTAGAGCAAGCCTGCGTCAACGAATCAAACCCAGTTTTCTTCACACCAGCATTAGGTTCTCAGCGAATCGAAAATGATAACGCTGTCTACCTAAAAAAGGCATAAGTAAAACCACTTAACTACACAAGCGATCTGGACTCGCTCGATTCGGTTCGATTGCAACTCGTTCGCAATCGCCTCAAAGGGTATTCATGATGCAGCTTCTCAACGCATGTTGCGTTTCGTCAACAGTGCGTGGGTCCTCGAGGTTGCGATCTGGAAACAGTGCCGCGGCTCTAAAAACCGATCCACGGAATGCTCGATCTGATTGCAACGATACGGTTGGAAAGGGGTTACGTCAACTAGCCAAGCGTCCAGCGAGCGTTGTTTCGAGGCAACATGACTTCTGGCATGAGGCGTGCATTTTGGGAAATTCAGTTCGGGAACATGGTCTAACCACCCGTTTGGCAAACTTCCTGACCACGATCGCCAATGGCCCAACCTCTGTATCGCTTAACCCACGGGACCCTCGCATGGCTGACCATCCAACCCAACCGTCAAACTCGCTTACCGTTTGGGTGTTTGGAGGGATGACGCTGTTTGCCGGTTCACTCACAGCACTGAGCAGCACTTGCCAACAAGGGTACCAACGTGGGAGCGATTTTGCCCAAGCGGTACCGATCCATCCCTCGGTGATCGAGCAGCGAACAATCCTCGTAAAAAAACGGGAATCGAAGATCGCAGCTCAGTCCCTCGCTACCGCCACGATCATCAGCGAGCGACAACCCACCCGAACCGCCGGGCTAGGGCTTTCTCCCATCTCCCTCGCCGAAGGTGTCCTCGTTCCGCTCACACGGATCCCTTTCCCCCTAGCCGCCGTTCATGCATTCCATCGATTTGCTCTGCCCATCGCAACCAGCGTATTTTTGGTAACCTTTGGGATCTGGTCCTTGACCAGCATCGAAAATCGCGCGTTGTCGATCGTCGAGCCATCGACCTAGAAACCGGGGGCCATCGCTTGTCCTGCTCTGATTCCAACGCTGAAGGATTACAACGCAGACGTATTCCAACGCAGACGTATTCCAACGCTGAAATCCGTCCGGCTGTTCTTCCCGGCTTCTTCTCCCGGAATGGTTAATCGGGGAGTTTCTTTAGCTCGAGGTCCTTGAACTCGACCCACATCGGATTGCCAGCATGCAGTTGCAACGCGATGATCCCTTGAGGTAGCGCGAGCTTTGGCTCGTTGTCCATAAAATCCAGAACCAATCGCCCGTTCAAGAAGTGCTGGATTCGGTTTCCTTTCGCAACGATTACGGTTTCATTCCAGTCATCCAAGCGAAACAACTTCTTGAACTCAGCACCATCGATCAGTTGCTCGGTCACCTTCTTCCCATCGGTTTCCCAAGTCGCCTTTTCGCCCACCAAACAGAGCCTGCCTCGCTTTCCTCCCTCGTCATAGATAAATCCGGAGACGTTTGGAAATCCGAGTTCATTGCGGATCTCGTGCTGATACCCTCGCACGACCCAATTATTCTTCACACTGCCATCGGTGATGTGCTTCGATCGATACTGGATTCCCGAGTTGTTCGCGGCGGTGGAACGGAATTGAACAAAGAGTTCGAAGTTCTTGACGTCGCCACCTTTCCAGATCAAAAAGGTATTCCCCTTCGCTGGGTTGCTCGCGGTGGTTTCCCCGCGAATCACTCCGTCGCGAACTGACCACATCGAAGGATCGCCATCCCAACTCTGCAGATCGTTTCCGTTGAATAGACGCTGCAGGTCGCCGGATCTTGCGGGTGCCTTGGTCGGCTCTTCGGAGCAGGCATTGGTTACGAAGCAAACAATGGGAAGGACGAAGGCGATCAGAAAGCGCATCGGTGTACTCGTGGGTGAACGGGACTTGGTAAGGGCTGGTGGAAGGATTGAAGGTCTATTTTGCGAAGGACTCACTAAAAACTCAACTGTCTGATCCATCGGAACTCCCAGTTTCCGATTTCCTATGCCGAATCGGCATTTCAAAATTCCCTCTCGACGTCGAGAGAGGTGGTATGGGTGAACCTATCGTGGGAACGACGCTTCAACCGACGCTTGGCAAATGGATCGTAAACTTGGTTCCTTCATGCTCTTTTGAGTCCACCGATATCGTTCCTCGGTGCAATCGGACCACCGAATCGCAGATCGCTAAACCTAACCCGCTACCGCCACTCATTCTCGATCGAGCTTTATCGACGCGATAGAACCGCTCAAAAATATGCGGAAGGTCTTGCGCAGGTATCCCATTTCCGTTGTCTGTGACGGTCATGGTGCATCCCTCGCTATCCTGCTGCAATGCGAGTATGACCCAGCCTCCTTCTTGGTTGTAGGTGATCGCATTGATCAGCAAGTTCGAGACTAATCGTTCGAGCAGTCCGCGGTCCCCAAGGACAGTGCATGGTTTAAGATCGCTTTGCAGGGTGATTTGTTGCTTTCCGGCAAGCTCGCGAAAATAGTCCACTTGCTCCGTGCATAAATGCGACAGGTTCACCGTCTCCGTTATGATGTTTTGCTTCTCGGGATCGAGTCGCGATAGGGTCAATAAGGAGTCGACCAGTCCGTTCATTCGCTGTGCGGCACGGTGGCATTTCTCGAGCTCGGCGCGATACGCTTCTGCTGGCCGCTCTTTGCTCAACGCAAGTTCCGTGCTCGAAAGAAGAATCGCCAGTGGCGTTCGAAGCTCATGGGAGGCATCTGCAGTGAACTCTCGCTGGCGTTCAAAGCCTGCTTGCAATCGATCAAGCATCCCATTGATCGCCGTGGCGACTTCGGCGAGCTCCGTATCCATGGAGTCCACTTGTAGGCGTTCGTTCAATCGATCTGCACCGATACTCGATGCGGTTTTCTCCATGACCGCCATCGGGACCAATGTCCGCTTCAAGCACCACGCGCCACCGAGCCAAGCCAAAGCAAAGGTCGCCAACGCGGCAGCGACTAGAAACGCCGAAAATCTCGCCATCCGGTTGAGCTCTCGTGTTACGTCGAGCCCAAAGCAAATGGTGGTGTTCGATGGGCCACGGATGAGCAAGTCCCGTATCGAGCCACGCATTTGTCGTAGCACCAATACGTTCTTCAGATTCGCCGTGTCGACTTGGCTCCAAGTCAGACTTCTTTCGTTGGTACCTTTGCTAAATAGCGTTTCTCCATCGGGGGA
Organism: uncultured Pirellula sp.; assembly: GCA_903930765.1. Lineage (GTDB taxonomy): Bacteria > Planctomycetota > Planctomycetia > Pirellulales > Pirellulaceae > JBKCUI01. Next base: position 5,845 of record CAIYZV010000087.1, read on the forward strand.
CCAGACGGTCAAGGTGACTTCGTTGGGCTCTCTCTTCAGCCGGCCAGGAAGGAGGCGTTCGATAGCCGTCCAGTCGATCGCGGCTTTGAAGTCGGAGACTGGGTCCAACGCCTCATGCGGAGGCAAGCGATCCTGGAGGACGCGGCGAGGAGGCAATTCGCGGGTTGGCGGTATCATTCCAGGATTGTTTCCATCCCGCCAATTGGAGCGAGGTGGAGGTCGATCCATCGGTGGCGGAAAGGGTGGATCGCGGCGTTGCTGGTCGCGGCGAACGCCAGGTCCCGGCGCCAAACTATCTAAAATCGGCGGAGCCAACCGCCGCATGGTTCCCTCCACAATTCGGGCTCCAGCCAACATGTCGGTGTCAACTTCATCCCACAACGAGCGCGCTGCTTCCCAATAAAGTAAAACGCTGAACACACTCAATGCGACCAACAAGATGCCGGCGTACCAAGCTTGGATACGCCAACGAAGGGAACGCGTCCAACCAAACAACGAAGCTGGGTTAACCATGGATGATGTAGCCCTGCCCTCGTCGCGTTTCGATGAAATCTCTTCCTAGCTTCTTTCGAATATGCGAGACATGCACATCCACAATGTTGGAAAGACTGTCGTCATCTTCATCAAAGATGTGATCGTAAATCATGGTGCGACTGACGAGCTTTCCTCGATGCAGAGCCAGCAACTCTACCAAGGCGTATTCCCTGGCGGTCAATTGGACAGACTGGCCTTCCATGGAAACCGTTTTGCTACCAGTATCGATCACAATGCTACTGATCGTGATGAGGTTGGTTGCATTCCCCGTAGTGCGACGAATGAGTGCCCGTATTCGTGCCGATAGTTCCCGCAAGCTGCACGGTTTAATCAAGTAATCATCCGCTCCGGCATCCAGGCCGAACACCTTGTCGCCGACGGTATCTCTCGCGGTGAGTAGCAACACCGGCGTTGCCTTCACTTTCCGTAGTCGCTTGAGAAAATCGATACCAGACAACCCCGGCAGCATCCAATCCAGGACAATTGCGTCGTAGTCCCAACTGAGTGCTTTGTGGATCCCTTCGTCCCCTCGCAAACTCGTGTCAACAGCATAGCCATCTTCCCTAAGCGATTCCGCGAGAGACCCTAGTAGGTCCGGTTCATCCTCGACGATCAGAACACGCATGCTTGATTTATCTCCCTTCGAGGAGCACCGCCGAGCTCTTTTGGATGGATCAAATGCCGATTACGGTTTTCGAATCGCGTAGAGTGCCTGGTACGAACGCAAATACAGCACACCATTGGAAATCACCGGGGACGCAGTGATCGCTTCACCCATCTCGTTGATCGACACAATCTCAAACTCTCGTCCCGCCTTTACCACCGTGCAATGCCCATCATTGGATGTAAAGTAAATGTGACCATCAGCATACGTTGGACTCGACCGATGCTGGCCGGTGTAGGTTCGCTGGAAGTAAATCTCCTCACCGGTCTTCAAATCCAAACATTGGAGCTTGCCATCCTTGTGAAGCACGTAGACCAGACCGTCAACAACGAGTGGAATGGAAACGTCTGGCGTTCGTGGATGGTTCCATGCGACTACGGATCCCGTGTTCGACACATCGCCTCGCAAGTCGTCGTTCACGCGAAGGGTCACCATCGGACCTTCTTTGGCCGTAGGAACAATGATCGTACCCGGTACCACCAAAGGTGACGCGACGAATCGGAAGGTCGGATCATTCTGCTTGGGGTTGTTCTTTGTCGGTCCATTGAGTTCGCCGAACCTCCATAATTCCGACCCATCGCGGAGATCATGCCCAGTGACGCAATCCGCTCCGTGCACCACCAGAAACTCGCGTGAGCCATCTCGGTAGATGAATGGAGAGGCATACGAATGCTTGCACTCAAACTCGGCCTGCGTCACCCGATCCATCGCCCAAACCGTCTTGCCAGTGTTTTTGTCAAGCCGGATCACTTTGCCGGTTCGGGTGTTGTCGTCGCGCCGCATCGGACCATGGAGCAATTGGAGGAACAAACCATCCCCATCGAGGACGGGCGTGCTCGTCATTCCAAACTGGATGTCCAGTTTTCCGAACCGTTCGTTGACATCGATGTTCCAGACCGGCTCACCATCGACGGTAAAACAAGCGAGTGCTCCGGTTCCGAAAAAGCACCAGACATGCTTGCCGTCCGTGCTCGGGGAGGGTGACGCAGAGTTCCCTTCGCTGACTCGAGCGTTTTGATTTCCCGTTCCGACCTTCTTCTCCCACAGAACTCGACCATCCTTGACGCTCACAGCCATTAAGAAAAGATCATCCCCATCCGCCGTAGTCAAGAATATCTTCTCCTCCCACACCGCTGGGGTCGCTCCGGCCGGTCCTGGCAAATCGCATTTCCAGAGAACGTTCTCGGTCGGAGACCAACTCGTTGCAATGTTCTTTTCGGTCGATACGCCATCGTTCTTCGGTCCTCGCCATTGTGGCCAGGACTCGCCGCGCACGACGGGGGAAACAATCAACATCAACGTAAACGAAAGTAGGGTGCGTCGCATGGGGATTCGGTTGGTTTTCAAGTGGTGGGTATTGAGGGGAATGCGGGCCGAATGCCAGAGTGAGTCGCTCGGCACGCATGCAGTTCACACTCAGGAATAGAACTCTATTGATCTTGGTCGACGCAACGTGTCGCCGCAAGCGGGTTGCCCCATTTGTGTTTTGTAATCTGAACGGCTTCGCTCAAGGCATCCAACCAGGGGCTTTCTTCGATGAATTTCATGATTGGATCGAATCGGGAGCGGGAAAGACACGCTTTGTCGCAAGGGTCGCTTTAGGACAGGTTGTTCTCCAGCCACTGGCCGATCTCTTCCAAGGTATCCACCAAACGAGGTCCCGGGCGGCTAAAGGAGGTGTTTCCATCGAGCACCAAAAATCGTCCGTTGGCCATCGCCGTCAATTGTGCCCATGGAATCGTGCTCGATAATGCTTCGATTTCTTGGCGTGTCTCTTCGCGTGTGCGGCCGCAACAAGCGAACAACAGAACCTCTGGCTGCGTTCGGACAATCTCGTCCCATGAACATGGGTGAGAATGGCCCCCCGGATTACCAAGCCGATCCTCGAGGTTGATCGTTTGCAGCAACTCCGGTGTCCAGTGCCCTACGTTGAAAAACGGATTCAACCACTCCAGCGTGATCGTTTCGATTTTCGGTTTACCTCGGTGTCGCTCATAGAGTGACGCCATTCTCTCTCGCAATCTTCGAACCAAGGAATGGGCTTCATCCATACGACCGATGGCATCTCCCAAATCGCGCATGGATTGAAAGACATCCTCGAGGGTCCTCGGATCGAGTTCAACCCAACGTATCGATGTATCCTTCGTTCGGTCTCGGTCGAAGTCCCTGGCGAGTTCCTGCAATTGATTGGGCGTTAACGCACACACTTCGCACAAGCCTTGCGAGATAACGACATCGGGCCGCAACGATTGCACCAATTCACGATCGATCCGAGTGAGTGGCTCTTTCGTCGCGCTTGCTTCACGGACCAAGCGATCGATTTCCGCACTGCTTGCACCAAGTGGGATTCGCGAATGGGTCACGCGTGGAATAACATTACTCGATTCTCCGACGTCGCATTCGTGCGTGCAACCCACCATCAAATGGGCAAGCCCCATCGCGGTGAGCATATCGGTGGCAGCAGGCAACAACGAAACGATGCGCATGATGGATCAAGAACGAAGGCCGACGAGTTCGAGCAGCTTCAATGCGTTGGTGGTCGGTGTAACACCAGGCCTCATCTTGTAATCGAATCGCATGACTTCGATTCCATCCTGCTTTTCAAAGTGCTCTCGGAAGTGAACGACTTGCGCCGTGGCATGGATCGATGGACTATTGGCAAGCTCTAGATCATGGGTGCTGGTGATGACCAAACATCGAAGTTGAACCAACTGCGTGAGGACATGTTCCACCGCGATCTGCCGTTCGCGAGAGTTGGTACCTTGAAGGATTTCGTCGAGAAGGATGAGACTCGGAACATGGGTTGTTTCTCGGACGTCGCCAGCAAAATCGACGATCGAGCGGAGTCGCTTAAGCTCCGCCATAAAGAACGAAACGCCGTCCTGCAAGCTATCTTGAACGCGGATGCTCGACGCGATCTCGACGTTTGGTCCGCTCCACTGAGTGCAACATACAGGCGATCCCATCCTGGCCAGCACGGAATTGATCCCCAACGAACGAAGAAGTGTCGATTTGCCCGCCATATTGCTTCCCGTCACCAAGAGCATCGGCTTGGATTCTTCGATATCGACGTCGTTGGGCACGCGGGCCGTGTCTGGAAGCAAGGGGTGCGCGATCGCTCGAACATGGATGGTGCGGTTTTGCGACTGCTCACGGGGTTCGGAAGAATTCAGCGCAGGATAAGCCCAATCTGGGTATTCGTCTGCTACCGCGGCGGCGCAGGAAAGTGCTTCGAGCCTACCCAATCCTCCGATCCATCCTGGTACCAAAGCGCCATAGCGGATGCGCCATGATTGAAGCCGTTCGAGGATTCGGATGTCCCACAGAAAGAGAAGTTGGCAGATCCAGTAAGGGATAAAAAAGAGTGGGTTTTTTTGGATTCCTGCGAAGGACATGACGCGTCGCAATTGCTTCAGTGCCACGGTTGCAGGAACTGTCTTTGTCGAAACGTCCGCTTGGATCTGCTTCAACATGGGTGCTTGGGGAGCCAACTTCTCGGTCAAACCAATCAGTGTTGCCAATGACTGCAATTCCCGATTGGCATTTCCAATCTTGAAGAACACATCATGGACGCGGCCCATGATGCTGACCACAAGAAGCAAATTCAATGCGACGCCTGCGAGGAAGAGAACAAAGCCTGCGTTGAACAGAATCTGTTGGTTGGTGGCGGCGCCGACTAGCATCGCTAGGAGTCCAAAAAACACAGTGGCGGGGCCTGCCCATGTCAACCATCCAATCCAAGGTGTTTTATGAAACAAAGGTGGCTCGGTGGCCCACTCTGCAATTTTCTCTGGCGACGTATCGCAACCGCGAAAACCGATGGCTGCATCCCAAAAATCTTCTCGCCAGGAGCGTTGCTGTTGCAGTTCGCGAACAGCGTTTTGTCGATCGAAAATCGTTTCGGTGCTTGCCCGGTGTGTCATCCATTCCGCGAGCGTTTGGGCACCCGCGTCGGTAACGCAAAGGGAAACCCATCGGAATAAGGACCGCTCGCCGAACAGATCGATGTCCTTGGATAGATCGGAGGAATAGCTCGACGTGTTTTTCTCGCTCGACAACGGAGGCAACTCGGCCCACCGCCTTTCGCAACGCGCAGTCATGCGTCGATAAAACAGCCTTTGTTGGATGAGCCAATCGAGTTTGTCTCGGACATACTCATGCCATGTGGCGAGTGCTAGGAACGCGATCATCAATAGCGTGCCTACTTGCCAAGTTCCCCAGGGCATCCGAGTTTCGAAAATCGCGGCTCCGATCAGCAACAATCCCGGGATGGCCGCGATCGGCCTTGCGACGGAGAGCTTCTTGGATAGTTGCTGCTCCTTCTCAATGAAGGTACCGAGGATTTCTTGTTTTTTGAGATACTTGGATTGTGCGTTCAATCGATGGCTCCTGAGAGAGACTCAGAGCAAGCGTACGGACAACGTTGCGTGGCTTGCATTGCGGAAATCGAGTTAGGAGAACAAAGCAGCTGCAAACTCGTCAGGCGAGAACTCCTCGAGATCATCCAGTTTTTCACCAACGCCGATAAACTTCACAGGAAGACCAAATTGCTCAGCGATGGGGATAATCACCCCACCTTTCGCGCTACCATCGAGTTTCGCGAGAACAATCCCCGTACAACCGGCTGCTTCGGAAAACCCTTTTGCTTGGCTTATCGCATTTTGACCAGCGGTTGCGTCCAGTACCAGGAGAACCTCGTGAGGTGCGTCCGGTACTTTCTTTTGTAAGACACGTTTGATCTTTTCCAACTGTTGCATCAGATGGCTTTGGGTTTGCAAGCGGCCTGCGGTGTCAATGATGCAAACATCAAACGACTCGTCGACGGCGCGCTGCATAGCGCGAAACGCAACCGAGCCTGGATCCGCCCCAGAGTCCGCGGTAACAATGTCGCATCCGATCCTTTCCGACCAAATGCGGAGTTGCTCGACCGCGGCAGCACGGAATGTATCGCCGGCAGCGAGTAAAACCCGACGCCCTGACTTGGTCAGTCGGTTCGCCAGCTTGGCGATGGAGGTCGTTTTTCCAGAGCCATTCACCCCCACCACCAAGATCACGGTAGGCTTCTCGGCTGCCAGCTTCAAACTCCCCCCGCGATCCTTGAGAGATTGCGCCACACGCTCGCGAATGACAGCGAGGATTTCCGATTGCTGAACCTTGCGGCCGCGGTATTGATCTCGAATCGAGTCCCGAATGGTTGTCGCCATACTCGGTCCCATGTCAGTGCGGACCAGGATTGCATAAAGATCCGACAAGAACTCGTCATCGACCAATCGCCCTTCGGATTTCCAAAGATCGCGAATGTCGGTGTTGAAGACGTCGTTGGTCTTCTTTAAAAATCCGCGAAACCAGCCCACTTTTTTCGCGTGCGTTGAGTCCGTCGACTCCGCAGAGTTGCTGCCAGCCCGACCATCTTGCTGGGGCGATTCGCTTTTGGCCTCGCTCGGCCCATGTTTGGAGCCGTCTGCTACGCGATTCGTCGGTACCGTTTCTGTCGACGCGGATTGTGGGGGCGTCGGTTCGGACGTGTCGGCTCTCTTTTTTCGCCAAAAAACCATATCTGCTCTATCGCTATACAAGGAATCGAAGGTGAGACGGTTTTAGTCGGGGACACCATGGTCGACAAGGAGCGGTCACGACCAAACTGACGAAATTAAGGCCAATCATTAGCAGCGT
>CAIYZV010000088.1 GCA_903930765.1 uncultured Pirellula sp.
CCCCGCCCTACTCTCCGCTTGGGGCTTTGCCCCAAGCGAAAGGCTCGTATTAAGCGCAGCGAAGCGTGTAGCTGCCAGTTGTTGCCTCCACTGGGATGAACCCGGTGGAAGGCGGCAGGGGTAGTGAGGGGCGTGGGTAGCTGTCAGTTGTTGCCCCCACTGGGATGAACCCGGTAGAAAGCGATGCGCGGTCCTGCGGATTTCGGCTCTGCCTAAGACCTTGAAGCTTAAACCTTACGGCTCTTCTGGCCTCCGCCGGCCTTGTGCCGGTGGAGCCGCGACTGGCAGCTACCCATCGCGCCCCCGCCCTACTCTCCGCTTGGGGCTTTGCCCCAAGCGAATGGATCAAAATAAGCGCAGCGAAGCGGGTAGCTGCCAGTTGTTGCTCCCACCGGGATAAACCCGGTGGAAAGCGGTGTGCGGGGTGGGGAGGGTCGCGGGTAGCTGTCAGTTGTTGCCGTCCACCGGGGTGAACCCGGTGGAAAGCGATAGGGGGTGGTGGTGAGGGGCGTGGGTAGCTGTCAGTTGTTGCCTCCACCGGGGTGAACCCGATGGAAGGCGGCAGCGGTGGTGGGGTAAGCTGTAGCTGCCAGTTGTTGCTCCCACCGGGATGAACCCGGTGGAAAGCGATGCGCGGTCGAGCGGATTTCAGCTACGCCTTTAGTCTTTAGTCTTTAGCCTTTAGCCTTTAGTCTTACCCTTACTCCTTCCCCCTTCCCTGCCTCCGGACTCGCGAACACAACCAGCCGCAATCTTGCGATTTCCCCCCTTGTGGTCTATAGTTAGGGGACGCGAGCGGCCTTGATGGTCGCTCGTCCTGCCTACACTAATCCCTCCGATCGATTGTTCCCTTCCTAAACCCAAAGCCGCCCCGCATCGGTTGCATGATTGCAGCACCTTGGCGACTGTTTGCCTATGGAGGATCCTATGGCTACCCAACCCCGGAACAGCTCACGTCCTGCGACCGCTCGCCCAATACCATCCACCACCGCTGCTGCTCATTCCGCAGCTCCGTCGAAGCGATCGATGTCTCGACGCGATATCCTCCAAGCCGGCGTCGCGGGACTCACAATCTCCAGCTTCCTCGACCCCACTCGGTTGCTCGCCAACGGCGGTCAAGCAGACTCCGAGATCAACTGCATCTTTATCTGGACCCAAGGTGGCACCAGCCACCACGATACCCTCGACCCAAAACCCCTCGCATCCGACGGCGTGCGTGGACCTCTCGGGGTGATCGAAACCGCCGTTCCCGGTGTCCACTTCACCGAACTCTGTCCGCGCATGGCGAAAGAACTCAACCGGTTCTCGGTCATGCGCAGTTGGAACCCTAAGAACGCAGGACACGGTGTTGCTGACCACTGGTGCATGTCCGGCCGCAATGTGAACCCCAGCCTCGTGTATCCATGCGTCGGCTCGGTCGTCTCGCACCAAAAAGGATTCAAATCGGCTCTTCCCCCGTTCATCCAACTCGGCGCCCACGTCGATCGCTCCTTCCAAGGGGGCTTGCCAGGCGTCCTCGGTCTAGAGCACGCGGGCTTCGAAATCCATGCCGAAGCCAACGTGGACAAGTTCTCGGTCCGCGATATCACCCCTCCCTTGAACATGGAACTGACTCGGATCGACCGACGCCGCGAGATCTTGACCAAGATCGATCGGATGCAACGCACTGCGGATCTCCAACCCGCCGCGTTCGACGCACTCGACGAACACTATAAGACCGCGTTCAAGATGATCACGGCCCCGGAGACGCGACAAGCGTTCGATATCGCCAGCGAAGACCCTAAACTGCGCGATGATTACGGACGCACTCCATTCGGACAACGGATGCTCCTCGCTCGCCGACTCGTCCAATCCGGCGTCCGATTCGTCACCGTCAGCGACCCAGGCTGGGACCACCATCAAGACTGCTTCAATGGACTCAAGCAACATCGCATGCCGCAAGTCGACCAAGCTCTCCCGGCATTGCTGATCGATCTCGAGCAACAAGGCCTCCTCGATTCGACCCTCGTCGTGTGGATGACGGACTTCGGACGCACTCCAAAAATCAATCCGGCCATCGGCCGAGATCACTGGGCTTCGGCAGGCTTTGTAGTCATGGCCGGCGCAGGTGTCCCAGGCGGCTTGGTCCTCGGCGAAACCGACGCCGAAGGTGGCGTTCCCAAGTCGAACGAGTACTTCACCGAAAACATCGTCGCGACGATGTACCACAAACTGGGCTTGCCCCTGGACCTTACCGTCACCGCGAACGATGGTCGTCCCATTCGACTCATCGAAGGGGAACCGGTCAAAGAATGGATCTAAACTCCTCTCCTCGATTCCGTTTGCCAACAATATTCCGTATGCCAACAATATGGCTCGACACCCATCGAGCGGGCGATCGATCTAATCGGGCCGCATTGTTTGGTTGCCTCGTGGCAGTGCTACTCAGCATGGCCCACAGCACCGCGGGCGAATTGGACGTAGCGCCCGCTCGCATCACCCTCAAAGGGAATTTCGCCCAATCCCAGTTAGTCGTGCGCGAACTCGCCGAGGATGGTGGACTCAGCGAGCGAAGTCCCGATCGAACCTCGGCTGCGACCTATCGTAGCGAAAACCCATCGGTTGCATCGGTGGACAGCACCGGCTGTGTCTCTGCGGTTTCCAATGGTACCGCCTCGATCACGATCCAATTCGAGGGCAAAACCAAGTCGATCGAAGTCGATGTTCAGGAAGTATCACCGAACCCGATTGTCGACTTCCATCGGGATATCCTCCCTGTGCTCACCCGCGCCGGATGCAATGCCGGCGCGTGCCATGCCAGCCAGTACGGCAAAGGTGGCTTGGTCCTGTCGGTGATGGCATTCGACCCGCTCCTCGACTACCAATCCCTCGCGGTTGCTGCCCGAGGACGACGACTCAACCTGAACAATCCTTCTCAAAGCCTCATCCTGCAAAAAGGGACCAATCTCATCCCGCACGGAGGTGGAGCTCGGTTCTCTCCCGATTCGAACGATGTGCGCATTCTTACGACGTGGATCGCAAACGGTGCGCCTCGGCCCAGCAATGAGCCGGCCAAAGTGACCTCGCTCGCGATCTATCCGAAGAAGCGAATTGACCACATCGGTGCCCAGCAGCAATTGCAAGCCATCGCGACGTACGCGGATGGCACCACGCGCGATGTCACCAGTTGGACTCGCTTCGATGCGATGGACGAAGGTGTCGTCAAAGTCAGTAAGTCCGGCGTCGCGATGACACAAGGCAAAGGCCAAGGTGCCGTGATGGCACGCTTTGCGAACCAAGCCGAGATCGCAACCTTTGTGGTGCCGTTCTCGGACAAGGCCGAGCTGGCACAGTGGCAATCCAACAATGCGATCGATGATTTGGCGCGAGCGAAATTTGAGGAGCTCGGGCTGACTCCGTCCGCTGTTTGCGACGACGCAACATTTCTGCGGCGGGCATTCCTGGACACGATCGGCGGATTACCGACGGTCGAGGAATCGCGAGCCTTCCTCGCATCCACCGATCCGGACAAACGCAATCAATGGATCGATCGCTTGCTCGGGTTGACAGGCGACCCCGCAAAAGACACGTACAATGACCGATTCGCAGCCTATTGGACATTGAAGTGGGCGGATCTGATCCGGAACAATAGCACGGTGGTCGGCGAGAGCGGGATGTGGTCGCTCCATAATTGGCTGCGAGAGTCGTTTCGGACCAACAAGCCCATGAGTCAGTTCGTATCGGAGCTGATCACCGCCAAAGGCTCCATCTTTTCGAACGGGCCAGCCAATTACTTTCGCATCGCGAACAATCCGAGCGACCTTGCCGAGTCCACCGCCCAACTGTTTTTAGGGACGCGGCTTGCGTGCGCAAAATGCCATCACCATCCTTATGAGCGAATAAGCCAAGCGGACTACTATGGGTTCGCGGCGTTCTTCTCACGAGTGGCCAGCAAGAATAGTTCGGAGTTTGGCATCTTTGGTGGTGAGACAGTCGTGATGGTCACTTCGGGGGGCGAGGTCAATCATCCCAAGACCGGAGCGGTGATGAAGCCGACGCCGCTCGAGGGTGAGCCGATCGAAGACCCCAACGACCGTCGGATCGGGTTGGCCAACTGGTTAACCCAACCGAGTAACCCGTGGTTTGCACGGAACATGGTGAACCGATACACGGCCTACTTGCTCGGCCGAGGATTGGTAGAGCCGATCGATGATCTACGGTCGACCAATCCCCCGTCGAATCCAGCCATGATGGATGCCTTGGTTGCCGAGTTCAAGGGCTCGGGGTTCAACGTTCGGCAATTGATGCGAACGATCATGCGTTCGCGGTTGTACCAGTTAGACTCGCAACCCAATGTTACCAACGAAGGGGACGAACGGTTTTATAGCCACTACCGAGTGAAGCGAGTGGCAGCCGAGGCGCTGCTCGACTGCATCGATGATGCGACGATGGTCAAAACCAAGCATCCGAGTTTGCCGTTAGGGACTCGGGCGATCGAGTTGCCGGACGCGGCGGCTGGGAATACCAATCCATTCTTGGTGACGTTTGGCAAACCCAAGCGTGCCAGTGTCTGCGAATGCGAGCGGACGCCGGATGAGAATTTGGCGCAAGCGTTGCATACGCTCAACGGAGATATTTTGGCTGGAAAAATCGCGGATGGGAACGGCCGGGTGGCCAAGCTGGTGGCATCGGGCAAGGCGGTTGATGAGTGCTTGGAAGAATTGTATTTAGCGACGCTGTGCCGTTTCCCAACGACGCAAGAGATGGCCGAGAGCCGACAGTTCGTTGCATCGTGTCCCAGTCCCGCCGAGGGCTACCAAGACTTGATCTGGGCGCTGATCAACTCCAAGCAATTCATGTTTGTAAGATAAGTGGGGCTGTAGGCGGTAGGCGGTAGGCTGTAGGCTTGAGGCTTGAGGCTAAAGGCTTGGGGTTTGGGCCGGGGAACTGCTTGACCGCGCATCGCTTTCCACCGGGTTTATCCCGGTGGGAGCAACAACTGACAGCTACCCAAGCATCCCGAACATTAAGCGGCCTCTTCTCCGTTGTGGCTCCGCCACAACGAAGAAGAGAGCGGATTGGGGTGTTCCTGGTAGCTGCCAGTCGCGGCTCCACCGGCACAAGGCCGGCGGAGGCCCAACATTGCGCAGTTAATTTCGCACTACCACCCCCTATCGCTTTCCACCGGGTTCATCCCGGTGGGAGCACAACTGACAGCTACCCACACACCCCACCACCCCTTACCGCTTTCCACCGGGTTTATCCCGGTGGGAGCAACAACTGACAGCTACCTACACATCCCACCAACCCAATCGCTTACCACCGGGTTCATCCCAGAACAGTACCTAGTAGCTATTCGCTAGACAAAAAACAAACGCCCACTTGCTCTTCTTAGTACCATTTTCCATTTTCCATTTTCCATTTTCCATTCTCCATTCTCCATTCTCCATTTCTCCCTCACCCCGCACCCTTCGCCCCTGATTTCCCCCAAGAACCAAGCACCAAGCACTAAGAACCAAGAACGAAGAACGAATCCCCATGCTCCTCTCTCATCTCCCTCGCTACATCATTCCTTTTTTCGGAGCCGCGGTTCTTTTCTTATCGCTGGCTGGCTCAGCCTACAGCCAAACCAACAATTCCTACCCGATGCTCATGAGCATCCGTCCGGCCGCGGCTTGTATCAGCACCTCCACCGATCACGAATTGAGCGCTCGCTACAATTTGGCTGGCGCATCCTCCGTCATCGTCTCCGGTACCGGCGTCACGGCCGAGCTCCTACCGAACGAAGCCGAGAAGCCCGAGGACAAGGACCGGAACGATGTAATGAGTTCCAAAAGCAAATTGCGTTTCACCTGCGTGCCCGAAGCGGTTCCTGGCATCCGAGACTTTCGGGTCATGACGCCGCATGGTGTCAGCACCATCGGTCAAATCGTGGTCGCACGCGAGCCCATCGTCAGCGAAGCCACCGACAATGACGTGCTCGAAAAATCGCAAACAATCACACTGCCCGCAACGTTATGCGGCGCCATCGAGAAAGGAGAAGATCTCGACTTCTTCAAATTCCACGTCGATCAACCCGTTGCGATCACCTTTCATATGGTGTCCCAGAGATTGCAAAACCGTTTGCATGACATGCAAACACGCGTGGACCCAATGATCACGCTTCGGAACGACATGGGATCCACGTTAGCCTCCAGCGACAATCATTACGCCGGCGATCCGCTGCTCCACTACCAAATCGATCGTCCAGGCGATTATGTCCTCGAGGTCCGCGATGTTCGCTATCAAGGCAACGCGGATTGGACCTACAGCATCGAGTGCAGCACTCGGCCGTTCGTGACCATGGTCCGACCCCTGGTGCTCGCAGCCAATGGTGCCCCCAGTACCGTTCAACTACTAGGTTTTGGGGTGCCTGCCAATTCGCAACAGGCGATGCAATTACCCGCCGACTCAGATGGTCGAATTGTCCGAGTCTCGACGGAGTTGCCAAGCCAACCCTTGCAAAGTGTTTCCGTCGTCGGGACTTCCAGTCCCATTGTTCCCGAGATTACTGCACCCGTTGGAACTCCAACCGCAACGGACGGTACGAACCCAGCATTAACCACGAGTGCAACACCGTTCACGGTCCCAGCGGTATTGTCAGGAGCCATTGATAAGCCGTCGGAAGTGGATCTGTTTCAGTTCGAAGCCAAAGCGCAAGAGAAGTTCACGTTTGAGGTGTTGGCGCGCCGCCTGGGTTCCAGTTTGGATCCGAAGCTTCGGGTGTTGAACGAACAAGGGGCCGCGCTTAGCGAGGTGGACGACATGACCTTCGATCGAGTCATGTCGTCGGATGGGATGTTAGAGAATTGGGTAGCGCCTGCGGATGGCAAGTACACCGTTGAGATCAAGGATCTGCATGGTCGGGGCGGGATCGATTTCCCGTACGCAGTGCGGGTGACCCGTGCCGAGCCTTATTTTTTGGTCGAGGCGGATACGGACAAGACCGAATTGGCACCGGCGATGGCGAGTGTGATCTATGTGAAAGCGTTGCGCCGGAATGGATTTGCGGGTGAGATACAGTTGGCCATCGATGGGTTGCCTCCCGGGGTAACCGCGGTTACGGGCCGCATTTTGAGTGGACGGCCGGACGGTGCGATCTGGCTTAGTGCATCCCCCGATGCAGCGATCGGCGTGTCGAATGTGAAGATTACCGGGACGTCGATGCTCGACCAAGCGGACGGGAGCAAGAAGCCGCTGGTGGCGTTGGCGAGCACCATGCAAGAGGTCTACATGCCGGGCGGTGGCCGGGGGCATTATCCGGTGGAGATGAACACGGTATCGATCGCCAAGCCGATGGATGTGCGCAAGATTTCATTGAGCACGACGCAGATCGAATTGAAGCCGGGTGCATCTCAGCGAATCGATATCACGGTGGAGCGAGCACCCGATTACAAAGGCAACGTAACGCTGGACGTGATGTTGCAGCATTTAGAGCAACCGTACGGCAATCCGTTGCCGACGGGGGTTACGGTCGATGTGGGAGCGAGTAAGACGTTGTTGACCGGTACGGAGAGCGCGGGGTATATCACCTTGAAAGCGGCCGCGGATGCACCGCTGGTGGACAAGCATTTGGTACCGATTACGGTCCACGTATCGATCAACTTCGTGATGAAGCACACGTTTACCGGCGACCCCGTCTACGTGACGGTCAAGTAGAGGCTAAAGGCTAAAGGCTTAAGGCTTAAGGCTTAAGCCTTATCGCTTATCGCTTATGGAAAAGCTGCAATCCACACGACCGCGCATCGCTTTCCACCGGGTTTACCCCGGTGGGAGCAACAACTGACAACTACCCACTCGCCCCACCATCCCTGAAGCTTTCCACCGGGTTCATCCCGGTGGGAGCAACAACTGGCAGCTACACGCTCTACTCCACCATCCCTGCCGCTTTCCATCGGGTTCATCCCGGTGGGAGCAACAACTGGCAGCTACACGCTTCGCTACACCGCGCGCATCGCTTTCCACCGGGTTTACCCCGGTGGGAGCAACAACTGGCAGCTACCCAGCCTCGACGCTCCACTCTCCAATTCCTTCGCTTGGGGCTTTGCCCCAAGCGGGATGAGGGGAAGGGGGCGC
>CAIYZV010000089.1 GCA_903930765.1 uncultured Pirellula sp.
AACCCCATGAGGACCGTGGATGAAGAGGGGATTGATGCTGCCGGGGCGTTCGAGAACCATTTGGGCCCCCGTGTACGCGAACCGATTGTGCTCCCCCAGAATGAAATCATCCCATCGCCTCTCGTTTTGCTTGCGGACCGCAAGCAACCGATCCATCTCGAGTTCGTCCGAATTAGCGTGCGAAGCTTTGAGATTAGCGTGCGAAGCTTTGAGGGGCGACGATGGATAAGCTTGCAACGGTGCATTGGGGTGCAACGGTGCAGCCGCCGACTGTTCGGCAGAATCAACCCTGGCAGAATCAATCCTGAGGACTCTCAGATTGGGAACCACATCGCCGGCGGTCTGGCTTGCCACACCCCGGCCAGCAATCGGCTGCCCGGCAATCTGCTGCCCGGCAATCTGCAGCCCGTCGAGTTCGGACGCAGTTCGTCGCTGCGTGGGCGTCGTCGATGAAGTGTTCGTTGCGGGTTTGCTCACAGTGGGGGGGATGGTCTTGCTAGGGGTGCGTGTGTGGCCGACAGACGAAGAGCCTTCATGGTACGTCATTTGAGGTTGAGTTGGGACCTCTTCCATCATTTTCGGCGAGGAAATCCCGTCCGAAACGACTACTTCGTACCCCCATTCGGTACCGCCACACTGGGTTACCGCAGCCTGCAAATCGCTACGAAACATCTTGACAATGCAATCGGCCAGAAAACTATTAGCAACGCCGATACGAATCGTTTTGCCGGCCGGGGCGATCCCCTCTTCGGTGCCTTGGTCTGCTACATCATCGCCGACGACCGACCAGGTTGAACCGCTTCCAAACCAAAGCTCCATGCGTTCTTTGCCCAGTCGCTGCCTTACGGTGGATTCCACCATTTGTGCGAGCATGTTCTGACGTACAGCAACTTCGTGCGCTATCCGCATCGCGAACTCCTAAGCCTTGCGACAGTTCCACCGAGGATCCCAATGCTGCCGCCATTGTCAGGAGTGCCCGTGTCGGGAATCCTGCTTTCGAACAGCAGCATCGAGGACTCAACAGATTCCAGTCCGAGCGGGAACCATCCCGCGCGGTGCTCATCCAACGGGCCGTCTTTGTTCAACGGGCCGTCTTTGTTCAACGGGCCGAGTTGGTTGAGCGGGTCCGGATTGTAAAATTGCTAGCTAATGAGTCAAACAATTTTGATGCGAACCGAAGGAAGATTTTGGGGAGCGAGTGTGAAGATGCGGTAAAGACCGAATGGAACAGCGATGGGGGTGAGTGCGACTTTCGAGAGCACCGCAAGTAAAGGTGCGTGGAAAACCTGTTTGATGTTTTTGGTGGGTTGATAGATTGCGTTGGAAATCGTTGCGATCGAAAAAAACGAGCTCGCAAAACATGCGATTCCTCAACGTTTTACCCAGTGCTCGTAGATGCTGGGCCAATCGTTCTTGTCATCGGAGGGAACATGCTCTTGTTCGATTCGCGCGAAGGCTTCCAAGGCAAGCGGAGCGAGTTGCGTATCGCCTGGGACATCGGCTAACACATGGGTGATGTGAAGGTGCCCAACGCGAGGCCAGCACTGCCGATAGATCTCGGCGCCACCGACAACGAACGGAATGATTCCCAAAGGAAGCCCAGCCAATGCTTCGTCGATGGAGGTTGCCGTAACAGCCCCAAGGACGCGATACGATGGGGAGCGGGACAGAATGATCGTCTGGCGGCCTGGTAGAAGCCTGCCGATCGACTCGTAGGTTTTACGCCCCATCAAAAGGGCATGCCCCATCGTCAATCGCTTGAACCGCTGCAAATCGGAACTCAGTCGCCAAGGCAACGTATCGCGGTCGCCGATGGTTCCATTGCGAGCAACTGCTACCACCATCTGCAGGGGGGTGGACTCTTTGGAGCAAGGATTACTCATGTCAGGATCGCGCGACGGGTCGCTAGAACAACTGGATTAAGCTGGAACAACACGGATGTGGGTTAGATTGTTTTTTTTCATCCATTCCAGCCAACGTTCTTGGTCTTCGGAAAGATCGATCTCGGCAACTGTTTCCGCATCGAGCGGTGAAACCACCGAGAAACCACCATCGTCAAGCCAACGATTGATATTTGCGGACTCGATCCAGTATTCGTTGGCGATGAGTGCGGGGGCACCGGCATGATCCCCTGGGGTCATGAAATAAACCACTTCCAGCCGGAAGCGTTCAGGCATTTCCAGTGGCTCGACATCGCTGCGTCCAACTGCGTGGACGAGTACCTTTTTGGCCACTTTAGTTTACGCCTCCGGCTTTGCGACGCTGCAAGCAAAGTCCAATCGGGCTGCGAGTTGGCCCCCGACTGTCACACGACCTGTCATGAAGTAAGCGGTCGAAACAACCTCGTTGAGGGTGACCTCAATGTCGATCGTGTCCCCTGGCCGCACCATCCGTTTGAATTTCGCGCCATCGAGCCGAGTTGCTACCGGGACGACTCCTTCGGCAGGAGTGACGCTTGCCAAAAGAATGGCACCACTTTGCAAGCAGCACTCGCAAAGGATAACCCCTGGCACAAGCGGATAGTTTGGGAAATGTCCTTGCAAGAAAAACTCGTCGGAGGAAAACGTTTTTCGGCAATGAATTGTTTTCTCGGTTTGATCGACGATTTCATCGACCAGCAGCATCGGCTTGCGATGCGGAATAAGGGCGTGGATTTTTTCCAAGGATGCGGAACTCATCGTGATTTTTGGTCAAAGCGAAAAGGCAATCAGTCAAATAATCAACACGGCAAACAAAGCAGTCAAACAGATCGGAGCGAATGGATTGGAGGCCAGCTCAAGCCGTGTCCATCTCAAGCCGTGTCCATCTCAAGCCGTGTGGCTATCGGACGATAGACCTTCGCCAAACCCATGGTTCGATGTTTCTCGGCAGGATGCCGTCAGAGAGTTGAAGTCGAGCTGGAGTTGCTCGTACTCGCGGTTGTACCCGAACTCCTTGTACATCATGCTTGGCTGGATGTCCCGGTTGTTTTGGTATTTCTCGCTGGAGTACTCTCGGATGGTCCCGACCACCTCATGATAGGCGATCTGGCAAATCCGGATACCACCGTAGATGCGAATCGGTTGGACCGCGAACATTTCAATGGTCCAGTGCCCACAGAATCCAGCATTTCCCATGCCCGAAGAGCAATGGACGAATAAACCCAAACGAGACAGCGAAGAACGGCCTTCGATCATCGGGACCAAATTGTGGGTTTCCGTGTACTCGACGGTCCGGCCCAAATAAAGCTGCCCAGGACTGAGGATCAATCCATCTTCGGGGATCTGGATCCGCCGGAATCGGTTCGGCTCTTTGACGTCGAGCACGACTTCCTCGTAGACGAGCAGTTCGTTATGGAGCGTCAAGTTCACGCTGTTGGGATTGAGGGTATCCTCGGAGAATGGCGAGATTTGGATTTCCGAACCCAGACGAGCGCGTATCTCTTCACCTGAAAGAATCATGCGAAATCCTTGCCAGAGATGGGGTTGGGTAGTTGCGTGATTCGACCGATTTCCTGCTCCTTGACCGGAGCTGCGAAACCGTCCTGCCACGCCTCGCCACCGCCGACGATCATGCCGGCGATCCAGGAAGCAGGATACACCCAACCCGCTTCCGTTCGCTAGCACTTGGTAGGGGTTCTCGAACAAGAAACCGCCTATTTTTTCAGGTGCTTCGCCAAACCCCCTGGTTTTCCCAGCAGAGTCCTTTTCTTTCGGAATTTCTTTCGTAAGCGTCAAAGTTTACCAACTCAACTGCCGATCTACTGGGTGTGCGAGTTGGCGACGAGCCGTCCGGAGACGGGCGGCGACGATTCCAGCGAGCATGTTAGGGGGGGCCTAACACCAATATCGGAAAACGCTGGCTTCAGTTCGGATTGCCTTGTGGCAGTTCCAGTTCTGGGCCAAGGCCGCATGGCCTGTGTTGACCGAGCGCCGTTGGACGGACCTCCTGGCTCATGAAACGCATCTTCCAAAAATGGTTTGTAGGACTTCAGATCGGCTGGATCACTCTCGCCGGTTGCCATCCTACCCAACCATACTTCATTCGAGAACGCGGCGACCTCGCTCACTATCTCGATCAATCGCAGAAGATCGAATATCCAGACCTGGAAATCAACCCGATTCCAGAAGCGACCAAGACCCTCGAACCGCTGACGCTAGACAATCAAAAATTCGAGTTCCTCGATCTGACCTTAGAGCAATGCATCTCCTACGCCCTGGTCAATAGCAAGCTCATCCGGACGACTCCTGGTTCCCAAGGTCCTAACCCGGACATGGCAGGGTCGATCCTATCGACCCCAGGTGCTGCTCTATCCACGATCTACGATCCAGCCATCGTCGCTACGATTACCAATTCCCAACAAGTCGTCGTCGATCCAAGTGGTAACCGCGTTCAGTCCAATGGTTCCGTCAAAGCGACTCAAGTCGGTGGGGTCGAGGATGCATTGAGCGAGTTCGATGCTCAGTTCTCATCGTTCTTCTCCTACAACAACACCGATCGTCCTCGAAACGTCGGTTCCGGAAACGTCTTCAATCCACAAGACTTCCGAGCTCGCGATAGCAGTGGTCAAATGGCGGTCTCGAAGCGAACCGCTTCCGGTAACGTAGTAACGTTCCGATCGCAGACGCTCTATGGGTACAACAACATTCCCGTTCAGACGCCGGCGAGTTTGAGCAATTTTGGACGAGCTGTAGCAAGCGACTACACGCAAATCCTCGAAGCTCAAATCCAGCAGCCGTTGCTCCGCGGTCGCGGTGCCTTGGTCAACCGTATCCCGGTCGTTTTGGCTCGGATCAACGAAGACATCTCTCTGGTCGACTTCAATGAACGCCTTCGAAACCTTGCTCGCGACGTCGAATACGCATACTGGGATCTCTATCAAAGCTACTGGAATGTCGAGAACGCTCGCATCGCTCGCGATAGTGCAGCTCGAGCCTACCACGTGGCCTATCACAAGATGCAAAAAGGCGCTTCGGAGACACCTGAAGCTCAAGCAAAGGTCACCTACCACGAGTTCCAATCCCAACTCGATGCGGCCTTGGGAGGCGGCGTTAACATACAAGCACCAGACGGCCTTGGCCTATTTGGTCGAGAGCAAAACCTCCGGCTCCTCATGGGCTGGGGGGCGACCGATGGACGGTTGATCCGACCTTCCGACAAACCCGCAATCGGTATGGCTCAGTTCGATTTCAACGATTCGGTCAACGAAGCCTTCAACCGAAACGTCGATTTGATTCGCCAACGCTGGATCATCAAGCAGAAAGAATTGGAATTGGTGTCCGCAAAGAACCAAATCCTCCCAGACCTCGATGTGTCCTTGATCTATCGCTGGCTCGGTGTCGGTGGTTCCTTATTGGATAAAACAGGTGGCAACGGACCGTTCCCACCCAACCCTGGCCAACCAGCACCTAGTGCTTTCGAAGTCCTCAACAGCGGTGATTACCAAGAAGCTGCCTTCCGCGTCGATTTTACCCCGACCGCGTTTGGTGCTCGCCGAGCCAGTGCCGCGATCCGAAACTCGCAGCTCGAACTCGCTCGTGCTCACTGTGTTCTCGAAGAGAAAGAACTCGCTGCAAGCTACTCGCTCACCCAAACTCTGCGGGAGCTGAACAGCAACTACGCTCAGATGCTGGAGCAGCTCGCGGCCCTAACCTCGGCCCAACGGTTGGTCGCTTTGCAGGAAGAACGATTCAACGTTGGCGAAGGATCCTCCGAGCAGATTATGGATTTGCTGCTGCGAGCCCAACAGTCACGAGCCAACGCAGGCCGGAACTACATCCGGGCACTCGCCGAGTACAACAAGTCAATTGTCGAAGTCCACACGCTGAAGGGTTCATTGCTCGAGTACAACAACATCAGTCTCGAAGAAGGGCTCTGGCCGGACAAGGCTTACTGGGATGCGACCGAGCGAGCTCGGGAGCGAGATGCAGCGAAGTTTGTCGAGAACGGAGCTAGCCGACCACGCGTTGTCAGCCGAGGCGAAGTTCAGCAGATGACTGGGACCGCGAACTCTGCAGCGACTCCAAAGCGAGTCACGACGAGCGGAACACCGTCGGCGGCACCGGCATCGAGCGAACCTAAAAAGAATGGACCTGCAGTCGAGAAGGTAAACCAGCCCCTTAAAAAGGCGAGTGCTGAGTCGAAGCCCAAATTCGACTGGGGGTCGTAAGGCAACGCCGAACCAAAGAAATCAAAAGAAGTTAGTAAGCGAACAGCGAAAGCTGTGAACGAGAGGCAGGGGGAGTACTCGGGGATGGCCGGTTCTTAGGAACCGTCCATCCCTTGAGTCGTTTTGGAGCTTGATTGGCTGAAATCTCGTTTCCGCGAAGCGGATCGCGATCGATGGCTGGTCCGGAAGAGGTGCATCGCGATCACTACGAGTGCGATATGTCCTCTCGAAAAAGAGCATGATGGGCGGCAGACAACCTGGACTGAATGAAACTGTCACGAAATCGATTTTCGCGCAGGAGCGATTTTTGGTATCCTTAGTTTGCTCGAAATGGTTGTTGATGAGACTCGGAGAAAACAGGCTATAGGATTCGGTGAGTCATCATCTAAGACGTTTCGAGGGTAGCAATCGCTTCTTTTTGGTGATGGCGAATCCTCTATCTTCGGCATTTCCTCTATCTTCGGCATTTTGGTATCGTAGGTCGGATGGAGTATGAAGCCCCTGATTTGAATCGGGCAATCCAGTGCTCCAGTCTGCGAATACCATGTCGACTTGAGCAGCCTGGCGAACGTGGGAAGTTTGTTTTTCCACGTATCGCATTCGGTTGGAATCCATGGCGATAAGCGATTGGACGATAGACGTGGTTGGCACAGGGACATGATGGTCATGAGAAGGTAAACTTCGCTTACCAATCGAAAGGGATCCTTCCATCACATCGCGGGGGTCATCGTGTTCCAGTCCGAGAACATGGCCGATTTCATGCGAAAGCACTGAAAGTAGATCGATATGCTGAGTCGCTTCGGTAACTACCGCAACTCCATGGTCAAACTCAACGCTATCGTACGGAGTTGGATCGATGAACCAACCATGACTGGCGGCATCTCGATCGATCGTAACCACCGAACCCAACGCGCGCCCTAGTGTTCCCCCTGGAAGGTCAGCGATCACGATCTGTAGATTGGACAAGGTGGAGATGTCAAAGCCTGCGATGGACCATAAAGACTTCACGCGCTCAGCCATCGAATGCAATACGCCGATTGTGAGATTATTGTCTTGAGGTCCTACCGTTTGATTGGATGCAGGCTGGCCGCTGAGTTCGAGGTTCGAAGCGACGGTGATCGAAAGATTTTGTAAAAGTGTATCGACACCTCCATTTGCAATTCCGCCATTGTCTTTTACGGTCCAGGTCAAATTTCCTGTACCGACAGCATTCGAAACGGTTTTGTAACGCAGTCCTTGAAGGTCCGCCAGCGTAAGCGAATGGTTCGCTAGAACTCGCGTTGTACCATTGGCTCGCCATACGGTGATGAAGGAAGGAATGGCGGTGATTTTATATGTTAGCGTTTGCGACGATTCGACACTGACTCCTCCGGGACCGTAGTTGAGTGTAGACAGACCCAAGCTGACTGCGGTCGTGTTTGCACTATTCTTATTAACACTGATAGATGCAGGGAAGGTTCCGGTCTGGATGGGCGCATCATTGATTGATTTGACGGTTATCGAGAGCGATTGAGGTAGAGAGTCGATTCCACCGTTGGCTGTTCCTCCATTGTCTTGCACGGTCCATGTGAGGTTCCCAGTTCCATTAGCATTGGCCAGCGTTTTGTATTTCAGTCCTCGCAATTGCGTCAGGGTAAGTGATGAAGTGGCGGGGACTGGGGTGGTACCGTCAGTTAACCATGCCGTGATAAAGGATGGGATCACGTTGAGTTTGTAGGTCAGGGATTGTGTCGATTCATCGCTACCACCTCCTGGTCCATAGTTGAGACCCGAGAGGCCCAGCGTAACAGCGGTTGAGTTAGCTGCGTCTTCGTTCACGTTGATTGCTGGAGGTGAACCGGCTGAGCGTATGGGGGAATCGTTGACTCGAGTGACGTTGATCGACATGGTCGCCACGACCTTACCGAGATGGGCATTATTCACTTTGAAGGTGAATTTCGATCGGTCGGTACCATTCGCATTGGCGGCTGGCGTGTAGACCAGGTTTGGGATAATAGCCGCTCGGATGGTCAATGGAGTTGAGACAGGGATGCCGAAGAGTTTTAGAGAATCTCCACTTGCCAATTTTAGGCTGGAGATTGTGATCGAAACGAGCGATTTAATCTCAACATCCGTGTACAAGAAATCGGAAACGGCGAAGGATTTAGGAGTGTCTTCGCGCGTAGTGACATATTTGACGGGTGTAGTGTTGAGGACGACATCGTTGCCGTCGCCGCCTTTGTAGGTTATGTACAGTGTCTTCGTGTTGAAGACAATCGGCGAGCCTTCGGGAAGCCCAACGAAATAGCCGGTGGTTTCGTCGGTGCCGTCGTTGTTGATGATGACGAAGCTGTCGGTCGGCATGAAGGTCGGATAGGTTCCAGCCAGGTTGAGTCTCGCAACGCCGGCACCGAGAGCCACGGTTCCGGTGACATTGAGTTGATCGTGGTCCGAAGCCGTGTTGCCGTTGATCTCGATATTGAGGTTGCCACCCGTGTAGTTGACGTTGCCAGTGTTGAGGATGCCGGGGCTGTTGCCGGGAGCGATGGTGCCGGTCGAGCTACTGACGCTGCCAGCGACCGTGCCTGAGCCGCCCAGGATACCGCCGGTGACGGCGATCCCCGAAGCGAGCGAACCGTTCACCAGCAGAGTGCCGGCAGTCACGGTGGTCGCACCGTTGAAGGTGTTGGAGGCTGAGAGGGTAGTCAAGCCCCCCGTGCTTTGAGAGAGACCGTTGGCCCCCGCCAGAATCGCGCTGACGCTCCCGCTCTTCGTTTGAATCGTGTTGGTGCTGGTCAGCACGCCACTTGTACCGAGGATGCTGCCGCTGGTGAGCGTGAGCGTGTTCACGGTATCGCTGAAGCCGCCGATGTCGAAAGTCGCTCCGCTGACGTTCACGTTCGTGCTGTCATTGACGCGGTCCGAGCCTCCGAGCGTGAACGTGCCACCACCGAGAGTGATCGTGTTGGAACCGGTCTTCAGCCCCGGAGTGCCGATCGTCACCGAGTTGGCTTCCTGCAAGAACTGGGTGCCGCTGCTGGTGGTGTTGAGTCGCGTCGCGTCGAAGTTGGCATCGATCCCGCCGCTGGGGGCGGTCAAGGTCAGCGTGCCGACCGTGATCAAATTTCCGCCCACGCCCACCGTGCCGTCGCTGATGGCAGACGACGTCGCGTTGTCGGTAACCAGTTTCAGATTCTTTGTGGTTAGGTTGGTCGAACCGACGACCGAAATCGTGCCGCTGGTGCTGCCGCTCGCACCTACCACAATCGCATTGTTGCCGCCGGTGGTGATCGTGTTGAGCCCCGCTTCCAGCAAGGAGAGCGCCGCTCGCGCGACGGCACCACCCACTTGAATCGGCTCCGCGGCTGTGAAGGGACGCAGCACGACATCCGCCGCGCCACTGGCGATCGACGATCCGCCAAGTGTCATCCGATTGGCGACGAGCGAGAACTGTCCGCCGTTGGTTTGAATCGTCGTGCCG
>CAIYZV010000090.1 GCA_903930765.1 uncultured Pirellula sp.
GTCTTCCAGCTCATCGTAATGGTAGTTGTCACCCGTAACCGGCGTTCCAAACACAACCGGGATCGACCCGATGACTACCGATGTTCCCGCTCGAACAAATTGCAAATCAAATCGGTGAGGACGACCATCGCCAATGAACTCTATGTCAAAGGTTGATGTCATCCCAGAACCTACCGCAGGAATTATCCCGGTGTGGTTGATGATCCGAACGTTTGGATCGGATGCACGAACATCGATGTCCACCGCGACATTTGCAACGGCATTTTGAATCGCTTGGGTAATCCCGTTCGCCACGCTGGAGGCAAAGCCTGTAGCGATTTGGAAGTACAGCGGATCTCCTGGAGCGATTGGATTCGTCGTGCCGTTTGCAATTGTGGTGTCCGATCGGTTGACAGCACCGGTCAAGATCGAGAGCGATTCGAGTTGTTGACGTGGGTCGAAGGTAGCATCTGGGTTGGTACCCAAGCCGATGACCAATGCACCTAAAGCATTTAGCGCAGTTACGGTTTCTTGTAAACCTGCACCCGAATTAAAAGGTGTCGTAGGACGTGAGGTTTGAGTTAAGCGTCCGACGGGTAACGATGTACCACCAGCGCCCGAGATGTTGACTTCGCCCTTGGGTTGATAAGCCACACCGATGTCGGTTGCGAGCAACACGATCGGCAAAGCACCATAACGGAAACCGGCTCCACCGATGTTCCCCGCAGCAGGTAACACGCCATTTGCAGAATCTGGCACAAAGGATGCGAAGGCCGGTACGTCGCCACTGGTACCCGGGGTCAATTGGGTCGACGCCAATCCAGCCGGTCCACTATCTTGCATCGTTCCATTGTTGTTCCCGTCAAATCCGCGACCGGTTACCAACTGATAAAGGGCTTCGATGTCCGTCTCTGGACCGTCTCCACCATAGCCGGGAGTCGTTCGATTCAGCGCCGATTGGATCGCTCCGACATATCCCGTGGTCGAAGAAGCGACGATGGGCTGATTGAGAATAAAAGGTCGTCCGGTGGCGTACTCCGCTGCGAAGTTCGCATATTCCTCGAATCGGCCAACCCCGAATCCAAAGTCGGTGCCAGGAGATGCAGTTTGCAACGAAGTCATGATATCCGGGAACGCGCCGCGGACGATCGGACTGTTGCTCACAAAGCTTCCGGTATCGTCGAAGAGCAAGAACACGTCGACCATGTTTGTCAGACTGCCGGTGTCAGGCAAAGTCAGCGAAACATTCTGACGGTGGCTCTGTCCAGTTGCCAAGGTGGCTGTAATCGAACTAGGAGTAACCAATCCAGTGGCTGGATTACTGGTACCCGTAGGCCAAATCGTTCCACCTACGGTATTCGGAGAGGAACGAGAATAACCGGTTCCAGGGACCGAACGAACGATGTAGCTGCCCGGTTGCATATCGATGAAGGTATACGAACCGTCGCTACCGGTAATACAGATCGGCTCCCCATCATCGAGAATGTCATCGCGATCGATGTCGACGAATACTGTCGCGTCGGCAATCGGGCTCTCGTCGGTGTCACGAAGCAAATTTCGGTTCGCATCGACGAACTTCGTTCCCCGAATTTGCGCTGTGCGGTAGACACCTGCGGTGTTGACGTTGTCGACCCTCTGTGCGGTTGCAACGGTTACACTGTGCACCAATTGTTCAGCCGGAGTCGCACTGAGCGTATCGGGTAAAACCATGCGGACCACATAATTGCCAGCTGCAAGGTGTGTAAAAGCATAGGTCCCAGCTTCATTGACCGCCGGGGTGTAGAACAAGTCCGACGATGTCAGCAACGATGGTTCGCCAGCATCGAGCACCGCGTTGTTGTTAAGGTCCAAGTACACCGTGGTACTGGCCAAGCCTGGTTCATCGGCATTGCGAATTCCATCTTTATTCTTGTCGGCAAACACCGTACCCGTGATTCCCGACTCCTGTCGCTGGTACTGGCCGAAAAGAATGCCGGTTAAATTTTGGCTACCGCGGAGGGTAATGGTTCGACTGTTGGTGATCGGAGCGGTCGGTGTCCAACCAGCTTGAGGAATCACGCGGACCGTAACCGATCCCGGATTGACGGAATTAAACAAGTACGAGCCTGTCGCTCCGGTAGTAGTTTGTACTTCTCCCGTGTCGTATGAACCGTTGGAGTTTGCGTCGATGTAGACGCTCCAGCCTACCATGCCGGTGTCACCAGCTTCGCGAACACCATTTCCGTTCTTGTCGTCCCATACGTCACCAGCGATCGAGCCTGGAGCAAAAGCCGTCGCATCTACGTTGGCAAAATCTGGTGCGTTGGTGGTCAAACCGGAATTAACTACGACCGAGTGAACGTCGGTAAAGGTCGGAGCCAACTCCCATCCAGTAGGAAGGAGTTCCTGAACGAGATAGGTCCCCACTTGGAGATTGCCAAAGAAATATCGACCGTTCGCTCCCGTTGTGGTCCTAGGCTCACCGGTATCGAAAACACTATTGCGATTCAAATCGACGAAAACACTCCAACCGGAAAGAACTGGATCGATAAACGTCCCGGTCAAAGTATTGAAATCGCGAATACCATTGCGATTCGTATCGCTCCAAATCAATCCGCCGATCGCGCCTGGCAAAATGGTGAACAACGAGAAATCTTTCGTGACCGTTGTATCCCCACCTAGAACAGTGATCGAATCGATGATGGTAGTGCCCGGAGTCGGATCCCATCGATCAAGCAATTCCACGACCACGTCATAGTTGCCAATAGGTACGGACCCAAAAACAAATTCACCATCGGAATCGGTGTAAACGAATAACTCACCTTCCTCAAACAACTGGTTCGCATTGGAATCGAGGAAGACACGGAAACCAAGTAGCCCCGGCTCGGTGAAATCCCCGGTGATCGGGTTTCGATTATGGATCGTATCAAGGTTCACATCATTGAAAACGATTCCTTGAATCGCGCCGTTCGCTTCACTGAAGTTCCCGAAATCTTGAACGGTAACCTGCAATGGGAGAATGTCGACACCATAACTGTCA
>CAIYZV010000091.1 GCA_903930765.1 uncultured Pirellula sp.
ACCTCCACTCATAACCCAGCACTTCCCGTCGGTTCTGCAAAGGATTCACCGACCCCCCCAAAGAATTCACCGACCCCTTGGACCAAATCAGGGACCCAATTCGGGGCTGTGCGACTCAAACCGATCCAGCAAACGTTGCGGACATTGAGCGCCTCCGAGATGCAGAACGGGCAAGCCACCTCCGATGGTATTCCCGAGGTTGTCACCTCCACCGATGTTGTTACCCCCGAGCACTACGTTACCCCCGAGCACTACAACGATCAAGAAACTCTTCCCGCCCCGGTTCCATCCAAGCGATCGCTCGTGGTTCCATCCAATATCCCGGTCGAGGCACTTCCAGACGACGCCGAAGCGTTACAAGCTGCCCAAGCGGATGCCATGCCGTCGTTGAATGATAGCGAGCTACCCGACGACTGGCCCGACCCGAAGGGCTTTATCCCAGCAAAACCCAAGCGAAATAAGCCACAAATGATAGCTCAATACGAGCCGATCATTTCACATATGAAGGCCTATAACGGCAGTAACGAAGATTTCACAGAATCACTTGGGGAGTACTTTTACTTTCGTGACGACGCGCGGTTTGGAGGTTGGCAAGCGTATCTCCAACGCAGCGAAGACTTTATACGATTCTGCTGCCACTTGCATGTAAGAGAAACGCTCGCTGCACGCGGAGGAGAGCTAGAAAGTCGAATGATCCTTCGATGGCCAATCGGTCGATACGAACGCTAGTTCCGGAGGGCGCTCTGGACAGAGGTTGCGGTTGAGCACGCCGCAACGACCGAAGGCATTGGTACGGAACGGATCTCATGGGTGGCGAAGTCAACGTTGTCGCGCTGGTACGCGGCGAAGAGCAATATATTTTTGTGTTCGACGAAAAGCGTCGCACGGAACTGCTTCGTCTTCTAGGACGGTATGCCGCCGACCCATCTCTGTCGTTCACTTGGTACGATGCTGCAATTCTTAGCCAGAAAATTCGCGAAATGCTCCCAGCACCCGCCGTCGAGTCGGTTGGAGGCGGGGCCGGCACGGCACCCATCCTTGCTGGCAAATACCATTCGGGATTCCAACATGGAACTCCAGGACCTCGGTTCCAGTTCCCTTAAAAATTGCAGATCCCCCGACTCAGGGAATCCCGCTTGCCAGGATACAACATCGGGCCGCCGATTGCCCGCTCTCTATTGGTAGATTGTAGTTCTGGCCATGGCGACGACAGGATCCCCTTGTACTCGAGGGCTCGTCGTCGATAGCGGCATCGCGATTGTCCGACACTCCGAACCGGGAAGCTGTAACGCATTTTCCCTCCTCGGTCTTTGATTCACCATTCGTCTCGAAATTCCAACGCCGAGAAGTGCGGTGACCAGGAGGCAGTGGTACGATCCAACGATCCGAACCGAGTACGAGTACCGTCCTGTCGGTCTGAGTACGAGTACGAGTACGAGTACGACGAGCAGCCAGAACAAGCCGATGCACAGAAGGACTCGGTCGGCTCGGTTGCTCGTGGTGACGTTACTTCTCGTCCTCGGTGATCGTTGCCGATTGGTGGATTGGTTGGCCAATCATCTCGTGGTCGTCGTTGCCGGCGCTGTGGAGGCTTGTGAGAGCCGAACATTCAGTGCACCGATCCGTTGGTACAACTCAGGCTGTTTCGCATTGAGGGCTAAGCTCTGTTGGTAGTTCTGGATCGCTTGCATCAACTCCCCGGATGACTCTCGCATTTGGCCTTTGAAAGCCCAAGCGCGGTAGTTGTTAGGATCCATTGCGAGCGCTTCGTCGAGGTATTGCTCGGCGAGCTTGTTTTGGTTGAACTCTTGATTGAGTCGGGCCAACTCAATGCGAGCATCGGCAAGACCAGGGTTTCGTGCCGACCAGTTCTTTAGCAAGGCGAATCCTTTGTCCGACTGACCTTTATCAACCAGTAAAACGGCCAATCCGCGATGGCAATCGACATGGTTGGGGGCAAGATCCAGACACTGGTTGTAGATGGCTTCGGCAGTATCGATCATCTTGGGATCTTTCGCTGCCGAGCCAAGCTTATGGTAGGTGGATGCTAGGTTGTAGTACGTATCCGGGTTCGCCGCGTCCGTCTGTTTGGCTTGTTCGAAATACTGAAGAGCCTCCGCGTATCGGCCTTGTTGGTACATCGCGACCCCCTTGCCGTTATTGCTTTTGGTCACCATCTGGCAACCACTGCTCGCTGTGATGAAACATCCAAGAGCCACGATCCACAGTCGGTTCTTAGGCAGTCGGTTCTTAGATAGTGGTTGCAGGCAGAGCGGGTTGCGGCTGAGATTAAATCGCATGGTCGAACCGTTGAATTGAGTGGGTCGGACGAAGGTACTGAAGCCGGATTCCGCTCCAGGGAGACGGGGATTATCCCAAAGGGAACCGGGGTGACGCTTGTAAACTGGACAATCCATCTCGGGATGGTAGGCCCATCTCGGGATGGTAGGCCATCTCGGGATGGTGGGCCATCTCGGGATAGTAGGCCATCTCGGGATGGTAGGATGCATAGCACTTTTGTCCTTAGAAGATCAAGTCCGAGTCGCGGCTTGGGCCGCTGAAAACGGCTGTGGGGCACAAGCCGGCCGGTTGAGGGGGCGATTCGCTTTATGACAGCGTTTGGTGGGCAGCCACCGTCAACCTTTGCGCCACGCGTACGACCGCTCCTTGTGGATGTCGGTTCACCAATGTCCCATCAGTGGGCTGATGCGATCCATCGATCCCTTCCGATTCCTAAAAGCACCGTGTTGCTAGAAGCCCCGTGTTGCTAGAAGCCCCGTGTTGCTAGAAGCCCCGTGTTCCCAAAAACGCCCCGTGTTCCCAAAAACACCGTGCTATCAATGCAAAAAACGCTGCTAGCATTCCTTTCGAGGAAGGTTTGATCGAACCCCGGGATGTTCGATGAAACTCAAGAGGCAGCGATGGGATTAGCGAGCGATGGGATTAGCAACACGGCACGCAGCAGCGGTGGGAGTGGACTTCCAAAATCGCGAAATCGCAGGGATGAGGTTTGCAAATGATGATAGGTTCAAGAACGCGTTGGTTGGGGTTGCTCGTTTTTGGCGTGATCACACTGGGCAACACTTCGTCGTTTGGCCAACTCCCCAACGACACATGGTCCCCAATCCATCATTTTGGGCGGATGCAAGGCATCGGGTGGGGGGATGGCTACCACAGTTGTAGCACAACCCAGATGCGTTGCAGCACAACCCAGACGGACCGTTTGCGCCAGCTTGCTTCATCGAACAGTGGCTCTGCGATGGGAGCGTCGGCATGGTTACCGTCATCATCGATCTCAACGCTCCACTCCCGTCCGTCGGAGAGCCACTCCCGTCCGTCGGAGAGCCACTCCCGTCCGTCGGAGAGCATAGTCTCCAGCGTGCCACTGCGATTTCGTTCGCAAGACAACGGCCCATTGGGTTCTAGCACCACGAATGCTAGCCCTACAAAACAGGCTCTTAAGCAACCGATTGAGAAACAAACGGTTGGAATCGAGGCAAAGTGTGGGCCTTGGTTTGGATACTGCCCTGAGAACAAACCGCTCTTTAGCCAGCCAGCAGTAGGTAGCCAGCCAGCAGTAGGTAGCCAGCCGATAGAATCTGCGTCCCGAGTACCAGTACCAATGAGCCGCTAGAATCGCTCTTGACGCGAACTGTGAGAAAAAGCTACCAAGCGTCGGAACCGCATGTCGGTTGTGACCAGCATCGTGCTTCGATGGGCATTTCCAGCATTGGTGAGTGCTTCCGTGTTGCGACCTGCATCGCATGAATACCCGCGATCTCTTTCAAACGGAACAAGAACCCATGAAGCGCATGCTTTGGATGACTGTGTTGGCTGCAACGGTTAGCCAAGTCGGCTGTGGTAGCAAGGACACCTCGACGGTCGCAGGCACGACGACCCCAGCAACGGGCGAGGCTTCTACCACACTTCCATTACGGTCAGGAAGTCCAGGACCAGGAACTGCCGCGACGAATCAAGTTACCGGCGGTAGCGCCGCCCAAGTAGCTGCGGGCCAGATGGCTACTCCGCCAGCGGTTACTGTCCCACTGAACACATTGAATCTAGCGAATCCGAGGAAACCCGAAGAGATCGTCGCATCGTTCCTCGATGGGATGCGATCGGGGAACGCGAAGGTGATCGAATCCTTGCTGTCGACGCGCGCTCGTCAAGAAATCACTGCCAAGGGTTTGGATATCGCCCCGATTGGATCCCCTCAAGCTCAATTCGAAATTGAGAAGGCTGAGTTTCCAGATCCGAAGGATCCAACGATCGTTTTGGTGACCAGCAACTGGCTCGAACCCGCATTGGGTGCTCAAGAGGCGACCGAATACGAAGTGGTCTGGGCGTTGGTCCAAGAGCCCGAAGGATGGCGGATTTGTGAAATGGCCGTCGACACCCACATCGAGGGTGAAGAGATCCAAGTCGTGAACTTTGAAAATCTTGCCGATGTCGTTCAGCCGTCCGAAGCCCCTCGCACCGCGGCTCTCCCGAACGGAGCACCACCCGCCCCGGCTCCTGCAGGTTTCGGACCTGCACCAGGCCCGGCGGCTGCAGGTTTCGGACCTGCACCAGGCCCGGCGGGACTTCCTCCCGCGGCGGGACTTCCTCCCGCTCCTGGTAGCCTGCCGCCAGCGTCCGGAGCAGGCAGCTTGAGAAATCCAGGGCCAGCGTTTCCTGGCGCCGCTCCAGGGGGCCTTCCTCAAGGGGGCCTTCCTCAAGGATCCCTTCCTGCTCTTCCACCGGCCGGCGGCACATTGCCTGCCAGCGGCGGACCATCCCTCCGGTAAAAACCGATAAAAACATCAGTTGATCGGGGAATCCGCAAATCTTTGAACCCAGGTCAGGCCTTCATGGCTTGACCTGTTTTGCTAGAATCCTCTATCTTTGTCACCCCGCCGGCCTCGCGCCAGCGGAACCTGTTTTTTAATTTACAATTTTGACGTAAGAAAATTGCTGAGGGGAGCACCCTGCTATGGCATCAATTGAGGAACGAGTCGTTGACATCGTCGCCGAACAACTCGGTGTTGAAAAAGACAAGATCACCCGAGACACACACTTCGTCAACGATTTGGGTGCCGACTCATTGGACACGGTTGAACTGGTAATGGAACTCGAAGAGGAGTTCGACATTAGCATTCCAGAAGACGCCGCTGAAAAAATCCAACGTGTTGGCGAAGCGGTCGATTATATCGAGAAGCAACAAGCCTAGTTTTTTGGCTTTGTCTATCAAGCTGTCGAAATCGAATGAAGCGTAGAGTCGTAATTACGGGCCTAGGATGCGTCACATCCATGGCCTTGGATGTTCCATCGTTGTGGCAAGGGATTCTCGCTGGCAAAAGCGGTATCCACCCACTTACGATTTTGGACACGTCCGATCATAAAGTCCACTTCGGTGGTGACGTTGCCAATTTTGATCCCGGTCCTACCTGCGATCCCAAGGAAGCCAAGCGGCTCGACCGTTTCTCCTTGTTCGCGATTTGGGCCGCGTATCATGCTGTGCGAGACTCTGGCATCGCTTTCGACAAAGAGGACGCGTTCCGTTGCGGCGCGATTATCGGGTCCGGAATAGGTGGCCTCAACGAAATCGAAGAGCAAATCTTCCGGCTTCACCAAAAAGGTCCCGATCGTGTTAGTCCGTTCACGATTCCAAAGATGATGCTCAACGCCGCCGGCGGCAATCTCGCCATCCAGCACGGGCTCAAAGGCCCAAACTTTGCAGTAGCAACGGCGTGCGCCAGCAGCAACAACGCGATGGGCGACGCCCTCAAAGCGATCCAGTACGGCGAAGCGGACGTCATGCTGAGCGGTGGTACTGAAGCAGCGATCACGCATATGGGTGTCGCAGGCTTTGCCAACATGAAAGCTCTCTCGACGCGGAACGACGCCCCCGAAAAAGCAAGTCGCCCGTTTGATCTCGATCGCGATGGCTTTGTTCTCGGTGAAGGCTCCGGTGTTCTCGTATTTGAAGAGCTCGAGCATGCGAAAGCTCGCGGAGCACGCATCTACGCAGAGATCCTCGGATACGGTGGTTCCTGCGACGCAGGGCACATCACCGCTCCGGACGAACAAGGCCGTGGGGCGGGCCGCGCGATGATCAACGCACTCGCCGATGCCAAACTCAACGCCTCGGACATCGATTACATCAACGCCCACGGAACGAGCACTCCACTCGGTGACAAAGCGGAAACCGTCGCCGTGAAAAATGTCTTCGGAGATTCGTCCAAAACGGTTTCTATCTCCAGCACCAAAGGCCACCTCGGTCACGCTCTCGGAGCCAGCGGTAGCATTGAGATGATTCTCTCGGTCCTCAGTTGCTACCACAACATCATCCCTCCAACCATCAACCTAGATACTCCCGATCCCAATTGCGATCTGGACTATACCCCCCATCATCCTCGCGACCGAAATGTTCGCTACGCGATGAACAACAGCTTTGGATTTGGTGGGCATAACGCCACAATGATTTGCGGCAAACTTCTCTAAGCCACATGGCGGAGCCCCTCTTCTCTCAGCTCCGCGTTTTGCTCTACCTAATTTCCAAACCGCTCCAGATTCTGGAATTCTATTGCTGGAACAACAGCCGGTTTTGAGGCACAATGGTCACGACTCGGGGGACAGAGCACGAACGACCTTGAGGCATACCTACGCAGACTAACGCATACCTACGCAGACCGTCGCAAGAGAAGACCCAATGCAACTAAGAATGGCTCCGCTCCTGACCCGATTCGTCATGATTGCCTCGATGATCGCTGCACTCATAGCAGTTTGTCCCTGCAGCATTGCCGATGAAGGAATGTTCCCCATCAGCGAACTTGGGAAACTGAACCTCAAGCAGCGCGGCGTGGAATTGACTCCCGATGAGATCTTCAATGCTCAAGCAGTCAGCTTGGTGGATGGCATCTGCCGTGTGAATGGTTGCACGGGATCGTTCGTTTCCCCCGACGGCTTGATCATCACCAATCACCATTGCGCATTCGATGCCATTCAGAAAGGGAGTTCCCAGGAACGGGATCTTCTCCGAGATGGCTTCAACGCTACCGATCGAACCAAAGAGATCCCAGCACCGAATTACACCGTTCGTATCACCGAATCGTACTCGGATGTCTCCGATGAAGTCCTCTCGGTCACTAAACCAGAGATGACATTTGTCGAACGGACCAAGGCCATCGACCGTCGCCGTAAAGAACTGGAAGTAGCGGCGGAAAAAGACAATCCGGGGATGAGAGCCGAGGTTGCCGAAATGTTTATCGGAAAGACCTACGTTCTATTTCTCTACACGTACCTCAAAGATGTTCGCCTCGTCTTTGCGCCCCCGATCGCCGTCGGAGCCTTTGGTGGTGAACTCGACAACTGGGAGTGGCCTCGCCACACCGGGGACTTCTCGTTCATGCGAGCCTACACAGGCCCCGATGGCAAATCGGCCGAGTATGCGGCAGAGAATGTCCCTTATCACCCCAAACGATTCATTCGCTTGAACCCGAAGGGCATCGAGGAAAACGATACGGTGTTTCTGCTCGGATACCCCGGCCGAACCGTGCGCAATCGCACCGCGAGTTTCATACGCTACGAAGCCGATGTTCGACTTCCTGCCATCGTCGACCTCTACGCATGGCAAATTGCTGAAATGGAAGCGGCCGGCGCGACCGACAGATCGGTGGCGATCAAGCATGCGACTCGCACCAAATCCCTCGCCAACGTTGAAAAAAGGTCCCGCGGCCAGTTGATCGGTCTCCAGCGTGCGAGCATCGAAGCCAAACGGCTCGATCGCGAGGCCAAACTCCAAGCCTTCATCGCGGCTAGCCCAAAGGAGTCCGGCAAGTACTCCAGCGTCCTCGCGGACATCGCTGCTGTCTACGAAGAGATGACTCAAAAAGGACCGATCGAAATCAACTTGAGAGAACTGCGAATCGCACCGCGAGTTCTAGCAACCGCATTCGCTATCTACGACGCAGCGAACGAACGCACCAAGCCGGATCTCGAACGGGAATCGGCCTACATGGATCGGAATTTTTCCCAAACTATCCAGCAAATCCAACTCGACGTCGGTGATTGGCATGGCCCCACCGACGAAAAGATGCTGCTCGGAATGCTGCAACGCTTGCAGAAAATCAACGGCATCCACGAAATCGAACCGGTGGAGCGAATCCTCTCCTCCAACGCTTCGCTGGAGAAAATCGCGGCCGCTCTCATCGCCAAAACAAAGCTCGGCGATCTCAATTTCGTACAAGACTGCTTGAAGAAGTCTCCTCAGGAATTGAAGTCGGTCGACGATCCGGCGCTGCAATGGATGATCGATCTTTATCCGCTCTACCTCAAAATGCGAGAGAAAGACAAAGAGCGAGAAGGCAAACTCAATCAACTCTACGGGACCTTGCTCGAGGTCCAGCAAAAGTTCGAGGCTGCTAACTTCATCCCCGACGCCAACGGAACGTTGCGGATGACCATCGGACGGGTTCAATCCTACTCCCCCGCCGATGCCATCGTCAAAACGCCAATCACCACACTCAATGGCCTGCTGGAAAAAACGACCGGCGAAGAACCTTACATCTCCCCGCCTGCGGTCCTGCAAGCCGCAAAGGCCAACAAGTTCGGAGCGTTCGCAAGTCCTAAGTTGGGAACGGTCCCTGTGGCATTCCTCTATAGCACCGACACCACCGGCGGAAACTCGGGGAGCCCGGTCCTCAACGCCCGCGGGGAATTGGTCGGTGTGAACTTCGACAGGACCTTCGAAGCCACCATCAATGACTTCGCGTGGGACCAACGGTACAGCCGCTCGATCGGCGTCGATGTGCGATTTGTTCTTTGGATCACCGGCGAAGTCTACGGTGCCAAGCACTTGATCGAGGAAATGCAAATCCGGCCCTAGGCCCAAGTGCGCCCCCCCGCATTCCGCGACTTTCGCATCGCACAGCAGCACAGCAGCACAGCAGCACAGCAGCACAGCAGCATCTCCAGATGGGGTCGGATCCACCCCTAAAAACGCATCGCATCCCTCGCCTCGCATTTTCGCAACGAAACTTGTCAAAAATCGATTCTTCCCTATACTTGGGTGGTCCTCAAGAATTTTGAAGTCCGCAATTTCGTCGCAAAGCCTTGTTTCATATGGACTTAGAGAACAACTCAATCCATTCACCGATTCGCCCGGTGGACCAATTGGTTTTGGATTTATTGCGTAGAAAAGAAGGGCTTACCGTTACCGACCTTACCGAGAAGCTCGAGGTTACGGCCACGGCCGTGCGTCAACGGCTCGATCGCTTGGAAGAGTCCGGGTACTTGGAACGTCGCAAGCAGTCGGCGGGTCGCGGTCGCCCTACCTACTCCTACTTTTTGACCGATCTTGGCTGGCGCGAAGTAGGGGTCACCTACACCGACCTCGCAATTGGCCTTTGGAGTGAAGTCCTTGCACTCGAAGACGAGACGCTGCGCCGTGGATTGATCCAACGCGTTTCGAAGCGGATGGGGCGAGTGTTTCGGGAATTGCTCCCCGAAGGGACTTTGGATGAGCGGATGAAATCGCTGGCGAACTTGATGGCCAGCCGCCGCATACCGACCTCCTTCGACAATGCGAACGGGCTCCCGGTGCTCGAGGTTCACGCATGCCCCTACCCAGACTTGACGGGTGGTCAACATGATCGCAACCTCTGCCACCTCGAACAGCAAGTGCTCAGTGAAGCGATCGGACAGCCGTTGGAGTTGAGCATGTGCAAACTCGACGGCCATAGCTGTTGCCAATTCAAACCGTTGTCAACCAATTCCCACGAACAACAACCAACACTCCGACACCAATAACGAATACAAATCACTACTTAACAACGAGAAGATTTTTCGAATGACTCACATACTGCGTATTGAGAACCTCCACGTTTCCGTCAATGACAAACCGATCCTTCGAGGCGTGAACTTGGAGATCAAGTTTGGGGAAACTCACGCCCTCATGGGACCAAACGGTTCGGGCAAGAGCACATTGGGGCTGGCGATAGCTGGTCATCCCAACTATATCATCACCGAAGGGGCGATCTACCTCGACGGAGTAAACTTGACTGAGATGGAAGCCGACCAGCGTGCCCGCGCTGGGATCTTCATGGCATTCCAACGCCCGGTCGCAATCCCTGGGGTGAAAATGGCCGACTTCTTGCGGCATGCGACGACCAACGTTCGCCGGCCCGATCGCAAGGAAGGTGAAGACCTGATTGCGATGCGGGATTTCCGGAAGGAACTCAAGTCGAAGATGGAACAATTGAAGATGGATCCGGAGTTCGCTCGGCGCTATGTCAACGATGGTTTCTCCGGTGGGGAGATGAAGCGTGCTGAGATCCTGACGATGGCGATGCTGTCTCCCAAATTCGCCATCCTCGACGAAACCGACAGCGGTCTCGATGCCGATGCTGTCCGTTTGGCGAGCACTTCGATCGCTGAGATCGGGCGCGACAAAATGGGACTCCTCATCATCACCCACCACGACAAACTGTTGGAACACAACCCACCGCAATTCACCCACGTCATGCTCGGCGGACGCATCGTGGAGACCGGTGGTGCCGAACTCGCCCGTGAACTCCACAGTCGCGGTTACGATCGAATCCGAAAGGCATATCCAGATGCCGATGCGGCCAACCAAGAGATGCTCGCCAAAGAAGAAGCAGCGTTTGCGTAACTCTTCACCAACGAGCTAACCCTCGGACCCCTTTGATTCGCGAATTGATTTGCACAAGCACCTAAAACCCTCGCAAGAGAAACCATAAAGATGTCTACCGAAATCGTCCCACAAGATTCCATCGGCGAAATCAACAAATACGATTTCCGCACCGATAGCAAAGCCGTCTTCAAAGCCCGCAAGGGGCTCGATGAACAAATCGTCCACCAAATCTCGGACATGAAGGATGAGCCGCAGTGGATGCGCGACTTTCGTTTGAAGTCGCTTGAGATTTTCTATTCCAAGCCGATGCCTAAATGGGGCGGCAGTATCGATGTCAATTTCCAAGACATCTTTTACTACCTCAAGCCTACCGACAAACAAGGTCGCACGTGGGATGAAGTCCCTCAAGAGATCAAAGACACCTTTGACAAGCTCGGTATTCCCGAAGCGGAGAAGAAGTTCCTCTCTGGGGTAAAGGCTCAATTTGAAAGCGAAGTCGTCTACGGTTCGCTGAAAGAAGAGCTGGTCCAACAAGGCGTCATCTTTACTGATACCGACACAGCGATCAAAGAACACTCCGATCTTCTCCGGGAGTACTTTGGAACCATCATCCCTCCCAACGACAACAAGTTCGCAGCCCTGAACTCTGCTGTTTGGTCGGGTGGCTCCTTCATTTATGTTCCCAAGGGAGTCAAAATCGATTTCCCTCTCCA
This sequence comes from uncultured Pirellula sp., assembly GCA_903930765.1. Lineage (GTDB taxonomy): Bacteria > Planctomycetota > Planctomycetia > Pirellulales > Pirellulaceae > JBKCUI01. Next base: position 11,347 of record CAIYZV010000091.1, read on the forward strand.
AGCCTATTTCCGGATCAATGCCGAGAACATGGGACAGTTCGAACGGACTCTGATCATCGTCGACGAAGGGGCGAGCGTTCACTACGTCGAAGGCTGTACGGCTCCGATGTACTCGTCGGAATCGCTCCACTCCGCCGTGGTCGAGATCATCTGCAAGCGAGGAAGTCGTTGCCGGTACACCACGATCCAAAACTGGGCTAACAACATTTACAACCTGGTGACCAAACGGGCTGTCGCGTATGCAGACGCCACCATGGAATGGGTCGACGGAAATCTCGGTAGCAAACTGACCATGAAGTACCCCGCGGTCTACATGCTCGAACCGGGCGCCCGAGGCGAAATCCTATCCATTGCGTTCGCTTCTGCGGGACAACATCAAGACACCGGAGGAAAACTCGTGCACGCCGCACCGAATACCACCGGGCAGATCATCAGCAAATCGATCTCGAAAAATGGGGGGCGAAGTAGCTACCGTGGACTGGTTCGCGTTGAAAAGGACGCTCACAAATCCAAGTGCAACGTCGTTTGCGATGCGTTGATCCTCGACCCAAAAAGCCAAAGCGATACTTACCCGTACATCGAAGTCCTCGATCAAGATGTCAGCATCGGTCATGAAGCCAGCGTCTCCCGTATCGGCGAAGAACAGCTTTTCTACCTGATGAGTCGAGGCATCTCCGAAGCAGAAGCGAGCACGATGATCGTCAATGGTTTCATCGAACCGCTCGTCAAGGAACTCCCTATGGAGTACGCCGTCGAAATGAACCGCTTGATCCAACTCCAGATGGAAGGGTCCGTGGGCTAACATGAACACGACTGCCACAACACCTCAATCGGCATCCTCCTTCGACGATGCGTCCTTTGCTCGATTCCTCGAGCATCGTATCGATCCGACTTGGTTGACCTCGATTCGTCGCAATGCATGGGCGGATTTTCAAAGCATGGAGTGGCCCAGCCCTCGCGATGAAAACTGGATGCGTTCGGAAATCCGAGGATTCCGAATCAACAAGTTCTCACCGAACATCGAAGAAAGTGTTTCGATTCCCGAAACGACTCCCGTCCGACTCCTCGACGGGGTCAATGCTGCCGGATCGCTCCGATCGATCAATGGTATCATCACCCACGAAGAACTCGATCCGAGCTACTCCGCAAAAGGGGTCATCGTCGGCTCCTTGTCGCGATGCGCTCGTGAGCACACACAACTAGTCCAAACGCACTTGAACTCGTTGGTGTCGCCAAAATCCGATCGATTCTCGGCATTGCAATCCGCCATGTGGACCGATGGCTACTTTGTTTACGTTCCTCGCAACGTCGTCGTCGATCGACCCATCCATATCCATGCCGCCATGGGAGATGGATCGGTCGACATGTCCCACACGCTCATTGTTCTTGAAGAAGGGGCCGAAGCAACCGTGCTTTTCGAATGCGCCAGTCCCTCCGAATCCGCTTCGGGATTTCACTGTGGCGCGGTGGAGTTGGTCCAAAAAGGAAACTCACACTTGCGGTTCGTAAGCCTCCAAGATTGGGGCCAAAACGTTTGGCAGTTCGCCCACCAGAGAGCAAGCGTAGGGCGAGATGCGACCATGCAATGGACAGTCGCCGCCATGGGAGCTCGATTTGCCCAAGTCGACCAACGAGTTGCGTTGGTGGAACCGGGTGCTCGTAGCCAAGTCAACGGGGTCATGTTCACCCGCGATCGCCAGCACTTGGTGTTCAATACGCTTCAGCATCACATCGCACCGCATTGCACCAGCGACTTCCTCTACAAGACCGTGTTGCAAGACCGATCACGCACGGTGTGGCGAGGAATGATCAAGGTTGACGAAGGCGCGCAAAAGACCGACGGCTACCAACGCAATGACAACCTCATGCTCAGCGATTCGGCAAGGTCCGATTCCATTCCTGGTCTGGAGATCAATGCCGACGATGTGCGTTGTACCCACGGCAGCACCAGCGGACGGGTCGATGAAGAACTGATCTTCTACGCCCAATCCCGAGGATTCACTCGGGCCGAGGCGATCCGAATGATCGTAACTGGGTTCTTTCAACAGATCTTCGATCGGATCACGATCGAAAGTGTACGCGAAGCGCTCAGCGACGCGATCGCGCGTCAAGTCCGACAATACGACTAAGCCGATACAAGGAAACCATCATCAGCAATCGAGTCTTTCATAACGTTTGTGAGCTTGGCGAACTGAAGCCCAATGTACCCGTAACCTTCGAAGTTGAAGAACGATTTGTCGTCCTGGTCCAATTGGATGGTCACGTCTTCTGCATCGAAGACCTTTGTACCCATGATGGAGGTACCCTAGGCGACGGTGAACTGGAAGGAAACTGCCTCGTATGCCCTCGCCACGGTGCCAAATTCGACGTTCGCAATGGGCATGTAACATGCATGCCAGCGACAGAGAATACGCCGAGCCACGAAGTAAAAATCGAAGACGGTCGGGTATTCGTACGGCTAAACGATTGATCGACACTCCCGAATGCCCTCATAAAAGCATTGAACCTCCCCCCCATCTTATAAACACCCTTACTACCTTTAACGCTATGGCACTCTCCGAAGACCACGTTCGTGAAGAACTCAAAAAGGTGATCGATCCCGAACTGTTTGTGAACATCGTCGACTTGGGACTGATCTATGTCGTCGATATCCAACCTGGTGAAGAAGGCAAAGAGAACGTTCATGTCGAAATGACCATGACCAGTCCGATGTGCCCGGCGGGTCCCCAACTCGTCGCTAATAGCAGACAAGTCATCGAAGCGATCGAAGGTGTCGGCGCGGTCGACATCAAGGTTGTCATGGATCCGCCATGGACTCAGGATAGGATGACTGAAGACGCTCGCGACCAGTTGGGAATATTCTAATGCCCGGTTTTATGCCGAAGGTTTCGCTCGATGAGATCCGGGAAGAAGTCGCCGATCTCGAAACCCCTGAAGAACGGATCGGTTACCTCATCGAACTGGGTCAAACCCTCCCCGATTTACCCAAGGAGTTGCAGACCGAAGCGTACCGAGTCCTCGGCTGCCAAAGCATGGTTTGGGTCGTTCCTGAAATCGCCAACGAAGGCATTTGCTTTCGAGGTGGGAGCGACGCCCCCATGGTGCGGGGGCTGGTCGCCATTCTCCTGTCGGCCTACTCCGGAAAGACCCCCAAACAAATCATCGACTTCCCCATCGATAACCTTTTCGATGAGATTCGGCTGAGGTCGTTCCTCACCCCGATGCGGAGCAACGGTCTACACTCGATGGTGCAACGAATCCAAAGCATCGCCCGAGCAGCCTTGATCGCTCTCGATCCATCCCGAAATCACGAGGGAATCGCTCAAGTCCTCTCGGGAAATCAAGACCCGAAATCCCAACACGCTCAGCACGCCGCCATTCCCATCGATGCCTGTCGTTCCGATTTCCCGATCTTGCATCAGTCCACCGGGAGCGGCCAACCCATCATCTACTTGGACAATGCAGCGTCCTCGCAACGCCCCGCTTCGGTGATCGACTGCATGCGCCATGTTTACGAAAGGCATTATGCGAACGTGCACCGATCCGGGCACGATTTCGCATCGCAGACAACGTGGGCAATGGAATCTGCTAGGGAGTCGTTGCAAAAACTTCTTGGCGCGGACGCCGTTGAGGAAATCCTCTTCACCTCCGGAACGACTGCCTCCGTTAATCTAGTAGCTCGCAGTTGGGGCGATTCCAATCTCATGGCAGGAGACGAAATTCTTCTCACGGAGATGGAACACCATTCCAACATCGTTCCGTGGCAACAATTGGCGGAACGCACTGGGGCCGTAATCCGATGGTTAGGGGTTCGCGATGACTTCCTTTTGGACATGGAATCCCTCCCCAACTTGCTAGGCCCCCGAACGCGATTGGTATCGGTGACCGCGGTATCGAATGTCCTCGGGACGATCAATCCTGTTGGCGATATTATTGCTGCAGCGCATCGCGTCGGTGCCAAAGTTTTTGTCGATGCTGCCCAAAGCGTACCGCATGGACATGTCGACGCCAAAGCGTGGGATGCCGACTGGATTGCATTCAGTGGCCACAAAATGCTCGGGCCTACCGGCATCGGTGTCCTTTATGGCAAGAGGGAATTGCTGGAATCGATGCCACCGTTCCTCGGCGGTGGGAACATGATCCAATCGGTCAGCCGCAACGGATTTGTCCCAGCGAGTATTCCGCATCGGTTCGAAGCGGGCACAGCCCCGATCGTCGAAGCCATCGCGATGCAGCCTGCTGTGGAGTACCTGCAACGGGTCGGGAGCGACGCTATCCTCGCCCACGAACGCAAGTTGGCGAAAAGGGCCATCGAAGGCTTGTCTCACATCCACGGCCTTCGCGTACTCGGGCCGGCGATCGAGCAAAAGACAGGAATCGTTTCGTTCGTAATCTCGGGCGTTCACTCCGATCAAATCGGTCAGTACTTGAACGCCAAAGGAATCGCTATCCGGGTCGGACACCACTGCGCAATGCCATTGCACGAGCGATTTGGGATCGGCGTCAGCGCCCGCGCCTCGTTTTACTTCTACAACACCGAATCCGAAGTCGATGCATTGGTCCAAGGGGTAGAAAAAGCTGCCTCGCTCGGCCGTAAGTCCTGACAACGCGGCATAGACTCTTTCCCTAGAATCGCACACCACCCCCGATATTGATAAACGCGTTGGGTGCTTGATCGTTCATCCCCCAGCCGAATCGGGCACCCAACTCCATGTTCCTTGTGAGCAGGTAGTGAAGCCCCGGGCTGACAAATTGCTGCACCGTTTCTCGCGTTTTGCCTTGGCTGAAAATCCCAAAGTATTCGACGTGTCCTTTCCAACGCTCACCCAGCGGAATCTTGATAACCGTCGATGGGCTCCATACGTTGAAATGGTCTTCTTCGAACGAGCCTGTGCTGTACCGCACCGAATTGTCCCACATCCATCGGTTCGCGAATGTCCAACCGGCGGCGTAAGTCACCGCGAGATGAGAATCGGACGCATTCCCTTGGACGGGACTGAATCCACTGACGATGAACACCGACTGAGGCAACCATCCTGCTTGCCTCGAGACGCCAATTTTCGCTCCGTAGCTGACATTCGTCTCATCTTCGATCTCGGCTTCATCTTCGAGTTCATCCGGCACGTTGGCCGAAATCGGATTCCCCGCTCCACCAACCTCGTAATTAGTACCCAATCGCATTTCGATACGATCGGTCAGACCATAACGAAACAACAACTCGGGGTAACTCTGAGTGTCAGGGACTCGCCGGTTATCGATGTATGAATAGGCCGATTCGACAATCAGTCGCTTGCGACCAGCCAAGGTCGTCGCGGGTGTGAACGAATCCCGATCGGTTTCGATCTCCTCGGAAACCCATCCCGATCCCTCACCTTCCCCGGAGGATTCATTCACCGCAGAGGCGATCGATCGACGGCCTAATGGTTCCCCCAATTGCGGGAATAAAGTCTGCGCACATAGCGATGATGGAATCACACTCGCGATCAGCGTCGTGAATACCGCAGCAAGCAAAAATCGACTGAGCATCTCCAAAACTCCATTGTTGGAGGCAATAGTTTCATCGACGGAGCGATTTGATTTCCCGACAGAACATCCAACAGGAAAAAAGAGAGGTCCTGAGCGTTATAACGCTACGTGATCCAAAAACGCACACGCATCTACGCGCTTCGGACTCAATCCGCCAGTTCTATTAGGGAATCCCGATTGGAGTACTAAAAATCCCGGAATGTTGCCCCCTTCGTTCCGAATAGGCAGAGAATACGAATTCCCTCACTAAGGGATTTTACTTAACGCAGCTAATCACAAAAATCGTTCTGTCAGTTCGCAACCTATCGCCAACGTAAAAAAGATCTCTGCAGTCGCCAGCCAAGGCCCTAATAAACGCCCTAGCTTTAACCAAGAAGGAAATCCCTGGGTGCGGTGAAATGAAAATGTGTTTTTTGAATCGAATTCCATGTCCAAACGGTACTTCTATGAGTACTCTTGGTGCATTGATCAAAATTGATATCACGCCTATTTTTTACCTTTGGAGATTGCGCGTGTTACGTTCTATTTTGATACTTAGCTTTACCTTGGTGATAAGCCAATCAGCTTCCTCAGCGATCATTGTTTTAGACGGTAGTTTTGAGAGCCAGGCTACGGTTCAAAATCTTCCTTACTACCAAACCGGTCCATCGGGCGAAAAATGGGGAAGAGCATGGATTGGTGGATGGACTCCTGCTGGATTGGAATCGTCATGGCGAAACATCGAAGCCGGTAAAGGCGCATGGGTAGGAGGTCATATCTGTAGGACAGAAGATTTCGCAACTGGATGGAAATGGTCCCATACCGGCGAAGTCTTTGGCATTATCAAAGATCGCCAGACTATGTCCCAGACGTTTATCGCGGACGTTGATGCGACCGGGAGTCTTAATTGGTACGACGCCAATCGAAGCTCATGGAGGAACGATTCATGGTTCGGCCGTCCAAACGATTACAGCGTGACGATCACCGACCACCTGGGTAACGTCCAACTCATAGGGAATTACACAAGTCAAGTATACGGAGGTCTCGAATCCAATAGCTGGTCCAACACGTCCGATGATCGATGGTCGGTCGCGAACAAGCAAGGATGGGTGGCCCGTACCGGAGCGAGTTTCAATCTAGTGAGTGGCAGAACCTACACGCTTAGCTTCAACAGCCTAAGCCCTTATTACACCGATTCCAATGGCGTAATTCGAGTTGACGATCGAACGACTCTGCTGGACGACATCAGCCTCATGTCATCTGCTCCGACTGTCCCCGAACCCAGCACCTTGGCAATCTTTGGCCTTGGCAGTTTAGGCCTCGCATACCTCCAACGTCGACGCCAATACCGACAGACAGTTAAATACAACCGACCTTGCGAAAGGGATTTTCACCTCCAAAAAAGATCCCCATGAACCCATCTGTGCTCGTGTCGAAGAACAGATCGGGGTATGCATGCTAGGAAGGTAGTGCGAGACATTCTCAAGAATCAGGGAATATGGCTTAACGCTTCCTTTGGAACTTTGGTCGGTGGCGTCAACGACAAGCTGGCGCGCGATGGGCAAGGGTCCATAAAAAGCTGTAGGGATTTTTCGCCGTTTCCCTGAAAGTACTCAATGCGGATCGGGTGCAGTCCCTTGCGAAGACGAACCAGTTGCCCTGCTGGTTTCGGAGGATGATTCCCATCGTGATCGATCAACAGTCGTCCGTCGAGGTAAAGCTTGCTCCCGTCGTCCGAAACGATAATCAAACGGTAAAGATCATCCTTGTCGACACGGAGAAAACCATCGAACTGAATCGCGAAATAGTCTTTTCGATCCTTGGCGACTAAATCAACCTCCAAATCTTCACTGACACCTTGCCGATTGGCCGTCAACTCATCGAAGTCAGGCATCTCATTGAACTTCCCTTCGCACATCATGTACTTAAGACCGGGCTGGGTTCCCAGAATATCGGCGACCTCCGTAGTTTTATAGTTCGAGGGCTGTAGCTCCACAGTCTTCAACCGGTCTCCCTCCTTTGTTTCCATTCGAAGTAGTTTCCGAGCGGGCAAACGGGTCTCCAATCCCAATTGCCAATCAATGGCGTGGTGCAACGATTTTCCATCGAGCGAAACGATTTCGTCGCCGGGGTGCAACCCCGCGAGGTCGGCGGGAGAATCGGGAACCACCTCTCGTACAACGGCCGACTCTGCCAACGGGTCTAGCCGCAGTCCAAGGGTTGACTCATGGACCATTTCTGATTCCAACAAGCTTTCCATCGATTGGCGGACACGATCGATGGGGATGGCGAGCCCCACGTTCTGCTCCCCGTTGATTACCGCTGCTACGACACCGATCACGCGGCCTTCCATATTGACCAGTGGTCCTCCCGAATTGCCTCGGTTGCTAGCCGCATCAAATTGGATCAGCCGATCGCGGCGATCGTTCACGTAGTTGCTCATGATCATCGCATTGGGACCACCCTCGAGAACATTGTTGGCACTGACAATACCGGCCGTAAAGACAATGCCTCGTCCGCCTGGATTACCTGCGACGACCACCGACTCCCCGTGCATCAAATCATGACTTCGACCGATAGGTACAGTCGCTAGGTTGGTAGGCGGGTTCACTAAACGAAGGATCGCGATGTCGGCCTCCGGCATTCGGCTAACGACGCGAAATTGCAAAGGTTTGGCCCCCTGCATGAGAGCGAATCCCTCTGTTTTCGGGAGCACATGGTTATTGGTGAGAACATATCCATCGGAATGAATCACAGTGCCGCTACCAGAAAAAATTTGGTTATCGACGGGTGTAAAGAGGGCCACCACCGCTGGTTCGATCTTTTGAATGACGCGTACCAAAGGAGTGTAACGGGGTGAGTCGACAGGAGGATCCGCGAACCCCCACGACGTCGACAGCAATCCGAAACCGAGCCCCAAAACAATCAGCCAAACCATCGCCACCGCAGTAAAGACCGAAGAAGTACAACTAGAATTAGAGAGACCAAAAGGCACAGCACGAAGGAACATGGGAACTTCCAAATGTATTTGCATAAAACCGGAACAGTGTCAACTTGACAAGATAACGCCCAACCGACGATCCTAGGCACCCGTCGATCATACGCTCCAAATATTAACTCGCGAAACTCATTTTCTCGATTTCGCGCGAGCCTCGAGTTTGCGATTGTTGAGTCTATTTTGCTGGAGCTTCCAAGCGATCCAGCCGATGATCGCAAAGCCGGCCAACGTCGTCGCTATCGTTGACCAACTGGCCGTTGCTCGTGGGTTCACGCCCGCAGCATCCAGCGGCTTGCCCAACTCGATTCGGTCGATAACAACCATCGGACCATGCTGGAACTGAGTGTCGTCGGTCGCAATGCTGACTTGTGTGGTTTTGTACTTCCACATCCGATAGAACCATCCCTCCACATCGGTGCGCATCCGAGGGTACCACGACTGAGAACTGCTGGGGTCGGCATCTCCTGAATCGACCAACAACCAGTCAGGAACGCTTGCTGCGACCAAGGTGATGGGGAACTCGCGTTGGAAGACCACAGGCTCGGTTCCCTCGCCGTAGTTGATTTCGATTTTATTGCGACCGATATCAGCGAGTCCATCGATTTGGAAATAATGATTGCTCCCAAGGACAGGCCGCCACTGCGGATCATCGACTTCGATGCGTTGAACCCGTCGCACTTGCACGGTCGCTTGAGTCCGCAATCCGACCGACAGAGATGCCTCAGAGGGAACACCTCGCCGTTTTTTCGTTCCTTCGGCGCGTCGAATCAACGGCATGATTGCGATCGGCTCCTGGAGGTTCGCGGAGGATACTCCATCCAGCGTTGGGGGCGGTGGATTGCGAGAAGCAGCGATCATGGAATAGAACGCCTTGGATTCCTTGCTCGTCATCGATTGCCCTTGAAGCGATTCCAGACGATCAAGCCACGACAGGTCCCAGCCTCGCTGAAGCAGCATTTGCCATCCCAGTGGAAAAGTTTGGCTCCCCCGGTCGCCGTGATCAACACGCCCGCCAGTATTGTTGGCTTCATTGACAGGGAGCATGTGACCGGCGACCGGCTCGGGCTCGCGCCAGCGAAGGCTAGAGCACAGCATTGTTTGCGGGGCGTTCGCCGGTGAATCCGCAATCGGTGAAAGAAGCAGTCCGATAAGCTCACAAGGCTGACCGGTGAAGTTCGATTGCAGCCAATAGCTGGGTACTTCTTTGGCAATCGCGATCGCCGCAACCCTTTCGGAGGCGTCATCGGTAACCGCGCTCGCATCGAACGCACCAGGAGGAGATACTATGGTAACCACATAGAGCTGCTTCCACTCCAGTCCTGGAAAGGGAGGTTTCTCGATCGGGACAGGAACCACACTGGTGACCAACCCATGGATACGACGGAGCCGTTTTTGGCGAAGCGATGGCGGATCATCCGATAGCTCAGTCGGGTTCAAGGAAACGGGACCACGCTGGGTAAGGGTCTCGATTTCTTCTTGGAAACGCTCCAAGCCTAACATGACTGCGATCGTATTCTCGGACAGTGCGTACTCGCGCACTTTCGATAATTCCGGTGCATCGCTCGATGAAGTTATGGCCGTTATCGTATTGAGGCGATTCCCGAGTTTTTCCACGAGCAGTCGCTTGGGGCCCTCGTAATCGATCGGCGGTTGCCATGCGTTGGCAGGCGGACCTGCGATGGCTTTCGCAATCGACTGCTGAAGCGGTGACAGTGTCGGTGTGGGAGTCCCGGGCAATGTTGGAGAACGAAGATCCGCCGCGACGATCACCGGAGCAACTTCGCCGCCGCGCGCCGAAGCATAAGCGCGGCGTTTCGCAAGAAGCCCAGTCACTACGACCGGCGTATCCTTGGCGAGCAAGGCATTCGGGGTGTGGATTGCCTCTGGAACATGGACGATGACCGGCTGGTTGCTCAAGTCATCCGGTTGAAGCCAGACAACAGCGTAGGGAATCTCCTGAATCCCCGGAACCCCAACCTCAGCCGCGCGATCGACGAGCTTGATCGTGCCAGAGATCCGAACTCCTTTGCCTCGGAGTCCGTCCGTCAAGGAAACGAGCTGGGGAATGGATGTGCGGGGAACCATTTCCGGAATCATCCAACCCGCATGCAATGCCTCGTGTAGCACCATCGCCCGTTGCGTCGTTCGCGTGAGTGGCCACCGCTCATTCGATTTCCAAGGGGTGTTATCGCTAAACGTATGAAGCAGCCGGCGATCTAAAGCGAGTTTAAAGGCGCTGTCGAATCGTGACATAGACTCTGCAGTTGGGGTTGCCATGCTCGGAGTGACCTCGTCGCTTGAGGTCGCCACCCCCATGGAAATACTTCGACGTTCGCGCCAACGCTCGAGCGATCGAGAGAGCTCCGTCAATACTTGGTGTTCCCACGACTTCGAATCCGAGAGCTCGATCCATCGAGCAAGTTTGGGCTGAGCCGCTTGGAACCACTCCGCAGCTACCGCATCATTCGTTATCGCACTCGATGCAAACTCCGATTGGCAAAGCTGAAATAGCAGATCGGACGACGAGGATTGGAGAAGGCTCTCGAGCACTTCCGATTGGAGCTGGATCGAGCGATCTCCGTGATAGACAAAGAGTGCTTGCAACTGCTCGGCCGCAGGCGGCTCATTTCCAAGATTTTCGATGGGTTTACTGCTAGAATCCGGGGTACTATTCCTATCTGCAGACCCCCAAAGGGAATCGCTCGCCGAGGAACCGCTCGCCGAGGGATCCCCCAGATTCGACCCCGAGTTCGACTCAACGTTGCCCATCACTCCGGTATTGGGTTGGAAGGGAGGTGTTGCTGGGCGCTCGCCGGGGAGCAATCCCACAGCCCCCGCGACTCGAGCAACTCGGCGAGGATCCGACACTTGCTGGATCATGATCAAGGTCAACACCAGCAAAACCACGAGCGAGATTAAACGCCTCGGGCCATGCGACGCTTGCACGGCCGCTTGGTGGTTGCGTCGTTGTCCCTCGATGGAGTACCAGCGTTCCCGTCGTCGTGGAGCCATTTTCGATCGCTTGTCAAAAAAGTGAGAGGCGGGGCCCGAATGTAAAACTGGGCCTGAATGTTAAACTGGGGGGCTGAGGAGTTGGAAAACAGTGCTAAGGAAAATCTCCGTCGCTCGGAATGCTGGTGGATGGAAATGCCGGAGGAGACTACACGGCGGCGATTCGAGACCGCTATAATGTCAGTTCGGGTGCTCTGCTGGATGCAAAATGCCTTATGATCATCTGAACCATTTTATACGCGTCGTGACGGCTGCAGAGCCTATGGTTCTAAGATTACCATGATTGACGCGAAGACTCCTCGGCGACGAATGTACCCCCCGCTATGAATCGGACACGGTTTTTTCTTCCTGCGATCTGTAAACTGACCCCATTTGCAAAACTGACCCCATTTGCATTCGGTCTTTTGTGCTCGCCAGCATACTGGTACGCACCGGCGTATTCCGAGGAACCCGCTGCAAAGTTTTTGGAGCGGCTCAAGGAAGAAGGGCATTATGACCAAGCGCTCAAGTACATGGACTTGGGCGTGCAACGGAACCGAATCCCAGAATCGATGAAGGCCGATCTGGGGCTGGAGCGTATCCTGATCCTCCAACTCTCTCTCGACGATGTACGAACGGCCAAGGAAGGGGAGGAGCGTCTGGCGGCGATCGAACAAGGCTTCAAGGATTTCCTCAGTGCTTCCTCACAGCATCCTCGACGCGGCGAGACGATGCTCAAACTCGCGGACATGTATCTGGCGCGCGGTACGAAGCTTCTGACCGAAGCGGATGCAGAAAACAAGAAAGAAGGTAGTCAAACCAAAAGCACGGAACTACGAGAGAAAGCGAGAGTGGCTCTGCAGCAAGCCTACGAATCCTTTGGCGGAGCGGTTGAATGGCTCCGACCCGTGCTGGAAGCAATGCAAGGTGCCAATGTTAAACCGAACGAAACGGAGCGACTCGCACTGAGAGAAAAACTGCGCACGGAATATCGTCAAGGCGAGATCCTGCAAGCGATCACGACACGCTATTTGGCGGAGACCTACCCACCGAAATCCCCAGAGTGGACACAAAACCTGGAGGAAGCAGGAAAGAAGCTTGATCAGATTGCAGAAAAAAGCTCCAAACAACCGGGTGCCAAGTACTTGAGCTTGCTGAATCGCGGACAGATCCAAGGACTGCTCGGACAAGTCGACGCGGCCCGCGAAACGTACAACCGCGTCGCCGAAAACGACGAGCCAGGGATTTTTAGAACCTGGCGTGTTCAAGCCATCGCTGGGATAGTGCGATTGGACAGTTCGCCAGCGTCGAAAAAATATGAGGCCGCTGTTGCTCGCGGTGAAGAACAATTGCGCATGGGGGACCTGCGCGAAAAGGATCGTCCTGAGTGGCTCGATCTGCAGCTGGCCATCGCCGAAGCGCGCATCGCCTGGATGAACTCGCTCGATCAAAAGGCCGAGGAAGGAAAGTTTCGTAACATCCGACGCGAAGCCCGTGAAATGTTGCAACTGGTCGCTAAAAAACCGGGGCCAACCCAAGCCAAAGCGAGAGACTTGCTCAAGGACCTCGGGATTGAAACCAAGGCTCCTGACGACAGCAAACTCCCCGAGGTCAAAACCTTCGACGAAGCGATGAAGGCTGCGAGAAGCCGGTTGGACCGCGCCGACGAAGGAGATGCGACGATCAAGATCCTCGAACGGCAACTCTCAAGCGCCAGCGGGGATGACAAGGCTGCGATCGAGGAACAAATCAAAACCGTCGGCGAAGAAGCCACACGGGACCGTCGCCAAGCCGTCGCACTGAACAATGCCGCACTTGCGATGTTCGACGAAAAAGACTCCCGCGAAGACTTGTTGCAAACACGGTTCCTACAAGCCTACCTGCATTTGCGTCTTGAAAATTTCTGGGAGTCACTCGCGATCACCGATGTGATCCTACGAACGAATAAGGGTACGGAGACAGCTCAAAAAGCAAGTGTGTTCGCATTGAACAGTCTCGCCCAATTGATCGAAAACGCCCCGAGCGAGAAGCAAGCGGCATTGACTGGGATGCTTGAAAAACTCGCGAGATACCTTCTCGACACAGCCCCCGGAACTCCGGAAAGTGATCAAGCGGTAGAGATCCTGGTGAGTTTAGCCCTTCGTGAAAAGAAATGGGATGAAGCCGAACGGTACTTGAAGATGAAAGGGACTCCGGGCGGGGACAAGGCATTTTTGTTGGGCCGTGTCTTCTGGGCCCAGTACCGTCAGAATGTTTACGCGCATCGCCAAGCTGGCACGCAACCCACCGCCGATGATGATGCACTGCGTCAGCGAGGTGAAAAACTGCTCAGCGATGCATGGAACTCGGTGACAACCGAACAGGTCGCAACAGGTTCGCTGGAAGGAACCAACGATCTGGTCTCCCTCTACCTTCAAGGAGGGCGGTTGGACGAAGCCCTAGCAGCCCTCAACGATCCGGCAAAAGGGGCTGTCAAACAAGCCGAATCGCTGGCGGGCACGTTAGAACCTTCCGTATTGCTCGATACGTACCGACTCACTCTGCAGTCGATGGTTCAGTCGGCTGGCCAAGGACGAGGAGAACTTTCCGAAGAACAAGTCGCCGAAGCGATTGGCAAAATGAAAGCTCTCTGCGATCAAGCAGGAGATGACACGATGCTAACACGCTGCCTGCAGAATTTGGCCGCCGAACTCCAAGGCCAACTCGAAGCGAATAAGAATGGGGAGCAACAAGCCAAACTGGCGACCTCGTTCAAAGTCGTGATCGACCAACTGATCAACGTTAGCAACGACCCCGGCATGATCGAGTCAGGCGGTGCTGCGATGCTGCTGCTCGCGACGAATCTCGAAAAGATTCCCTCGATGGCAGCAAAGACCCCCACGCTGATGGAGTCCGCAGAAAAAGCATTCTCAAAGTTAAGAGGCATGTCGGACGCAGACCTCGAGAAGATCAAGCGGAAACCCGAAGAGATCCTGCTCAAACTGGCACTCGCCAAGCGCGGAGCGAAAAAGTTTGAAGAAGCCAACGGGCTCTTTGTCGAGGCCTTGAAAAAAAACGCGAACAACATCACCATTCAAATCGAGGCCGCTCGAAACCTCCAGCAATGGGCCGGATCGAAGGATAGCGAGAAATTGAAACAAGCAATGCTGGGAACTGAATTACTTCCCAACAAGAAGAACTTGATCTGGGGCTGGGGCCAAATCGCGCAGACCACGTCCAAGTACCCCAACTTTCAAAAAGAGTTCTTCGACGCTCGATTGAATGTTGCTCGCTGCCGAGCCATGATCGGCGATAATCAAACAGGTGACGCCGAAAAGCAAAAACTTTATGACGCTGCCATCAGCGATATCAACACAACCGCTGTTCGATTCCCCGAATTAGGTGGACCGGAAACCTTCAAGGAGTTCGACAAACTCCTGCGTGAGATCCAGCAAAAGGCTAAGAAACCGGTTACTGGAATTACACCCGCAGCCGCCGGTGGAGCCAAGCCTGCTGCAGATGGGCCGGGGGATAAAGGTGACAAAAAATAGACTGGCCAGTCCCCGATAAAATCGATCTCCTGAATACCGTTACTCCCCCGTAAAGCGCCCGGTGCGTCCTTTCGCCGATCCAACGAAATTACGGTACACCCAGTTCCTAAAAACATTTTGCTCCTTCCAATCGGTTACACTTTTTAATAAAGCTATGACTCATCGCATCGCAATTCATCGATCGAGCCCCATCCGCAACCTCGCCGCCGCTCGGTTTGCTTGGCTCGCAACCGCACTCTTCAGCATCGCTTTCACCACTGTTATGCCGGAACGAGCAGTCGCTCAAGATCGCGACCGCGTCTTTCCCACCAAAGGCGCAGCGGTGACCGGAAAAATTGTCGAGCGCAGCAGAGACAAAGTGGTAATCGAGGTCCGGGGCACAAACCAGAACTTCCCAACCAACGAAATCCAGCGAGTCCTCTTCGATGGAGAACCGCAGTCGTTCTCGCGAACCAAGGACTTGGTTGCCCAGGGACAAATCGACCAAGCGGTGGAAGAGTTTAAAAAGATCGATGCCGGTTCGCTCAAATCGGATGACATGAAAATGGAGTACCAGTTTTACCGAGGCTACCTCGCGAGCTCGATGGCATTGCGAGGCAAAGGAGATCCAGCGAACGCTTTGAAATTGCTGACGGCTTGGGTCAAAGACGATTCGCAGTCCCATCACTTCTACGATGCAGCGGAAGCCATGGGGGATCTGGCGCTCGCCACAGGAACCGCTGACCAAGCGGCCAAATACTATGGCGGATTGGCCAACGCGCCCTTTCCCGAGTTGAAAGCCAAAGGGAGCTTTCTCCAAGGAAGAGCACTCATGTCACAAAAGCAAAACGCAGAGGCCAAAGCCAAATTCAATGCAGTGCTCGAAGCAAAACTTTCGGATCCTTTATCCCTCAAGTACCAGAAACTTGCACGCATCGGAGTTATCCGCTGCGATGCTCAAGAGGGGAAAGGGGACCAAGCCATCGCCGAACTGGAAAAGATGGTGGACGGAGGGGACTCCACCGACTCCGAACTGTATGCTGAACTTTTCAATACCCTCGGCGCTCTCTTCGAAGCCGCAGGACGCAACGATGAGGCACTCCTGTCCTATCTGAAAACCGACTTGCTCTACGGAATGCAAAGCGACTCACACGCTGAAGCGCTCTACCGACTGTCTCAGCTTTGGCCAAAAACTGGAGACGCGGGGAAGGGAGCCGATGCCAAGCAACGGCTTGCCAAGCTGTACCCTACCAGCCCATGGGTCAAGAAGTAAGGACGGTGGGTAGTTCGGGGAATAACGCCCCCGACTCCAAAAGAGTTCAACGCATTTTTCGCACCCCGCATCCCTGGGCGTGCTCGGTAGGTTAAACTAATTTCCCGTCGGTGTGTTCATACCGACTCGAACAAACACAACTTCGCACCGGTCCCGTCGGCAGCATTCGATTTGGGACCTTACAGATCCTAAAATGCACAACCCGTTGAAGCACTGGGAGATTGCGCCAGTGCTGAAGACCTTATTCTCTCACTCATCTTCACTAGTTCTGGAGTAGCTATGGTTTCCCGCTGTCGCTCAATGCAACACGCCTTGCTCGCAAACGTTCGACCGATTCTATCGATTGGGGTAATCGCTCTTACGATGTCCGGGCCGGCGTTCGCTCAAGATGCAGCGGCTGCGGCACCGCCCAGCGAAAACATGTTGATCAAAACATGGAACGCGCTGGGCACGATGTACGCCATCACGTTTTTGATCATGTCGATGATCCTGGTCGCGTTGGTGGTCCGAGCGATCTTGGCCGTGCAAAAGAACAACTTCATCCCCGACGATTTGATCCAAGGAGTCGAAACCAGCTTGGCCGAAAACAACCCTGAAGCTGCTGTCGAGCTGATCCGATCCGACGAAAGCTTCTTAGGCGTTGTGGCATCAGCAGGTCTCGAAAAGATTTCTAAGGGGAAAGACGCCATCCTGGAAGCCATGCAGGTCGCAGGTGACTCCGAGACCATGCGTGTCGAGCACTTGCTCAGCTACATCGCGCTGATCGGCAACATCGCCCCGATGGTTGGGCTCCTCGGAACCGTGCAAGGGATGGTGGCATCCTTCGGCACCATCGCCAGCAGCCCACAAACCCCCAAGCCGAACGAATTGGCCTCCGGGATCGAACAAGCCCTCTATACGACCTTGGTCGGTCTCTATTTAGCGATTCCAGCGATCGCGATCTACAACATTCTGAGGAACCGTGTTCAGCGAATGATCATGTCGGCAGGTACCAAATCCGAAGAGATGATCGAAAAATTCGAGGCTCTCAACAAGTAATCCATCCTTTGGGGGTTCGCAGCTTACACCTGTCAAAACTGAGCCATGGCGATCAAACGAAAATTCGACACCAAAGTCGCTGAAGGGGATATGACGGCGATGATCGACATGGTTTTCCAGTTGATCATCTTCTTCATGGTGCTGATCAATTTCTCCCAAGAAGACCAAAACGAGAAGATCAAGCTTCCCGCGAGCGAACTGGCAAAGCCAGCCGAGGCACCTCTCGAACATCCTGTCGTCCTGAATCTCGATTTCAGTGGCAGTGTGTACATGGGTGCCGACGTAGCAACCGTCGCCAGCCTTCGCCCTCTGCTCCAAGTCGAAGCCGACGCGTTGAAAGCGAAAGGACTTGGGGCTAAGGATGCCAACGTTATCATCCGCGCCCACCAAAGAACGGCAGGCGGATTGGTCCAGGAACTGATCAAGAAATGCCAGGAAGTCGGGTTTGAGAAGTTTGCGTTGCGAGCCCAAGAAGACAGACCGTAAACAATCCTCCCCAGATCTCAATCGCCCGCGTTCTGGTAGAGCGAACAGCGATTCAAAATCGTCGGAAAAGAGTTTGGCACCATGGCAATGAAATTCAAATCCCGAAGCAGCGAAAAAGCCGAGATGCAGCTGACATCGATGATCGATGTCATTTTCTTGCTCCTGATCTTCTTCGTGATGACGTTTCGAATCTCGGCGCAAGAAGGGGATTTCAACGTCAAGATGCCCATCGGCGGCGGGCAAGGGCCTGCCGATACGACCAATATCCCCATCAAGTTGCGACTGCGAGCGAATACCGATGGTGAACTTGTCGATATCGTCGTCGACGACAGCCGATCGTTCGGGAATGATTTCGGCAAACTCCGAGAGTTCATTTTGCAACTCACCGGCGGTAACGCTCCACCCAAGCCGGAAGACGGGCCAGAAGTCGAGATCGATCTCGATTACAACCTTCGCTATGAGTTCGTCATCGGGGCCATCACTGCAGTGACGGGCCGAAGACAAGGGGACAAAATCGAACGGTTGGTCGAACGGATCAAATTTGCCGCCCCTCGCAAGCCGCAGTAATCAAACCGGATCCTTGATCGCTTGCTCTCGGAAAGCCTCCGACAACTGTGCCCATGACTCGATAACGAAAAATGCCCCGTCTTTGAAACGGGGCATT
Source organism: uncultured Pirellula sp. (assembly GCA_903930765.1). Classification (GTDB taxonomy): domain Bacteria; phylum Planctomycetota; class Planctomycetia; order Pirellulales; family Pirellulaceae; genus JBKCUI01. The sequence continues at coordinate 29,811 of CAIYZV010000091.1, forward strand.
TTTATTTTTTGATCGACAGATCTTCTTCGTACTAGCAACTAGAACGTGAAGAGAGCGTCGCCACCGAAGGCTGCTTGGCTCGAGGCGTTGTCCTCATTGAAGCCGTAGCGATCCCTATCCCAGACCCAACGAACTTCTGGACGGAACAGAAGGTTCGCGGATGCTCGGTAGTTCACACCGGTGGTGAAGTTGTAGTTGTTATCGTTGTTCACGTTATTGAACGCCGAACCGCTGAAGTTAAACCACTCAAAACGTTGTCCAAGCGACCAACGATCGTTGACCTTGTAGATCAAGTAGTTGATGTTACCGAACGTGTTACGCACGGTGTTGCCGGTGTTGTTCTGGGTGTACAAAACGTCGGTTTGACCGATGTAGGTAAGCTTGTCGGTAAGGTTACCGATCAAAATACCGCTTTGAATTCCCCCACGCTCGTTCGGATAAATAGCTTTGGACTCACCGAATCGGCCGAGAACCGTGCTGTAGACGAGCGACCATGTGTCGTTCACCTTGGTCTTGAAACCACCCAGGTATGCATCACCGTTGTCACGGAATGCACTGTCCCAACCGGTCACATAACCGTTGAACAACTGGGTGTCGTCACTCACCTTGTACGTGGTCAACGCACCGGTATGGGTGAACGGCTCAGCGTTGTAGAACGTGAACTGTCGGCTGTAGAAGAAGTTGCCGGTTGCTTGAACGACTTCATTGCCGACGATCGTGAAGAATCGTCCAACCTTGACGCTCAAATCACCCATGGCTGCTTCGCCGTACAATTGCGGCATTGCACTACCATAGCCAAGGTTGTTAGGACCGTTCCACCAGCGGTTATCGAAGTCGGGCACAGTCACGCCGAACGCTTGGGTGTCGGGAGCATCGGTACCGTACAGGTAATCGATACGTCCACCCAAACCGAATCCGTCGCTGCCGTCAGCGATGCGCTCTGCGTAGAACCATTGCTGTTGCAATTGGACCGCACCAGGAGCGTAGTTGTTGAAGCTTAAGGGGTTAGCCCGGGAGAAATAACCCAAATCGCTCCAGCCACCGATGGTGAAACCAGCAACAGGCTCGCTGCAAAGTTTCCAAGGATCGGTCAGCGATCGGCCGGTGCCGATCAAGCCCATCCCGAACAGACCAGTTGATCCGCAACCGAGCGAATCGCAACCGTTGCCATCGCAGCTATTG
>CAIYZV010000092.1 GCA_903930765.1 uncultured Pirellula sp.
CGCTTCGGTAGCGCCGTACGGGGTGAACATCATCCCCTCGGGATGCATGGCAGCGCGGATCTGTTCCAGGACCCGCGGTGGAACCGGTGCGCCCGCCGAGAGCACCCGGCGCAGCGAGTTGGCTCGTCTGCCTGTTTTCTTACAGTACAAACCGACCTTGGTCCAAAGTGCTGGGGATCCGAACGATTGGTTCACATCCCATTGATCGATTGCGTTGAGCAGTCGAACTGGATCGACATCGGCGGGCCGAGTTGGATCCATATCTGGCAAGATGGTCCCTGTCCCCATCACTGCATTGAATAGTCCAAAGAGCGGGAAGCCACTCAGGTCGAGTCCCCCTGGCTCGATGGCGTAGTGGCTGGCAATCATATCGATTTGGGAATTGAACGTTTGGTGGGTGTAAAGGACACCTTTGGGTGGTCCCGTACTCCCTGTGGTAAAGATGATGGCCGCTGGATCACTCATCGATGTTGGAGGGGGAATGAATGAGGCGCGGTTTGAGTTCTCTAGTTGCGAGAGAGTAGGGTAGGGCAATAAACCGAAACGCCGTCCGACGGTCACGTTCAGTTTTGCGTTAGGAAACCTTGAGCTGAAGGCCTTGACGATCGCTTGTGCGGTCGGAATCGCGACAAACCCATCAGGCGAGGTCGCTTGGAGGCAGTTCAAAATGTTCTTGCGCCCCATGCCGGGATCGATCAAGACCAACGTGACTCCGCACTTGAGCAACGCGAAAACGAGCGTGATAAAGTCCTCGCCGAATCGGACCAGCAGTGCGATCTTCTTTCCAGGCCCCATGCCCATCGCCTGGAAACCCGCAGCCAATGAGGTGGAGCGATGGTCGAGATCTGCCATCGAAATCGTGTGGTATCGACGGGATGTACCGCGACGGTGCGAGCCGGTTGGGGTTGCGATCGCTAATTGGTCCGGCCTTTGGATGGCTTGCTCGGTCAACCGAAGTCCGACATTGCATGGGTTCGTATCCGAACGCCTTGGTTTGGGGCTAAGCCGTTCGTTGCTGTTAGAATCGTTGCTGCGAGAACCGTCGCCAATAGAAATGGTCATGACAGGGCTGAGATTCTTCTAGCAAACAACGTTTTGGGATGCGGGGGGGGAGTCCAGGGTTCGGGACTTCTCACAACATAGAAAACATAGAACCGAAGCCAAATTACCGCAACTTGATCTCGACCGGAGAGCCAGGGGATTGCAATTGCGACAGCGGGATGGCGGTCTGGTCGAAGGAGGGTGGGCCGAAGCCGGGGGCGGGGTTTTTCGAGAACCCATACTTTTCCGTAGGGATGCCGATCGCGCTCTTGTCGAGTTCCCCATTTTCATTTGCATCGTGAAAGGCGGTAATTGCTAAGCGAATCTCGGGGATAGCATCCGTTGTGTTTTCGTCGCTTGCTGAGCTACGTGCACTGGTAGGATTGCTTGCCTGAGACGCCTCAACCTCTGAAGGTAGGGTGAAGGACCAAACGAGTTCATCGTTTATAGGCTGTCTCGAGTCGTTGGAGTTCTTTGAAAGCTGGATGGTTTCTTTGGCAATGGCGACGTTGGGATTATGGAATCCGCGGGGGGAGGCATAAACCGCGATCAAGCAATTGCCTTGAGTGTTGGGAAGCCCAACGATTTTCACTTGGAATACCTCGGTTTTCGACGCATCCGAGAGATCGATCGAGACTGGGGATGGGGGCGTGGCAATTGATGGCAAACCAAGCCCGCTTGTCTTGGCCAACGCCGGGTTGGCTCCCGCAATCTCCATCGACTCGGACTCCATTCCTGATGGGTTTGATTTCGCCGAGCAGGAAATGCACAAGGCGAGCAGGGCAAGGATCGTGAAACCGGCATTCGTTGAGGGGAGCGGGGACTGCATGATGGGAATTGCTCCTCGTTTCAAGGGGTAGGAGTTTCAAGGGGCTGGAGATTGCGGGAGGAACCGAAAGATAAGCGACAGGAAGGGGGGATTTTGCGAGTTCCTGAGTACACCTGAATGTAACGAATCGTTACCATGATAAGGTGAGGTGGTTGGCTGTTTGAGGGTTCCAAACGGAAAAAATACCGCCGCAAACTTTCTTTTCCGATAGGTGATTATCCATCAAGCACTGCGCGACCAAAACCAGAGCGTGGTTTCTGATGCGGTGGTTTTTTGGATCGAGGTTTTTTCATGTCAAACCCAGGCGACGATCTCAATAATTTGGACCTAGGCCTACCAGAGTTCCAGGCACCCGAACGGACGCCTGAATCCAATGGGTCCTCGTTGCCAAACTCGAATCGTACGGAAACGAACCCGCAAGCATCGAATGTACCGCCGAAAAAATCAAAGCCAATGAGTACGTCTCCCTCGAGCAGTACTCCGTCTCAGGGGGTACCGTCTCAGGGGGTACCGTCGAAGAACAGTCCAGTGAAGAACAGTCCAGTGAAGAACAGTCCAGTGAAGAACAGTCCAGTGAAGGCTGCTGCCGCGACGGTTGTCAGCGATGCGAAGACGGTTGCGAGTCAAGTTCGAGGGAAACAAGATGGGACTTCGAGTTTGTCGTCGGTGAGTACGGTTATTTCATCTGCATCGGATCCGAACACGACGGTGATGGTGGGTGATTCGTCAACCGATGACATCAATGAGAACGAAGGACAGCACAAGCATCGGACTCGTGGATTTTGGAGTGCGGCTCCGAGTTGGTTGATCAGCACTGTGGTTCACGTAGCAGCGATCCTCGCGTTGGCAGCTTGGAACATCGAGCCGATTCAAAAAGAGCTCAAGCTGATGCTGACGGTAGGCGAGCCGGCGGGGGACGAAGACAACTCGCTCGAAGAGTTCGCAATCGATAATGCGACTGCGGAAATACAAACCGATCCAACCGAGGATATGGCGGCCAGCGCTCCGACAGTTGAGCCTACGATGGTCGATACCAAAGTCGCGGTGGACCTGAGCAACATCATTGCGGCGGCTCCCGCTGTTGCTATGCCCAGCGCAAGCCAATCCCTAGCTCCTTCGTCGGGGATCGCAGCGCAGAGCAATGCGGCGATGCGAGCGGCACTCAGCAGCCGATCGAAAGAAACCAAGCGTGAATTGCTGAAGAAATTTGGTGGGACTTCCGACACCGAGCGGGCCGTTTCCATGGCCCTCAAATGGCTGGCCGAGCACCAAAATCCAGAAACGGGTGCTTGGACGATGACCCATGCGTTGATTTGTGGAGGCAAGTGCGATCGGCCGGGAGAGCGGGTTGCGAGCATGAATGCGGCGACGGGAATGGCCCTCATGTGCTTCCTCGGCGCGGGCCAAACGCACATGGAAGGAGAGTATAAAGAGACCGTCTTCAAGGGGCTCAGTTTCTTGATCAATAGCATGCGCGTCCAAGGTCCATACGGCGCGTGGTGGGTTGGCGATGGGCACAGTAAAGGGCTCGACGACATGTACGCTCACGGGATTGCATCGATCGCAATGTGCGAAGCGTATGGAATGACGCGAGATGAACGTCTATTAGAAGCAGCCCAGTTGAGCATCAATTACTTGGCTTACGCACAGAACCCGGCGACCGGTGGCTGGCACTATTCGCCCTTCCCGATCGGCGGTCTACCTGGAGATTTGTCGGTAGTAGGTTGGCAAATGATGGCTATCAAGAGCGGCGCGATGGCTGGACTGAACTTCGACTTGGATGTCGTTCGCAAGGCGAATGTGTTCTTGGATACCATGCAAGTTCCCGGAGGCTTTGGGTACCACTATAGCCTGGACTCTAAGATGAAGAGTCCGACCGATTATCGCCCCGCGATGACGGCATGTGGCGTGCTGTGCCGTATGTACTCTGGTTGGAACAAACAAGAACCTACGATCAAGGCTGCGGCGGAGAAGTTTGCGGCCGATGGGCCTAGTCCAACCGACAACTACTACAACTACTACGCCACGCAAGTCATGAAGCAGTACGGTGGACCCGAGTGGGATGCTTGGAACAACAAGATGCGGGATCAGATCGTCTCGACCCAAGTCCAAACGGGGCATGGAGCGGGCAGC
>CAIYZV010000093.1 GCA_903930765.1 uncultured Pirellula sp.
GACCAACTCGACAGGCGTGTTCCGTCGCGGTGGAATCGAACCCAATAGGTCAGCACCGCTGGCATGCAAGCGATCAGTCGTTCGGCGACACGAACGGCATCCTCGAAACCTTTTTCTGGTTCCAAGGTTCCCAGCATGGAGACGGCCGTTCGAAGAACATCCATAGGATGAGCCGCAGCAGGAATCATCTCCAGGGTCTTACAGAGTGGCTCAGGAATCGATCGCTGGCTTATCAGCCGGACTCGAAATTTGCTCAATTCAAAATCGCTCGGAAGATGCCCAAAGAGCAACAAAAAAGCGACCTCTTCAAAGGTCGCTTTCTCTGCAAGGTCCTCGATGGCGTACCCGAGATAGGTAAGCCCAACTCCTGAAACGCCTACGGTGCTGAGCGATGTATGCCCAGCGATGATGCCATCCAAACCTCCGCGAGCGCCAGAGATTTGTGCCGGTGGACGATTCGAACCTTCATGTGTCATGGTTTGTTTCTCCCCAACAGGGTTTTCTTTTCGGCATCAAGGTAATGGAGCAGCGTGTATAGTTCATCGCGCGTCTGTAATGAATCGATAATGGCAGCTTGATTTCCATCGCGACGGATGGCTTCATACGCGATTCGAGCAGCTTCATTCATGGCTCGAAAGGCGGTGAGCGGATAGAGGACCATACGTATTCCACAATCGTGGAAAAGGTTTAAGCTCAGCATCGGTGTTTTGCCGAACTCGGTTAGGTTTGCGAGAACGGGCACCGGTACTTTTTGGGTGAATGTACGGTAGTCCTCAGCGCTGACGATGGCTTCGGCAAAGATCATGTCGGCACCTGCGCTCACGCACGCGTTCGCGCGGTTGATGGCCGACTCGAGCCCTTCCACGGCGACCGCATCGGTGCGGGCCATGATGACGAAATTCGAATCTCTCCGCGCGGCAACGGCTGCGCGTACGCGGGCTTCCATTTCTGCGGATTCGACAAGTTCTTTGCCGGGACGATGCCCGCAGCGTTTCGCGGAGACCTGATCTTCCAAATGCACGCCAGCAACCCCGATTTGCTCCAATTCGCGAATCGCACGCGCGATGCTCCCTTCGGTACCCCAGCCGGTATCTATGTCGACCAGCAGCGGTAATTTGCACGCAGCGGTGATACGGCGAGCGTCCTCAACGACATCCTCCAAATGCGTAATCCCTAAATCCGGAAGTGCATGGGAGGCATTTGCGACTCCTGCACCTGATAAGTAGATCGCGCGGAATCCGGCTTGCTCTGCGAGCAAAGCCGCGAGCGGGTTGATGGTACCCACAATCTGCAAAGGCCGCTCCTGCTCGATCGCATGTCGGAACCGGAGGCCAGCAGAAAGTGGTTGAGCGGGATTTTTTTCGGAGGGAGAGGTGTTCATGGAGAGTTAAGGGCCCTCGAAGACCGGGTAAAAGCCTTGTTCACATTGTAAGGGTAGCATCGACTCGCCGTCGACAACCGAGAATCCACTCGGGGGGAAGTAGTTAACTTCGGCGTTCACTCCGTTTTGGCCGATTCTTTCGGTTCCCTGACGTACAATCCAATGAAGATGGGCCTGCCAACAGAAAAGCCCTGCCGACAAAAAACGGGTAAGGCTGAAATCCATCGGTTTGCCTTTAGATAATCGGGGATACGGCGTCTCCGGGACCGACGCCCACTGCGGTGTTGTCATCGGATAGACTGAAGGCACGGCCTGTTCCCATGGATTCGAGTTTCCTTCATTCCTTTCTTCATTCCTTTCTTCTTTCCCATCGTATCCTCATGACCTTCCGTTAAGATCGGATTGGAGTGTTCATGGATTCGTCATCGCAATTTCATGATCGCGGGAAAAACAATGCGCATCGCGGTCCGATCGACAGCGTGATTGAACAAATCGCGTCGTACGTCGCGTCGCCACCGGAATTTTCGTCCGAGGCATTGAGCACGGCGACCCTTTGTTTGCACGATAGCATCGGTTGTGGAATTTTGGCATTGTCGTACGGCGCTTGTACGAAAATGCTCGGACCGACAGTGCCGCACGCGACCCTGTCCGATGGAGCTCGTGTCCCTGGAACGCCCTGGCAATTGGAGCCGGTTCAAGCGGCCTTTAACATTGGATGCATGATCCGTTGGCTTGATTACAACGATACGTGGTTGGCAGCGGAATGGGGGCATCCATCGGACAACTTTGGAGCAATCCTCGCCCTCGCCGATTACCTGGATCGCAACCCGAGGAACATGTGGGTACCCGACAAGCGATGGACGATTCTCGACGTACTCAAGGCATCGATCGCAGCGTATGAAATTCAAGGTGTCCTCGCACTTCACAACAGCTTCAATCGCGTGGGCCTGGACCATGTCCTACTGGTTCGAGTCGCTTCTACCGCGGTCGCATGCTCGATGCTCGGAGGCACCCAATCGCAGATCGCAGATGCGCTATCGCACGCTTGGATCGATGGCGGCGCGCTGCGTACCTATCGGCACGCACCTAACACCGGCTCGCGGAAAAGCTGGGCGGCCGGGGACGCAACTCGTCGCGGTGTGCAGTTGGCATTGTGGACGATGGCCGGCGAGATGGGGTATGCCACGCCGCTGACGGCCCCGCGATGGGGATTCCAAGATGTAGTGATGGCAGGGAAACCGATCGTTCTCTCGCAGCCTCTGGGCTGTTACACGATGGAGAACATCCTGTTCAAAGTCTCATTCCCTGCAGAGTTTCATGCGCAAACCGCTGCAGAGGCGGCGATAAAATTATCGCCAACGATTCGCGATCGCATCGATTCTATCTGCGATATCCGCATTTATACCCAAGAGTCGGCAGTGCGCATCATCGACAAGAAGGGGCCGCTGAAAAACCCGGCCGATCGGGATCACTGCATCCAGTACATTGTGGCGGTGTCGTTGTTGCATGGCGAACTCACGGCGGAGCATTATGAGGATTCCGCGGCGAGCGATCCTCGCATCGATTGCTTGCGAGACAAAATGACCGTGATCGAAGATCCCAGTCACTCTCGGGACTATCTCGATCCAGCACTTCGGTCGATCGCGAATCGCATCGAATTGATTTTTAACGACGGGACAACTCAAATGGCCGAAGTTCATTTTCCGCTTGGGCATCGGCGTCGACGCACGGAATCACGCCCGCGATTGCTGGACAAGTTTCAAGCCAACATCGCTCAGCGATTCGATCCGAGGAAGACGCAAGCTATGCTTCAGCTGTGGGACGATGAACCGAAGTTTTGGAACATGCGAGTTTCCGAATGGATGGATCTCCATGCAATGGAGTATCCCCCGGAACGATCGTTCCCTTTGTGTTGAAGTTCCTCCCCCTTCAAGGACAAGGATCATTGTATGACCAGTTTACGAGAAATCACCGAAGCGGTACGCGCTCAGGAGCACGTGTTGTTGCAGGGTGGTGGCAAGTCCGGTTGGGATCGTCAGCGTAAATTGGGGCGATTACCCGTCCGTGAGCGTCTAGCCGCCTTGCTCGATCGCGACAAGCCGTTCCTCGAACTAGGACTGTGGGCTGCATGGGGCATGTACTCTGAGTGGGGTGATGTCCCAGCCGCCGGAGTCGTTACTGGCATCGGTTGGATCGAGGATCGGCCTTGTGTGGTTGCCGCTAACGATGCTACGGTCAAAGCGGGTGCCATGTTCCCGCAGTCGGTGAAGAAGCTAATAAGGGCTCAAAAAGTGGCCCATCGATTGCGACTTCCGATCGTCTATTTGGTCGACTCAGCAGGTGTGTTTTTGCCATTGCAAGACGAAATTTTTCCAGACGAAGATGATTTCGGCCGGATCTTTCGAAACAATTCGATCCTGTCCGCGGAAGGGATTCCGCAAATCGCAGCCGTGATGGGAAACTGCATTGCCGGAGGGGCATATCTTCCCGTTCTGTGCGATAAAATCCTAATGACCCAAGGTAGCCAATTGTGCTTGGCGGGACCAGCGCTCGTCAAAGCCGCTATCGGACAAACGGTCGACCCCGAGGAACTCGGTGGTGCGACGATGCATTCGCAGATCAGCGGTACGGTCGACTTTCACGAGCCCGATGATACGTCGTGTTTAGTGAGGATCCGAAGTTTGGTGGGATTGATGCCGAAGCCTTTGCATGCGGGTCATAGCAAGGATCCAGCGCGGAGTATCCATGATGTCTATGACATTGTTCCCGGAGATGGCCGCGGCGAATACGATGTTCGCGATGTGATCGCGTGCATGGTCGATGCCGGTAGTTTCCAGGAGTTCAAAGCGGACTTTGGTCGGACTGTGGTCACCGCTTATGCCAGGATTGCTGGGCATCCGGTAGCCATCGTCGCCAATCAACGCCGCCGATCGCAAACCGCTCAGCACGAAGTTCAAATCGGTGGAGTCCTCTATGGTGATGCTGCCGAGAAAGCGGCTCGATTTATCCTGGACTGCGATCAAAATCGGATACCGCTATTGTTCTTGCAGGATGTCCAAGGCTTCATGGTGGGCAAGCAAGCCGAACAGTCGGGGATTATTCAATCCGGTGCGCAGTTGGTGCGGGCGATGAGTATCGCGACGGTACCCAAGTTCACGGTGGTCTTGGGGAGTTCTTACGGAGCAGGGAATTACGCCATGTGCGGGAGGGCGTACGATCCATCGCTGATCTTGGCATGGCCCAACGCGAGATTTGCCGTCATGGGAGGCAATCAAGCTGCCGATACGCTGTTGTCCTTGCGCGTGCGTGATGCCGAAAAATCGGGGCAGCCGCTTACTCCGGAGGCGATCGAATCGATGCGCACCACCGTTCGGGAACAATACCAAGCCCAAACCGACATTCGTTATGGAGCTGCTCGGGGGTGGGTGGATGCGATCATTCCACCCCATGAAACTCGGCAATGGATCGGGGCGGCGTTGTCGGTATGGGCTCCCGCAAGAGAGCATCAACCCAATCCAATCGCGAGGGACGTGTGAGCAAAAGCATTCGGATCGGAAATGCCCAAGCGTTCTGGGGAGACCGGCCTTCGGCAGCCAAAGAGTTGCTAGTCCAAGAACCCGGACTTGATTATTTGACCATGGATTACCTCGCCGAGGTATCGATGTCGATCCTCGCGCTCCAGCGGGAGCGGGATCCGCAGAAAGGTTACCCGCAGGACTTCGTCGAGGTCGTACGCGGGCTGGCAGCCTATTGGGCGTCCGGTGGCACCTGCAAATTGATCGCCAATGCGGGCGGATTGAATCCTCTCGGATGTGCGCGTGCGTGCAAAGCTGCATTAGAACAGAGTGGATGTCGCGAGATGAAGATCGCGATCGTTTCCGGCGACGATGTCGTTTCGATCCTCGGGGAGCAGAGCGAAGATCCGAGTTTTAATAATATCGATACGGAGCAGTCTCTCGCGTCCGTGAAGAATCGGCTGGTAACGGCGAATGCGTACGTAGGATGCCAAGGGATTGTTGCGGCCCTCAACGCGGGTGCCGATATCGTGATCACCGGTCGCGTTGCGGATCCCTCGATGGTTGCTGGTGCATGCGAGCACCATTTTGGGTGGGCCAGGGACGCTTGGGATTGCATGGCTGGAGCGACCGTTGCTGGGCATTTGCTCGAATGCGGTACGCATGCCACAGGAGGTATCAGCACCGATTGGCTCAACGTTCCCGATCCCACCCATATCGGATTTCCAATCGCCGAAGTCGCATCAGACGGGTCGAGTATCATTACCAAATCCTCCCACGCTGGCGGGTGCGTGACCGAGTCCACCGTCAAGGAGCAATTGCTTTACGAGATCGGGGATCCAAGTCGTTACATCAGTCCTGATGTGATCGTGTCGATACTGGGGCTCGAAGTTCGGCAAGTCTCGGCGAACCGCGTGTCGGTACGTGGGGCTCAAGGGGCCCCTCCTCCGGTAACGCTCAAGGTCAGTGCGACGTATCGCGATGGGTACCGCGCTGCGGGGATGCTGACCATCGTCGGCCCGCATGCTGTCCGCAAAGCCAAACGCTGCGGTGAGATCGTACTCGCTCGGCTGGTAGAAGCTGGTTGGACGTATCGCGACAGCATCGTTGAATGCCTTGGCAATGGAGCCAGTGTGCCCGTCCTCGAATCCGAAAACGCCGAGCATGATTCCTACGAGACAGTGCTGAGAATCTCGGTGGAAGCCGAAACCAAAGAGCCCATCGAAGCCTTCTCGAAGGAAATGATCCCACTCGTTTCGGCAGGCCCGCAAGGAACAACCGGTTACGCGGAGGGACGACCGTCCGTCCACGCGGTTTTCCGATATTGGCCTTGCCTCATCCCAACGGCACTCGTCTCCCCGAATCTGGATTTCATGTCCACGTCGGACACTCGCGATTCGGAGAAACCGACTGCACCATGGCCGGCACCGAGCGAGCACGTTCTATCGCGTGATGGCGGGGATACCCTTTTAGCAACGACAGAGCCGACGCATGCTGCTGATTCGAGATTCGCGAAGAAATCGCATCGCCGACTGCATCATTACACCTACGGCCGGAGTGGCGACAAAGGAGTGAATGCCAATATCGGTGTTTTGGTTCGAGATTCTCGTCATTACGAATCGATGAAAAACTGGCTCACGGTGGAACGCGTCCAACAGTTCTTGCGCGGGATGGGAATAACTCAGATCGATCGCTACGAAGTCCCCAATCTTGGGGGATTGAATTTCGTCCTCCATGGTGTTCTAAAACGATCGATACGCAACGATGCGCAGGGCAAATCGCTCGCGCAAGCGTTGCTTTCGATGCCGATTGATGATGCATTGCATATTGATTAGAACTGCGGTTAGAGGCTTGAGACAGACATCCGCGGTTAGCGCCTTGCGGCTCACCTAAGTATTGCTGGAAACAAGTTTTCAGCAGGCTGCTTATTACCTCACTGCAACCAAGACCACCTTGAAAAAGATCACTGTAATCAAGATCACTTTTCCTCGTAGACTCCTCTTCTCGATGAGGTGAATGATGCCCCAGGCTGACCATGCGTCCAATCGCGTTTCAGGTACATCAACAGGGCTTGAACGGACTGAATCAGGGAATTTGGAGCAACCGTGGGTAGATCAATTAACCATCGGCGAAGTGTTGCGGGAGACGGCAAAGAGGTACGGTGGTCAGGACGCAGTGATCTTTCCTGGGTTGCCATGGCGTCGGACTTGGAGAGAGTTGGATGCCGAAGTCGATCGCGTTGCGAGGGCTCTGCTGTCGCTCGGCTTCGAGCGTGGAGATCACCTTGGGGTTTGGGCAACGAATGTGCCGGCTTGGGTATTGTTGCAGTTTGCTACCGCCCGTATCGGTGTCGTCTTAGTCACGATCAACCCGTCGTACCGCACCAATGAGTTGGCGTTTGTGATCGCTCAAGCTGAATTGAAGGGTTTGGCATTGATCGATCACTACAAGACCACTCATTATTTTGATTCGTTGCGCGAGGCGGTACCGAGTCTTGCTGCGTCAATACCTAGTCATTTGCAATGCGAACGATTTCCGAAATTGAAGACCGTTATCTCCCTCCGCGGTGACACGCTGAAGGGAAGTTTATCATGGGACGAGTTTTTGGAGCGAGCCGAGCAGGTGCCGGAGGGCCGTTTGCAATCACTCGAGCGAGCGCTCTCCTGCGATGACCCCATCAACATACAGTTCACGTCGGGTACCACGGGGTTACCGAAAGGAGCAACCTTGTCGCATCGCAACATACTGTTGAATGCGTTTTATGCGGGGATGGGACAAGCGTTCACGCCGGGGGATAGGCTGTGCATTCCCGTCCCTCTCTACCATTGCTTTGGGTGTGTGCTGGGAACGCTATGCTCTCTCGTTCATGGGGCTACCATGGTATTTCCCGCGGAGACTTTCCAGGCTTCGATGACCCTTAAAGCGATCGAAGAAGAGCGCTGCACTGCGGTGTATGGAGTTCCGACAATGTTCATCGCGATGCTGGAGCACGCCGACTATCCCACACGCAACCTCAAAAGTTTACGAACAGGGATCATGGCCGGTAGTCCGTGTCCGATCGAACTCATGAAGCGAGTGACTACGGAGATGGGCGCGTCTCAAATGACGATTGGATATGGTCAAACCGAAGCATCGCCGTTGATCACTCAAACGCGGGTCGATGATTCGATCGAGCTGCGGGTGGGGACTGTCGGACGTGTGTTGCCGGGGATCGAGGCAAAGATCATCGATCCAGAGACGGGCAAAACATTGCCGCCGTTGCAACCAGGTGAACTGTGCGCTCGCGGGCACAACGTGATGATCGGATACTTTCAATTACCCGACAAAACCGCGCAAGCCATCGATACAGAAGGTTGGTTGCATACGGGCGATATCGCGATTCAAGAACCGAACGGATATTTTCGAATCACCGGGCGTATCAAGGACTTGGTTATCCGTGGCGGTGAGAATATCTTTCCCCGCGAGATCGAAGAGTTGCTTTATCAGCATCCGGCCGTCAAAGATGTCCAAGTCATCGGGGTTCCCGATCGAAAATTTGGAGAGGAGGTCATGGCATGGGTGAGCCTTCGCGAAGGTCAACAGGCGACGGCCGATGAACTGAAAGCGTTCTGCAAGGAGCGATTGGCCTACTTCAAAGTCCCGCATTATTGGAAATTCGTCGATGCATTTCCGACCACGGTTACTGGCAAGATCCAAAAATATCGGATGCGAGAGATCAGTATTGAGGAGCTCGGGCTTCAAGATGTCGCCAACATCGAAACCGCGTGATTTTCCTAACGCGGAGTGATGGCGGCTAATCCGTCATCCATGAAGGTGGTCTTTTTTCGAGGAACGCTCGCAGGCCTTCTTGAGCCTCAGGACTGTTTCGGGCTTTGAGATGCTCCTCAATCGAGGAGTGTTCCGACGAATCAATCGATGCGTGGCCCGATGAGCCATGGGCGATTGACGAGCCGTGATTTGTCGGTGGCGTTCGGTCGTAAGCGTGATGTAAAAGTGACTTGGTATCAATGATGGTGTGCGGACCACCAGCAAGGATTCCGTCGGCCATGGCGAGGGCTTCGTCGATGAGCGTGCTCGGATCGACAATGCGTTGGAGCAAGCCGATTTGCTGAGCGCGAATGGCATTGATGGAGTTACCGACGAGGAATAGTTCCGCCAGATCCCCTTCCCGTACTTTGGAGCGGAGAACATCGGAGATGAGGGCGGGAAGCAGTCCGCGACGCGCTTCGGGGAAGCCGATCTGAACATCGTTTGTGCCGACGGCCATATCGCATGCGGCCATGACGCCGGCGCCTCCTGCATACGCACCACCGTGCACTGCTGCAATAGTCACCAAGGGAGAGTATCGAAGCGCTTTGAGGGTCGATGCCACGCATTGCGCGGATTCGACGACGCGCTCTGGGTTCGAGGCTTCTGCGAGATCGAGGCCAGCGCAAAAAACGGGCCCTTCGCCGCGCAGAATCACAACGCGAGCGGTACCGTTCGTGGCGAGTTCCCGCATGCCATCGATGAGCGCGTTCATCATTCTGATCGACAACGCATTGCGCCGTTCCGGACGCTGCAGGGTGACAACAGCGATTCCTTTTTTGACGATTTCAATACCCACGGATTCTGGCACCGTAGTTCTCCTCATCGACAGGGGTGGTAAACGTTAAGCATCCGTCGCTCTACTTTCGTCTTGCTCATATGTCGTGTGTACTGACTTCGTGGCAATGCAGCTGGTCCTTGTGTAATTCCTGGACCTACAGCGGTTAGATATGGCGGTCGATCGTGCGAGGGTCGAGTGGAATGCCACTGACTTCGATATCAGCGATCAGGTCTTGGTACAACGGCGATTGAGGGTCCATGACATTGCGTCCGATCTC
>CAIYZV010000094.1 GCA_903930765.1 uncultured Pirellula sp.
GACACCCACGAGTTCGAATTGCTTCATCTTCGCTAGAAGTGATTTGAGTTGATCGACGTTGTACAAACGCAAGCGTATTTCGTCGGAGAGTCGAGATACTTTTCCGTCCTGCTCAACATTCATCGTAATTCGCAGCCGTTCGATACGCGTCTCGACGTCGCAATCGAGGACGGTTAACGCATATCGAATCGCCACTCCATCACCCTTGGCGGACCACCGCTCGGTTCCCCATAGATCGCCGTCGTGCGGAATCAGGTGCAGTGAAAGAACGAACACGCCGCCGGTCTGCAGGTTCGAAGCGATACACTCCAGGTGCTTGACTGCCGCCTCCTCCGTTTCCAAGTGTCGGAACGTATTGATGGCGTTGAAGGCCGCGTCGAAAGGTTTCCCAAACCAAAAGTCGGTCATGTCCCCCTTCACCAAATCAGCGCTACATCCGTCCTCTTGGAGCTTCTTCTTGCAGTACTTGAGAGCTTCGGAATTGAGGTCCAATCCCGTTGTTTCGTAGCCGCGACGGGCCATCTCTCGCACCAATCGACCCGATCCACACCCGACTTCGAGAACACGCGTCACCGGGAACTTTACGTGTTTCTTGAAGACCGCCTCCAGGAACTTCGCTTCCTTCGGCGTCTCTTTCAGAAAGCCCAGCTCGTACCACTCCGGATGATCGTACCAATTGACCACCGCCTCTTCGACTTTATGCTTGCTGACGGCACTCTTCCGATCGCTGCCCCGAGCCTTTCCGTTCGAAGGTTGAGAGCCCGTTCCAGTCGTTTTTGATTCGGATTTAGCGGCACCTTTGCGAGACGATGTCGCTGTGGTTTCAGGTCGCGATGACTGAACCTTGGTAGTCTTCTTTGCCAACTGGGGGCACTCCTCAATGATGTCCATGAATCGTTGATACTTGCATTCGCACGGAGTTCGAATCGTGGGAATAGATTCCGAGCATCCGGCGACAAATGGTAACCAGACCACCCCAGCCTGCAACTACTGCCCAATCCAAGAATTTCATTAATTGCAACTATTAGCAACGATCATTCGATTCGCAACGATCATTCGATGGCCGTTGATGGGCTGGGAGCGAATGGAAAGGGAGTTTCTTTGGATGACCATGAAAAAACCATGGATCAAGCGGTTAGCGGCAAGGGACTCTCTGCGAATCGCTGATGCACCGAGTCGATCGTCGAACTGGACAATGGCGATTTGGATGTTGGCGATGTGGACCAAGCCAGCAGCCATCGGGCGCGTCGGATCACACCTTTTTCCATAAATCGGCCGAAGCAATCGATCTGGGAAACGTCACCTGTCTTGGGTGAAGCGGTCGCTCGGCAATCGGCTCGATCGAGCGGGTGAGGCATGATGACCGCATGGCCATGACCAGCCACCCAGTACCGATCCCCTTTCCAGCTCGCCCCATCGGCGGTCGGCTGAAGCGTCAATTTGGGGGCGGACTCCAGCAACGACGTTTGGACGCTCAGCCATAATTCCAAAGCGTCGACGCCGGCGACTAACCCTTTTTGAAAGCGGAAGTCGACTTGGAACCCAAAGGCCCAAGGGAAAACCTGCGGGTAGATGGCGATCAAGTCATTCTCTCGAACGTAGCAATCATCGCAACGCAACGGATTGCTGGCGTGCAATTCCGAGTCCGCCGGTTGTCCGGTAAACGCTGGGTCATCGTTCGGGATCACCTGGAATCCAGCCAACTGACCCTGAAAATCCTTTGATTTTGATACGATCGAAACGTGGAGTGGACTGCTCAACCCCAACTCGACGATCGACCCAGTAGCTTCGTAGCAAGCCTTTGGCAGTGTCAGTTTCCAAGTCATCTCTCGTGGTCCTTATCCTCGTCGCCCGGCATGCCGTTCCAGCCCATGAATAGCCCATGAATATAGCGTTGCCACGGTCGATTCGCACAGGTATCGTTTGATCCTTATGGATACCAGAAACAAAGATTTCCCAGAAACTCAGCTCGCAGAGGCCGCTCGGGTTGACACCCCTGCAACCAACAGGTCGGCCTGGGACGAACTATTCACCGATTCCTCCCCAGAAATGCGACCTCCCATCGCTCGGGCTATCGCTCGGGCCATCGCTCGGGATCCCATCGATCCGTCACACGCGTTAGAGGTTGCCATTCGGGCAGCCAAAGACGCAGGGGCGATCCTCCGTGAGATGCTTCCGATTGCGGTGGTGCGAGAAAAGTCCCCGAAGGACTTGGTGACGGATGCGGATGTCGCTGCCCAACAAGCGATTTTGAACGTTGTTGCCCAACATTACCCTGAGCATCGGTTTCTCGGTGAAGAGGATTCGCTGGAAGCAAACGCCAAGAATGAACTTTCAAGCAGCCGATGGCAGTGGGTGGTCGACCCCTTGGATGGCACCACGAATTTTGCCCATGGTTTGCGCAATTTCTCGGTGAGCATCGCGTTGATGCACCCTTTTGGAGATCCAAGTGAAAACGGCTACCTAGCGTCTCGCTGCGGTCTGGGAGTGGTCTACGACCCGATGGCGGACGAGATGTTCGCGGCCATTGCCGGACGCGGTGCATCGCTCAATGGAGTGCCGATCGCATGCAGCCGCTGCGAGCGTCTTAACAAGGCGTTGATCGCTGCAAGTTTCCCACCCCAATTGCACCGTGATTCCAGGGAGATTCAGCAGTTTGTAGAAATCCTTCTCGAGTCCCAAAGCGTTCGTAGGCTCGGTTCTGCAGCGCTGAACTTGTGCTATGTCGGTGCCGGACGCCTGGACGGCTACTGGGGTGGTCGCCTGAAGGCATGGGATATCGCCGCGGGTGCCTTGATCGCCACCGAGGCAGGCTCGCATCTTTCTCTGCATCACGGAGAGCCGTTTGACCCTTGGAATGGTCAGATCCTGGCGGCTGCCACACCAGCCCTACAACGAGAATTGATCGATTGCTTGGCAAAATCCCCAAACACCCTCGCCGACCACTAGCACCTAGGCACCAACGCTCTATTCGGCGTAGGATCCCTTGCCAAAAGCCGCAATCGTTGACCCGAACCAGGAGGGTACTTTCGGCGTACCACCACCAGTTCTCGCCGCCCCCAGCCCAATCGGCCGCCTCGGCGATAGCCGAAATGGAGGGTCGCGATTTCCTTCGACAACGTCCGACCAAGCAACAGACGACTAGGTTTTTCTTAATAAAACGAACAGGATTCGCTGGAACCAACCTATGAACGAGACCCAACTTTCTCAAGAGGCGTACGAAGTCGTCGACTCCACGTCCTTTTCGGCCGTCGC
>CAIYZV010000095.1 GCA_903930765.1 uncultured Pirellula sp.
GAGCATCAACGACATCTCATGACTAGGAAGCTCCGCATGCATCGATCGAATGATTGTCATTTCATCGACGCATTTGGACAACTTTGGAAAAAGATCGCTGACCGGAATTCCACTTTGACCATGCTGCTCAAAGGTAAATGGTGACGGCAACGCAACTCCGGTTTTGCGCTCCGTCTGGAGATTCTCAAAGGGGAGCATTTGACCCGCCCGACGGGTCAACTCGGGCTTTGGATCAAACGTATCCACTTGCGATACCCCACCATTCAAAAACACATGAATGATATGTTTTGCTTTACCAGGAAAATGAGTTGGCATCGCCCCGCGAAAGCCAGCCGCGATTCCCTCACATCCCAGCCCAGATTTGGCCACAAGGTCGGCGAACGCCAGTCCCCCGAACCCCATGCCGCAACTGCGCATCCAATGCCGACGATTTTGATTCACTGGTACCATGGCCTTAGTCCAAAAAGGTGAACTCATTCGAAGCGAGAAGCAGGTGGGCCAATTGCGCCCAACGCCCCTCAGGGTCTTTCACCGCTCCATCGGGAACCGTAATGCCCTCGGAAGGACTTACAAACCCACCCGTATCGTTCACGAATCCTTTCACTTGCTCCAATTCATTCCCGTTGGGCTCTCGCCCCAACGTTCTTCGAAACAGCGCTACGATTCGTGCCTCATCGGTTTCGAGGTTCAAGGCCTTGGTCAATGCCGCCAACTTCACGGCTCGGTCTTGGATAAAGTCCGAGTTCAAAGCGAACAACGTCTGCTGTGGAACAGTCGTCTCGGGACGCTTCGCCGTACACGCATTCGGGTTCGCCGCGTCGAAGGTGCTCATCAGATTTGCGATGACGTCGCGATTGATGAACCCGTAAACGCTCCGGCGAGGAACCGCCGGAGACACATTTAAATCCACCGGTCGGCCTCCCATGGTGATATCGAGTTCCTCACTTACGGTGAGCATCGCATCCCGCATCGCTTCAAACTCAAGCCTCTTACGAGGCATCCGCCAAAGCGTTCGGTTCTCAGGGTCCAACTCCCGTGCACGCTCACTCTCCACGGCACCTTGTCGATACGCTCGACTGAGCATGATCTGCCGATGCAACCACTTGAAAGACCATCCATGCTTCCCAAACTCGTCCGCGAGGTAATCCAAAAGCTCCGGATGGGTCGGAGGTTGTCCGCGTGTGCCAAAGTCATCTGCGGTCCGAACCAACCCCACCCCAAAATGATTCTGCCACACCCAATTGACCAATACCCGTCGGGTAAGGGGGTTGCTTTCGGCAATAACCGCGCGCGCTAACCCCAGCCGTCGCTTGCCATCGTCGAACACCTTGTTTTGAGAATCGCGGTTTTGAGAATCGCGAGTGAGGGCCGACAAGAACCTCGGTTCCACTTTCTCGCCCCGAGCAAGCGGATTGCCTCGCAGAAAGACAAATGCATCGTCGGGCTTCGGATCCTCTCGCACAATCATGGCTCGCGGCGGGGAGCCGGGTGACGATAGATTCAATGCATGGATCGCCGATTTCTTGCCACTGATCAAATCGTTGATGGTTCGATTGGTCAATCGAGACGCCTCGTCCTCCGGGATATCCAGTGGCGTCCCTGGGGAATACAAATGATGACGGATCTGCCGGTGGGATGGACTGTTGACCACCAAGTGCTTTGGATTGTCATCAGGAACGACTGTATCTGCCGACGTCGCTTCCAAGGTCGCGTCGAGCAACGACTGCAACCATAACCGCTGCTGCTCCGCAAACACGCCGCCATAAACCGTTGCCAGTTCCATCAGCGAACTCGGTTTCTTTTCCTGGATCGCATCGACCACGAACGGATTCCACTTCAGCGGTTCCCCTCGCAATGCATGGACCTTATCAGGAGTTCGGCCTGCAGCGTCCAATTCGCCAGCCAACTTCGCGATGTACTCCCCACACCGCTTTTGAAATTCCTCGGCAGGTACCGGCCCCCACGATTGCATTTCGATCCATGGACCAAATACAGGATCATCCGCCGTCAGCCCCTTGAGGTACTTGAGCCAACGATTGAAAACATAAGGACGAAAATCATCGGTTCGATAGGACAAGAACTGCGTCGATATGTCTTGCTCCCCCATCCCCTTCGCGATTTCGGCCAAATACATTCCGACCTGCAACCGCAACCGATTGCGCATGACTTCGTTTTGCTCGCGTGAAAACTGATGCAGTTTGGTGGATAGCTCCTTGAGCTCTCTAGAATACTGCTCGCGAGCCTTTTCATCGGATACGCTGCCAATCTCGGGCAACTGCGTTGGCGATTTGCTCGGCGCGATCGTAGCGTAGAGCGAGTAGTAATCCGCGGTGGTGATTGCATCGAACTTGTGATCGTGGCATCGCGCGCAGGTCACCGTCAAACCCATCAAGCCACGAGTGATCACATCGATCTGATCGTCGATCGTATCGTGGTAGTTGCGAAACTGCATTCCGACGGTAAGGAATCCCAAAGCTGCGAGCGAGGGATCCCCTTCGGCGAGCCCCATTTGATCGGCAGCGATTTGCTCAACGAGGAATCGATCCGCCGGTATGTCTCGATTTATGGACCGAATCACGTAGTCGCGATACGTATAGGAGAACGGGAAACTCGTGAAACCGATCGCAGCCCCACCGTGGGTATCGGCGTAGCGCGCGATGTCCAGCCAATGGCGTCCCCAACGCTCGCCGTACCGAGGCGACTCCAATAGGCGATCGATCAAACGCTCGATACTCCCATCGGCCGAGTCGTTGACAAACGCCTCAACCTCGGCCCATGTCGGAGGCAATCCGGTGAGATCAAATGTTGCCCGCCGGATAAACTGCGTTCGATGGACTTCAGGAGCAAAACTGAGTCCAACCGCATTCAGTTTTGATTGAAGGAATCGATCGACTGGAGATGCATTGCCACCCTCGACGCTCGGCAAGGCAGCGATCAAATCCTCAGCGCGTCCGATCGGTTGGAACGCCCAGTGGTCTGAGTACTTGGCTCCCTCGTCGATCCATTTCCTCAGAACTTCTTTTTCCTGGGGAGTTAGTGCTTTACCGGTCTCTGGAGGCGGCATCACCGATTCGGGATCGATCGCTTCGATCCGGTGAATCAATTCACTTTTGTCGGCCGCCCCCGATACGATGGCCGATTTTTTCGCTTCTGCCTCGACGTCCAATCGGAGATCAGCGCTTCGCTTCGACGCATCAGGACCATGGCAATGGACGCAGTATTCCGCAAAAATCGGACGCACCTGCTGATTGAAATCGACTTGTCCATGCACGGCCCCTTCGACGAAAACGACGACCAGGCACGCCGATGCAAGAACTGCTGATTGCAACTTTTTGAGAGCTTGCATGAATCACTCGAGAGGGTGCGAACGGTACCGCGAATGCAAAGGTGGGCTTTTGGAGGGAATCGCTACCAACCAAACGATACGGAACCACTCGTGTCCCAGTGGAAGGTATTGTTGTAGGAGCGACCGCCGGGAACATGCACGAAACGAGCAATCGCTCCACGTGCCGACCCGACTCTTCTAGTGTAACACACGACCACTCGGAAAACACGCGAATCTCCCTTTTTGCCCCCTCGAGCACTCCGATTCGCGTACTCAGTTACCGATAAACTCACGCTCAATCCCTTGCGAGCACGCCTCACGCCAATGCCCGCAGTTCGGCAAAGGTTTCACCCGGCTGTATATCGTGGGTCGTGTAATCGCGCGCATGAAGAAATGCCAAACACGATTGAAAGTCCGAAGGGGGCAGATGCAAGCTTTCGAAATGGATAAACTGGGGGCGATGAGGCAGTTGATCGATTTGCTTAATGATTTCAAAGTCATACCCCTCGGTATCGCTCACGAGCAAATCCAATCGAGGCAACCCAAACTCGCGCACGATCGATTCCAAGGTACGACACGGTACATCCTCGGCCACAATGAGTTCATCGAGCCCAGGAATTCGATCAGCATGACCCGCGATGACTTCACGCTTGGTCGATGCCAGTTGACTCGCCCAATATGGCACCCCGACCGCATCGTCGCGTACTTTGTAAAGCCGTATCGACTCGTTGCTCGGTCCAATCGCAGCATGCAATGGATGAAGCTTGGGCCGGTCGCAGTAAATCGTTTGCAGTATTTGGAAGTATTTCTGCTGCGGCTCGACAAGCACTCCGGTCCAATCTCCTTCGGCGACAAACCGCTGGATCGGATCGGAAGTCACTCCGTTGTGCGCACCGACTTGGATCATGTAAAAATCCGAGTGATCCAGTTCCCAACGCCGAATCGAACGCTCGAAGGGTAACGCTCGAACCAAACGGAATCCAAACCTCAAAAAGGTGCGATGCAACGCGCGACGGAAAAAAGACCTCATGCGTTGGGAACCGCCGCCGGACTGTTCGTGGTTTGCACCAACTCCAATTCCGGCAACGCGATTTTCACCCCTTTACGCGTGAACACCACGGGTATCACTTCCTTCGAGACCGCCGCGTCGTAGACCAGCCCAAGGTACTTGTGAGCGGGTGTCGAAAGCTTGAGAATCCAACTAAAAGCGATCACGCCCAATCGCTTCACGAACGGCAGATCCTGATCCGCGATGATATCCTCCTCGCCGACTTCGATAATCCATCGTTCCGCAGCGATCGGGAGCAACCCTTGCTTCTGCAATTCCTTGAGATCTTTTCGGATATCCGGTTGCTCCATGTACCCGTAGGTGATGACGACCGAGTGGATATCGTTGCCGAGCTTCTTGACGCTGTATCGCTCGGATTGCGGGATCGTGGCGACATCCGCCTGATTGACGTGCATCAACACCACTTGGGAAGGCAGCACTCCGTACTTCTTGAGAAAAATCCGGAGCACAACCGGAACATAATCCTCCACCGATTGAATCGGGCGAGAACAAAGGAACACCGCTGCGCGGTCACTCTCCACCAGCCTCCGCCGACCTTGAATCAAGGACCTAGCAGCCGGTAGGTTTTCCTGCAGCGTGATCTCTAGTTCGTCGAGCATATCCCGGAGGGAAACCAGCCACTCGATCTTCTTTCCTTCGCGAACACCAAAATCATAAAATGCGGTTGCCAAGGATTTTCTACCCCACTGCCAAACCAACATGATCCCCATCAGAACGACTGCGACCAACATCGGGAAATAACCGCCGCTGACGATTTTGAGCAACGTGCTCGAGAAGAACACGATGTCGACCAACATGATGGGCACAAACACGAGCAACACCCAATGCAGCTTCCACTGCCAACGGTAGTAGGCGATATAGGAAATGATGATGGACGTGATCGCCATGCATCCGGTAACAGCAACACCGTAAGCGGCCACCAAATTGGCGGATGTTTGAAACAGGAGCGTGACCATCACGCAACCGAGGAACAGCGACCAATTCACTGCGGGAATATAGACTTGTCCTTCTCCATGGGCGTCGGTGTGAAGCACACGAAAGCGAGGCACAAACCCCGCAACCGTCGCTTGCTTCACGATCGAAAACATCCCGGTGATCAATGCCTGCGACGCAATGATCGCCGCGATCGCGGAGATTCCGACGTCGATGATGTAGATCACCTGATCGACCGACTCGATATTGGTTTTCGGTGTCAGTGCATAAAACGTGTTCGCACGAGGCGGCACACCATTGCCCAGCATGTACCCGATTTGACCCGCATAGCAGAGGAGCAAACTCGGCAAAACAACGTAGAACCACGAATACATGACAGGGATACGTCCTGACTCCGAAGGCTTAATACTGCCCCCTTCAGGCACCGATCCCGCGGAACGTGAAAAGTGTCCGATATCGGCGAACTTGGCCTCGCCCCCAGTGATGGCAAGAACAACGACCCCCAAGATGACCAGAGCACCAATTCCAGGGAACCCCATCAAGAATTGAATCGCGTACAAAGGGTTGATCGCCAGAAAAACCTCGGGATGAGCTAACACCCACGGTAGACCCTTGAGCGCAATCCATGGGAACCATACGGCGATCATGAACCAACCGAAGACTCCACCTACTTCACTCGTCCCACGCCATTGAACTTTGAACAGAACGACCAAGCAGATCAGCGTCAAGACCAGCGAGATCGGGACTCCGAGGGGCTCGAATGCGCCTAACATACTGATCGGCGGCGTGATGATCCCGTCTGCCGCGAGCAATGCCGCTGCACAAACAACCAACAAGCTGACAGCGCTGCTTGCAAAGATCTTTCCGCGATGCGCTTTCAATAAACTCAGCAACGCAAATGTACCACCCTCTCCGCGGTGGTCCGCCCGCATCACGATCAAATCGTATTTGACCGTGAGAAAAATCAATGACCAAACGACCAAGCTTAAACTACCGAGCAAGTCGTTCCGGCTTAGTAGATCTTTCCCGCCAGTCTGCACCAATTCAGCCGCGGCTACTCCGCCCGAGGCATGATGCTTGAATAGCACCGCCTCGCGGGTGATTTCCATAATGGTGTACAGAACCGAAGTCCCGATATCACCGTAAACAGTTCCCGTCGCTTGACGGATACGCGACCAAAGGGTCGGGTCAGCAGAGGTTGTATTGTTAGACATGCACCAACATCATCGCGTGAGCTTTCGGCAGAACGCCTTGTTTCACGGATACACTTTACGAAGTAGAACGCCGAAGACTCTTTTGCATCTTCTCCCGTGATAGAAAGAACACCTTCCTATCGGCCGACGAGGTTAGCTGTCGGGCTGGGATTGGAATGATCCCGCCATCGCGTTCGACCTGCGTCGACCTCCGCGTTGACTTAGCCCCGAGCAAATGACTCCGTTCCGGATTCGGAACATTCGCAATTTTGGTTCCCCCGCTCGTGCAGTCACCCATCAATGACCCTCACACGATTTGGCGGCGTCGGATTTGTTGCTTGAATGTAGTTGATGCCAGAGCGTGCGTGAAGGGCGACCGGATCCGAACGGGGCTTGGGAGAGCAAACCTTTCGATGAGCAAAGGAATCGAACAGTCCACTAGCCGCTCTTTGCGGAAATCTCGCCGCCACAAACGGAAATCCCTTCATCTCCCGACACATCGCAATCTCATTCGGCTTTTGCCTGCCAAGCCACAAAGCGATCAAACCATGCCTTGATCGATGCTCGTTGCTGCTGGCTAGTGGCCAAATTCATCGCGATATCCACCTCACGACGCCCTGCGGCCTTCTCGCCACTTCCGTACAAACACAATCCATGAATCAATCGGGCCGTCGGTTGGAGCGGGTTGGTGTGCAACAGTTCTCGGCAGTCCAGTTCGGCTTGCTCCCAGTTGTTCGCTGCGACCATGCTGACCATACGCTTCAGCCTGAACTCCTGTGACGACGGGTTTGAAATCAAGAGCTCGTTTAATGCTCGAAGGGCTGCATCGTTCTTGCCCATTCCATCCGCCACAAACGCCAATTGCGCGAGCGCATCCTCGTTTTTCGGAGAGGCCTTATAGGCTCTCTCGGCAGCCAGTAGCGCTGCCGCCCCATCGCGGGTAGCTACTCCTACGGTGCTCAATGCCAATAAGGCATCGGTGTCGTCAGGCCATTGCTGTGTCGATGCAGCCAGCTTCTCTTTCGCGAGCTCCAACGATCGGTTTCTAAGTTCGGATCCCGGAGGCTGCTTTTCCGCAAACCTGGACAATGCAATCCCGAGATCTCGCTCGCGTTCTGCTTCCGCAAGATCTCCAACGCGATAAGGTACCAACGGAACGTCTGGTCGCTCCTCGACGCTGCTCGATTTCCTCGCTGAGGGATCCCTTAAAATGCGATGGTCGGTCAAGCTCGTATGGGCGATATTGGTGCTACCTGTCGCAGGCATATGACATTTCAAGCAATCATCGTTCTGTTTTTGCCGGTCCAATTCCGGTGCATTGCATGGCTGCTGCTGATGGCAATCGATGCACGTTTTCAAATAGAACCGATTCGTTTCCTCGGGAGCGGGCGACACGTGCGGATCGTGGCACGTGCTGCACAGTAGTTTTCCTCCTGTCGCAGTCCGGCATTTGGTTTGCTCCATCTGATCGAAATGCCCCACCGCTTTGTTCTTGAACTGAGCTTCGGGATGGGCCAAAAACGTATTGACGAATAATTCAAATGGCAAACCAGGACGAAACTCCTGCTCCTCGCGACCTCGACGGACAACGCGTGTTTTGCCACTAAGATGACACTGCGCGCATATCGACATTTGCAGATCATCCGACAAATGCGCTGGGTTCACGATGGAGGTATCAATCCCCGGATGCTTCTCGTCCATGGCAATGCCATCGGTTCGCTCCTTGGAGTGCACTTCACCGGGTCCATGGCATCGTTCACATCCAATCGACAGCTGGATAGCGCTAAGCGGTTCTTTGTAGCGGTTGATCGTATCCTGAACCGGTTCATTCTGGTTCACGTGGCAATACAAACATGTGTTAACCGCTGGTCGTTGCGTTGCCGTTCCCAAGTCGAAACCAGGCGAAACATCCCAACGCTTGACCGTCGAGAACCAACTGATGGGCGATTGCCAAGCTAAAGGGCCGTCCATGACGAGGTACGATCGACCGCGCGTCCCCGAACCGATAGCGATGGAAACGGGCAATTCCATCGTGGGCAACTCCTCGCCATCCCCCATCTTCGCAGAGACTTGATGGATCATTTTGCCATCTTCAAGTTTGGCAAATAGTTGATAAGGGCCTACCTGGGATGGATTCTTTGCCTCCGGTCCGTACGTTTCCAAATCATCGGAACCCGCCACCGATGCCGATCGCCCCATGGGATGAGCATGAAACGTTGTGCATATCTCCTCGTGGCATTTCTTGCAGTTCTCGTCACCCAGATACTTCACATCGGGGTGGACATTGCGAAAAATCCCGGCGTACGCGACGCGAGGATCCTCAATCGCTGGCGGCTGAACGGTTTGCGACTCTCGCTCACTCCGACGAGCGGCCGCCGCAGCCTTCTCCTGCTCCGCTCGGATCGCAGCGCCGTCAGGAGCAACCGTAATCCAATACACGGCAAAGGCGACGAGCAACGCGGCCAAACCGATTAGCATGTACTTGCGCATGGAATCCTTCGCTTCAAAATTGGTAATTCCTCGAGAGTCACTACTGCTGGATCACGAAAAAGACTCATTCACATGGTAGCTCTGCACGTTGCGTGTGTCTATTATCGCTCCTGCGTACAACAGCTTCTGCCGATTGGATTACGGAAAATCCAGTCCTCGATTTCGTATTGAATCGATCGTATCGAGGCTGAGCTTCGCCCGCAATTCCCGTAAACTCCTCCCGTAAACTCCATCGTCCGTTTCACGAAAAAAGCCACCCCTCACTCGAAGATACCATGATCCATCGACGCACGTTTCTTGGTCTTGCCTCAACAGCATCGCTTACCTCTTGGGCCTTTGCATCTACAACGAATACGAGTCTTGCCGCATCCGTATCGTCTTCAGCAGAACTCGAATGGGCCGATGTTCGAGATTGGGGGATCGAAGGAAAAGGCTTCGAACAAACCGAAGCGTATTATGATCGGCTTCCCTCCAACGCAAAGGGAAACGTACCCGACTCCGTATGGGGATTGAGCAAGCATTCCGCCGGGCTGATGTGCCGCTTTCGAACGGATGCACCTGAAATCCATGTTGATTTTGCTCTTACCTCGGCGAACCTCGCGATGCCTCATATGCCAGCGACCGGTGTCAGCGGCTTGGATCTTTACGCTCGCGACGAATCGGGCCAATGGAAGTGGGTAGCCGTATTCCCACCGAAATCCCAAGCCACCATCGGAGCCTTGATTCAGGGCTTGCCAGCGGGTCTCCGCGACTACGCCATTTATCTCCCACTCTATAACGGAACCGAGAGGCTTAAAATTGGAGTTCCCAAGGGCTCCTCGTTCCAGACCGTGGCACCACGCAATGAGAAGCCGATTGTCTTCTACGGCACATCGATCACTCAAGGCGCCTGCGCCTCGCGCCCGGGAATGCCTCACCCCGCGATCCTAGGGCGTCGGCTTGATACCCCTACCATCAATCTCGGATTCAGCGGAAGTGGTCGTATGGACTTGAGCCTAGCATCCCTCATGAGTGAAATCGATGCAACTGTCTATGTGGTGGACTGCTTGCCCAACATGACCGCCGACGAAGTCAACGCGCGAACGATTCCATTCATTCATCAATTACGGGCGAGCAGGCCCCATGTACCGATCCTGCTGGTGGAAGATCGCAGTTATTCCGGTGCCTGGTTGATCGAAAGCCAACGCGAGCGGAATCGTACCAGCCGCATCGCGTTTCAAGAACAATTCCGGCGTCTTCGCGACGCGGGCGACGAGAAAATCAACCTGCTCTCCGGTGATTCTTTACTCGGCGACGATCGCGATGACACGACCGATGGATCTCACCCATCCGATCTCGGGTTCCTGCGCCACGCAAACGCATTCGAACCTGCACTTCGCAAACTGCTCGCTTCGTAAAACTTCCAAAGCCAGCTTCGCGAACGAGCTTAGGGCGAATAGGTCAGCCGCTTGCTCGACTCGAGGTGCTTTTCGAGCTCCGACTGGTTCCACCATGTCGATTTCATAGTGCGTTTCGAGTAAAGCCCCGCTGCTTGATCGACATAATGCTTGGATTCCGGATGCGCAGATTGCCCCCAAGGCGTGCACGTAAACGACCGGACGCCATCTTTATCGAAAAACATGAGGATCATTGCCATCGATCCGCTGTTAGCGATCTGCAGCCCCGGCTTCTCTTTCGATTCGATGCTCCGAACATCCATCAACGTCTCCGAGAAATTCGCTTCTTTGTCCCCGGAGTCGTAATCGGCCCCAGGAGCAGGATAGTACTTGCCACCGCGACCGACCACATGGACTTGCCCCCAAGCAATATCCCAGCGCCCATAGCGTCCTTTCAACTCAGCCATCGTTTGCTGGAGCATTTCCAATAACTGCGCTCGCGACGCAGCAGGCAATGGCATCGAGTTACCAATCGGAGTCAAATCGATGGATTTACCACATTTGAGCCGCCAAAACTTCAACAGGACTGTCGCGGTCGCATCGGTTGAGTACTGACCGTCCCAATCGAGGATCGTCCGAACCGCCCTCTGAAATTCCGCGTCGCTCTTATATTTTTCCGCCGACTCCGCCACAGCCGCCCTCAGTTCGTTTTGCCAACGGACTGCGATACGATCATGAATATCCAACGTGTACTCGATCGCTTCATCGAGCGTGATTGAGTCATCCTTATCCAACAGTTCGACCGTGCGGCGACCACGCGGATTGTTCTTGTCCCAAGATACGTTGTAGATGTACGGAGGATACTTGTCCGGCGTCAGTGGAGAGTTCACCATCATGTTGGCAGGACTGATGTTGCAATTCTGCATGTAACCGCATTCCGGATTGATGATGTGGACAAGGTCGGACTGAGGATGAATCCCCTTCCACGCCGTCGCGCTGGTCGTCCCATCCACCGGTCGACTCCAATCGTATTCCGTGGATCGAATGGGGGTCGCACCATTGCGCACATAGGAAATGTTCCCCATCGTATCCGCCGACATCACGTTTTGCTCATTGTACTGATGCTCGCCCAAAACCTTGTTGAACTCATGAACATTCGCGGTCTTAGCCATCTTGTAAAATTGATCGTACAAACCAGTCTGATCGAGATACGGCGAGGCACCGACATACGCGACACCTGTCTTCAGATCCGGCTCGCTAACGACTGGTCCTAGATGGGTATAATAGCCCTTCTTCGAAACGGGTTCCCCACCCTTCACCGGAATCTGATACGTCTCCACTCGGATCGGTTTCCACTCACTGTCATATTCGTACTGCAACTCCGGTTGCGCTCGGAACTTGATTTTG
This sequence comes from uncultured Pirellula sp., assembly GCA_903930765.1. Taxonomy (GTDB): domain Bacteria; phylum Planctomycetota; class Planctomycetia; order Pirellulales; family Pirellulaceae; genus JBKCUI01. The sequence goes on from CAIYZV010000095.1 coordinate 11,794, forward strand.
TAAACATCCGACGTATCGGGACCACCGGTGGTCAATGCCCAACCGACCGATTTGTTGTGGCCGATGGCGAGCATCGGTGAACCGATCAAGTAGTAGCCGTTCATGTGGAGATCGCCACCGTGGAATCTGGCTTCATAGAGAACCGCAAGCCCTTCCCATGTAAGGTGCGGATCCGACAATAGGATCGCGGAACCATCTGCCGATCGCTTCGGTGAAATCGCCCATTGATTCGAACCCATCGCTGGCTTCACTCGCTCAGGAGCATTGCCGAGATCACCCATGATGGTTCCCAACGGCCAACGCAGGATCATCGCGCGAGCAACAGCCAACGGGTGCCATGGCTCCACCGGAATTGCAACTTCAGAGGCTTCGCCCGGATGCTCATCGATGTACTTTTGAATGCCGGCGGTGAACGCGATCAAGTTCTTCCGGAGTTGCTCAGGGGCCGTCTTCAGATACTCCGGGTGAAGAGTGTCGTTATGCGTGAGCCGCATCATGTAGTCTTGTTGCAGCAGATCCTTACCTTGAATCTCTGCCATCCGACCTACCCCAGTGCGAATCGCCAGATAGATATCTTCCAGACGATCCTCAGCCTGCGCGTACCCAAGCGCAAACATACCCTCCTCCTCAGTTTGTGCGACAACATGGGGCACCCCCCAAGTATCACGATGCAACGTCGCCTCACCACCGAGTACCAACGCTGCATAACCAAGCACAAAAACAGAGATACCAACCGCGACTAGTAAACGCCGCATCGTCGAAAGACAAAACATGGCACGGTTCCTACTGCAGGACACATCGAGAGGTTTGGCGAAGACAATACTTCGCAAAACAATATAGTCCTTGTTCGGACCGTGTTGTAGCACTTGGTAGCCATCGCAAACGGAATGACGTTTTTAAAATGCAAGCGGCCACGGAAAAATCCATAGCCGCTCATTGCTTCGTCGATCCAAAATTGCAGTTTACAACCCGAGTCCAGCAGCCTCGGTAATTCGATCGAATGCAGCTCGATAAGCCGCGTAATTGATGGCTTGGGTAACCGCGCGAGCCCCTGCAAGCTTGACGGCAACTGCTGTTTGGCGATCGGTCAAAACGATCGGCGATGCTGCTAAGTTTTTCGCCAGTAGTAGAATCGCTCGCTCCCGATCGAGGTCTTTGGGATCAGCGACCTTCACATCCCCCAACTTGATCTCCTTGTCCAAGGCATCAATTTCCGCCTGGCTAACCCCAGCGGCAAGCATCTGTTCTCTCGCTAGCGCCGCAGCGTACCACGCTCGATCCTGACGCGCGATCACCCAGTCGATTTTGAGTTGCAAAACCGGAGAGAGTTCCTCCGATTGCTTTGCCGATGCAATCCCCGATACCAACCTCTTTCCTGCGATTGGAAAATTCGCAAGGAGTCGGTGCCACTGGAGCACAGGTTGTCCTTCGACGAGTTCACCGAGTACTTCACGTGCCGTTTCCTCATTGACCAAAGGCAACCGCGGTGTCCGCCGCTTGACCGCATCAAGCCGCAACTTCAAGTCGTCGCCTGTTTCGAGTGGAGGTCGCTGGAACTGAGTGGGAGAACTTTGCACCAGGGAAAGATCCCCTCCCTCCACCGCAGCAACCTGGGTTTTGCGTTTCGAGTATTTGTCCGACGTCGCAGTTAGATACGAATGGTTCTCGGATCCTGCCAACGCACTCGGTGGATTGTTCTTCGGATCCGATGCACCTGGAGGGGCCGCTCCGAAATTACCTCCGTTGGTAGACTGAGGCACACCTGCCCCTTCCTTCCAACGATTGATCGCGTTGTTACCGGCAATGGATCCGATCATTTCGATGATCTGCTCATCGGTATAAAACTTGCGGCACCGGTTGATATCTTCGTCGGCGATCAGATGCGGTTGCAACGTCAGTCGTCGCGCTAACGAAAACGCGGCTTGTTCACTATCCGGAAAAAGTTCCCAATCGCTATCGAGGGCCGCAATTTCATCTTCGTTCATGCCAGCCGCTAAGAGCTTGGACTCCTGATGCCCCAAGCAATACTGGCAATTGTTGCCTCGAGCTGCGATCCAGAACAATCGCACCTTGAATGCGTAATCGAGTGTCATCTTTGGATCGACTGGTCCAGAACGACTTACGGACTGCGGATTCGCCGTTTTCGATACACCCCCAAACGGAAGGTAATTGCTGACCGTCGACTCTTTCAAGAAGAGTTTCCGTATCCGACCCTCATACCCATACGTTCGAGGATCCTCGATCGCGAGCTTCTTTTCTTCGTCGGTCAGCTCAGGAAGAGGAATACGCGGAGTACGATACTTCAGATCCTCCAAGTACTGCTTCATCGCTGACCGAGTCACCGGAGTCGGACGTGGTTCATCCGGTGCATTCGCGACCACCGCATCCAATTTCCTCTGGGAATCCAACGCCACTTGGCCAGGAGCTTTATCCTGCGCGTTGATGGCAACAGGCTCCGAAAAAGCAAACGGACTCACCACTCCAGCGATGACCAGTCTCTTTATCCAACACTTTCCAATGATTGTTTTTGACATTTCCATGCAACCTATCGTTCACAGTTTCTTGGGTCGGTTCGAAATGGGATGGGTACTTGGAGTCGCATGAATAATTTCAGTACGACTCAGCGGCAAAGGCCTTCAATGAATTGCAGAACTGCGAATTGCAGAACTGCAAACTACTCGGTGATGTTCGCTGCACCAGCTTGTTCAGCACCAGCGCGAGTCCCGACGCCTCGCCAAACCTGCATATCGATCGATGCTGGCACGGTGTGGGTGGAGCCATCCACAAAAACCATGTTCACGCTGTTTCCGTGCTGAGAGTTGGCAGTGGTCATGATCCGTCCTGGCGGGTACATGCACGAACGACCATTCGGTGGAGCGATGTGGTAATACTCGGTCGTCGAGTGATAACCCCGAATCCAAGGTGCACCAATGTCTGAAAAACCTTGCTTGCTGACATCCTGCAAATTGATCGCATAGCAATCTGCGTATGCTTGATCCGCAGTGAATGGTTGCGTACCAGGTTGGAAGGTATCCGTCTTCGGAGTGACTTTGGTTTGGCTGAAGTCACCCGTCAATCGCTCGGAAAAACCGGCGGTGTTGCTCATCCCGTCGGTAATCGCGGCGAGCTTCAAGAAGGAGTCCCGGTAGAAAACGCCGTCGTTCGCTGGAACTTGAGGCATCGGATTGGCGGTCGTACGGCCCCAGAGTGGCACGGTGCCAGAATTGACGTAGTAGTTATTCGCGCCACCGACCGTTACCGGAACATTGGTGGATGGATCGGAGGGGCAACGGAACGTCGCGACATTCGTCAATCGAGCGTTGTCGTTCGTAGGGTCATTCCACTCAACTCCAAAGTTGATGGTGTTGTAAATTTGGTTCTGTTCCATGAAGGTCAAAAGTCTCGCATGGACCGAGATCGAACTGGCCGGGCCCAGTGGATCCGGGGTTCGGGAAACGCGAGACGCCGGAAGTCGCTTGTAGGCCGATTCGTAGTTGAGAGCCGCCAACATGACTTGTCGCATGTTGTTGGTGCAACTCATCCGCCGTGCAGCCTCACGAGCCGCTTGGACAGCCGGCAAAAGCAACCCGACCAGGATTCCGATGATGGCGATCACAACGAGGAGCTCGACGAGTGTAAACGCAGTTCGCGCTTGAGAATTATGTTTCATGATAAATACGATTTTCTGGATAATTGCAGTGAATAGAAATTCAGACTAGGTCAACAGCCATCAACCATGGCCAGCATGAAACAACTTGGTTTCACGGTACGTCGTGTGACCATCAGCGGAACTCGCCGGAGTACGATGCTCGCCGGAGTACGATGCCGAGGGTCGCAAAAAAGAACTTCGCTAACAACAAAGTTCTGAGTTGGGGAGACTCCAATGCCGGAGTCGCACATTGAGCCGATCAACGACGGCCCCCCCAAAATGACGCACTAAGACCTAGGCGGGCGTTCCAGTTCGCCAAGCACGCGACCGAAGAATGTCGCGTCGACTATAGAAACACAATCTGCGAGAGGTGCAGTCCCCTCAATACCATTCAAATCATGGCAAGAAACAACCGGTTGCTGCGATGTCTTTACCAAATCCAAATCTGGAAACAATGGTCGTTCGCTTTCCTTGCGACAACGGCAACGCGTGCACTCTCGCTCTCCATGCTCCATCGAATCCATGGAAGCACCGGAGGATGCAACACCGGAAAATGCAACACCGTCGCGTGTGGCGGTAGCTCCATCCCACGTCAACAAGTCCGAGGAGGACCCTGTCTTCCAAATCATTTGACGGGTCGACGCACCGCACTTCGCAAATGCATCCTCGCACAGAGCGAAGAACCCCATGACCAAAAACGCCAGAAGGGTAACGGACACGGTCCCCAAACGACCGAACGAACAACGCGGAATCCGCGTCGAATGCCTGTTCGTGTCGTAGGGAACAACCTGCATGATCGAGTGTCGCCGATCGGTGGGATTACTAAAGCGTTGCCTGAATCTGGGAAAACCCACGAAGGGCGTCCCTAACCACACAGTATAGTTCGGAAGGTGCGATGTTTTGTCAACGATTCTTTCCAAAATTTTCCCGATTTGCAGCCTAATTCTTCGTGAAGCAGGGATTTAATGGATCTTTAGCAAGATCCACTAAGGCAACACTTCGACCGGCTTCGGATTGCGAGATCATGGGTGTCGGTTACACTTCGTCCAAGTGATTTTGCTGTCTATCCGCGGCGAGTTATCCCACGAAGAAAGGTTCTCGGGGCTGATGCCAATCGATCCCGCTCGAACGCAGTACTACAAGCGTGCACGGTTTACGACCCGGCTGCCGACCCATTACCTCTATGCACGCTCCCACTTTTGGCTGTTGCAGGTCGAACCAGGTTTGTGGCGAGTGGGACTGACCCATTTTGCAACCCGCATGCTGGGCGATTTCGTGGAATGTGAGTTTCAGATCCCCGTAGGCGATTCGGTCAAAATCGGTCAGACCATCGGCTGGGTGGAGGGGTTCAAGGCCGTCGCGGACATCTTTTGCGTGGCCGAGGGGGACTTTGCAGGGTTCAATACTGAGTTGAACCAGAAGCCGGAACTGGTGGATAAAGATGCATACGATCGCGGGTGGCTGTTTATGGTCCGAGGAACACCAGATGCAACATGCGTCGATTGCGCTGGTTACGTGGCGCTCTTGGACCAAGCTGTCGATCGCATCCTAAGCCAAACGGGCGAAGGGCACGGCGAAGATCAAAGCGGCGAAGATCAAAACGGCGAAGAAGAACCACCGAACGAAGGGGTTGGCGGACCATGGGAGAAGAAGGGCAAATGCTAAATTCCAATTACATGCTGGTGGGCGGTTTTCTCGGAGCCGGCAAAACCACCGCGATCCTCAAAGCTGCTGAAATCATCAGCCAGCGTGGACTCCGTGTCGGTCTGATCACCAATGACCAAAGCCAAGGGCTTGTTGACACTGTCATGCTGGCTTCCCACGGGTTCCCCATCGAGGAAATTACCGGCGGGTGCTTCTGCTGCCGCTTTCCGAGCCTTGTCGAAGCCAGCCAGCGACTCGAAAACGAATCGCGTCCAGATGTGTTTCTCGCAGAGCCGGTAGGCAGTTGCACCGATTTGTTCGCGACGGTCGTGCTGCCACTTCGAAAGATGTACGGCGATCAGTTCGGAGTCTCACCCCTGAGCGTCTTGGTCGACCCCATCCGCGTCCAGCGAGTCTTGGGGATAAAGCCAGGGAAATCATTCTCCCCTAAGGTAACTTACATCTACGAGAAGCAACTCGAAGAAGCCGACCTGCTGGTTGTGAACAAACAGGAACTCCTCGAACCTGAAGAACTCAAGACTCTCGTCCATACGCTTGAGACAAAGTACCCACGAGCACAAGTCATAACGATGTCCGCCAAAACAGGCGACGGCGTTGAAGCGTGGCTCGATGCGATACAAAACTACGGATCGACTCCGAACGCCCTCAGGCGGCTTGGCCAGATGGATGTGGACTACGACCTTTACGCCGACGGGGAGGCCCTCCTGGGATGGCTCAACATGACCGTCCAACTGGGTGGAGCCGAGTTCGATGGAAACCAGTTTCTGATCAATCTTTTATCGGATTTGCAGAAACGAGCATCCGACTCCTCGGCGGATGGCATGCGGATCGCCCACTTGAAAGCAACATTAACGCCATCGCAAGGTAACGACGTCGGCGTCGCCAATCTCGTTCGGGACGATTTCACTGTCGAGCAGTCCCATCGTCTACAAGAACCACTTACCGGGGGTACACTCCTTCTGAATTTCCGGGCCGAAGCTTCCCCCGAACTGATGCAAAACCTAGCCGATAGTAGCTTGCGTGGCCTCCTCGCCCAACTTAGACTGACCGGTCAGGAAGTGCTGGTCGAAGCGTTCCGTCCCTCACGTCCGAATCCCACCCACCGTTTGGCTGAAGTTTAAACAGCCACCCGCATTCCAGCTTCCTCGGTTCCAACGTCCAGACAGCAGCCCGCACATCAAGGCCAAATAACCCGGATGAAACCTCAACGGTCCGTTCTGTTTTGTCGCTGTGCTTTCGCACGTGTGGTTCCTGACGATGTCAAGAACGACGTCCTGAAGCACTTGGTCCATTCCGCAGAGCCCTTCGATGCCGTCGGAGATCTCTGTGAAATGTCAGCCCGCAAGGATCCGACACTCGTCGATTTGGCCGCGCAAGGAAACCTCACTGTGGTCGCGTGCTACCCACGTGCCGTGAAGTGGCTATTCTCGGCGGCCGGTGCCCCCCTTCCAACCGAAGGGGTTGAAGTCCTGAACATGCGGACCGACGACGCCCAGACCATTTGCCAACGATTGACTCCCGGTTTTTGCAACGCCACCCCAGATGCTTCGAGTGCATCAGGCGAATCCGCACCAGCGGAATCATCGCTCTCAGGAGGATCCGTATGATCGCCAGAAAATCATCCACGTTGCGTGTTGTCCTCTACGAAGGTCGCGATAGCCGCCCTCTACCTGCGGAACTTCGTTTGGAACTGACGCAAACACTGCTCGACCGCGGGTTCCTCGTAAGCTCGGTCAAACCGAATGGAGCCCTTTCGAAGTTTCAACAACCTCACATTTTGGTGCTGGGAGCCTTCGAACAAGCAGTAAGCCCACTCGCAACCGACGCTCAATCCAACACCCAAGTCCACGTCCGCAACGTTGACGGGCTTGCCCTCTCAGCCATCTGCGAACTGGTCGATGATGTCTCCAAACTCGCCGATGGAGAGGACGCAGACTCAAGCGGCAACAGCTCTCCGGCCGATCCCAAAAGCCCGCGATGGAAACCTTGGTTTCCTGTCATCGACTACGACCGATGCACCAATTGCATGCAGTGCCTCAGCTTTTGCTTGTTCGATGTCTATGGCGTAACCAAAGCTGGTCAAATCTCCGTCCAGAACCAATCCAACTGCAAAACAGATTGCCCGGCTTGCTCTCGAGTCTGCCCGGAAGTGGCGATCCTGTTCCCCAAATACAAAGCCGGCCCCATCAACGGTGATGAGATCAGCTCGGATGACGTGCGCCGCGAAGCGATGAAAGTCGACATTTCTTCGCTCCTAGGCGGAGACATCTACTCGATGCTTCGAGATCGAAGCGCGAAAGCCAAGTCCCGATTCTCCAAGGAACGAGACGATGATCGAGCCCTCAAAGAACGCCAACGATGCTTGACCAAATTGCAACAGAACATCGAAGGACTCGACATCCCCGCGGAAGTCCTAAGTAGCCTACCTAGCGCTGACTCCATCCGAGAACGCGCCGAAAAGGCCAAGCAAAAGGCGCAAGAGGCATTGCAGATGAACGCTCAAAACAAGAACGTATAAACGATCCACTTCCATGCTTCGAATATACCATCGCAGCAAACCTACCCTCCTAAACCCAACACCCTCCTAAACCCAACACCCTTCGAAATTTCCGCACCCTGATTTCGATTCCCCGAAGCACCGCCCAACGAAGCATAGTCCTATGGTCGCTCGACTCGCCTACCGCATGTTCAACGAAATCGA
>CAIYZV010000096.1 GCA_903930765.1 uncultured Pirellula sp.
CGTCCATTACCCCTATCGGCCCATCACTGATTGGGGACGCAGGGTTCGTGAAAACCATCTGCTGCATCATCGCGATCCAACGCAGCGACTAGGCGTGGTATTTCCCCGTGCGATTGACCTCCCTCCCGGCGGCCTGCCAGCAGCGGAAAAATTGGAGTAGATTGTCCACAAAACCGCTATTGAACTTGGAACGTTGAGAATCGCTGCGTTCTTGATTCGCTTCTTGAATACGGTCAGCGATCAAGCTTTCCTAATTAAACCTATGCGCTGACCTACATACCATAGCGTAGCCCCAAGCACGCTACTTCCACTTCATCCACCGCGCTGCCTCGTCCTTCGATCATGACGCGATTCTCTGCACAGTGGTGCTCAGCTAAGATTCGATGAGTCTCGGGGCTCGTTCCCAACGAAGTCTATCCACCTCTGCTGGCCATCGAAACGGCGAGGCGAGCATGCATAAAGACTTTCGAGTTGGTTTACTTACCCTCAATGTTTTCCTTGATTATTTTTGCTGGGACACCGACTGCCAGCACGCGGGATGGAAGGTCCCGTGTTACGACCGCTCCTGCACCGACAACAGTTATTGGACCGATGTTCAAGTGGTCGACGAGCGTTGCTCCAATCCCAACGTAAACCCCCTCGCCAATCCGGCACCCTCCCCCGATGTTGGCGCCGGGTCCAATGTTGGTGCAGTCTGCAATTTGCACGTGGTGACCAATAAGTGCACCGCGATTGATGACCACATGCGCCCCGATCTTACTCCGAGCTGCAATCACACGATGTCGGTAAAATATGAGCGGTGGGATGGCTGCGGCCCACGTCATGTTGCTTGGCAGCGAGTTGACCAAGAGCGCTAAGTGCAGGGGGTTCGCACTGAGCGTGCCGAGCGATCCGAGGAGGAAATTAACGTAATGGGGCCCTCGAAGAATTTGCCGGTCTATGAGAAACTTGCCGTAGTCGAGCATGCCAACGTCAAAAACCTCAAGCTATCGAAAGATATGGGATAGTTCATGACGGTTTTAGCAATTGAAGAGATGTTTTCATCGGATCTCCCCATTTGGCGGTTGGCGACATCGGCTGGAATTGCCTTGGCATAGATTGGCGGTTAATTGTGGAAATGGCCATCGAACCGGTGATTTGAAGGGTAGTTTTCCATGTTCCAACACCATAGGATCACTTGGGTAGTCGCATTGACTAACGTTGGATATGGAAGAGGGGTTCTTGCATCGAAAGCTATGCGTCAAATGCTATGCATCGAATGCCAACCTCCAAAGGAACTCATCATGAACGGTCAAACTATGTCACGTGGACTGTGCGCGTTTTTCTTCGTCCTGGCCAGTCCTTCGTTCGCATTCCCGCAACAAGTCGATAGGCAAGTTCTTCCCGTTGCCAATCCGGTGCTCGCACCGATCACTGAGGTTGATGCGAGAAACGCGACAGCGCCTAGGCGTTTTGAAGTCCAGGCACCGCAGGGGGCTCCGAATGTTGTGATCGTCTTGATTGACGACATGGGGTTTGGTCAACCGAGTGCATTCGGTGGTCCTGTCCACATGCCAACCTGCGAGAGGCTAGCCCAGAATGGTTTGAAGTTTAACCGTTTTCACACAACGGCGGTCTGCTCGCCCACTCGTATGGCGCTGCTTACCGGACGGAACCATCACTCGTGCAACATGGGTTCGATCACCGAAACAGCAACCGCTTTTCCTGGACAAACTGGGGTTCGACCACAAAACATCGCTCCCCTTGCCGAAATGCTCCGCCTGAACGGTTACAGTACCGCGCACTTCGGCAAGAACCACGAAACACCCCCTTGGGAAATCAGCCCATCCGGCCCGTTTGACCGTTGGCCAACGCATAGTGGCATGGATAAGTTTTACGGTTTCATGGGTGGGGAAACGAATCAGTATTATCCAGGTATTTATGACGGTGTTGCCAGAGTAGAGGTTCCGCGAGACCCGAACTACCACTTCACCACCGACATGACAAGCCAAGCCATTGCCTGGGCGCAGTACCAGAAGTCACTTACGCCAGCCAAGCCGTTCTTCATCTATTACGCCCCGGGAGCCACGCACGCACCGCACCAAGCACCGAAGGAGTACATCGACAAATACAAGGGCAAGTTCGATCACGGTTGGGACAAACAACGGGAGATTACCCTGGCGAACCAGAAAAAGCTTGGTGTAGTTCCGCAGAGCACGAAACTGGCTCCCAAGCCGCAGGCGATTAAGGACTGGGACGACCTTTCTGAAGACGAGAAGAGACTGTTCGCTCACCAGATGGAGGTGTTCGCGGGATTCGGAGAACATACCGATCACGAAGTCGGACGTTTAGTCAACGCCATCGAAGAGATGGGTCAGTTGGATAATACTCTCTTCATCTACATCCTGGGAGATAACGGCGCGAGCGCCGAAGGAGGGATGGTCGGACTGTTTAACGAAATGAACTACTTCAATGGCGTCGAGGAGAAACTCGATGACATTCTCAAGAAAATCGATCAGTTAGGTGGGCGAAACGCCTACAACCATTACGCTGCTGGCTGGGCAGTTGCCGGCAATTCTCCGTTCACCTGGACGAAACAGATAGCTTCCAGTTTTGGCGGCACCCGCAATGGCTTGGTCGTTCACTGGCCCAAGGGAATCAAGGCGAGGAATGAGATTCGCAGCCAATTTCACCACGTCATCGATGTGGCACCTACGGTCTTGGAGGCCTGTGGGCTGCCCGAGCCGAAAGTTGTCAACGGCTTTAATCAACGTCCGATCGAAGGTGTCAGCATGATGTACACCTTCGATAGCGCCGAGGCAAAGGATCGCCATACAACACAGTACTTTGAAATTTTCTGCAACCGGGCGATTTACCATGAAGGCTGGGTGGCCGGTACGGTCCATAAAGCCCCCTGGGAATCCACGCCCCGAGTCAATTCCTTCGACCTGGACCGTTGGGAACTTTACCACGTGGCCGAGGACTTCAGCCAATCCAACGATCTTGGGCAAAAGAACCCGGAGAAACTCGCTGAACTCAAAGCCCTGTTCCTGAAAGAGGCGGAGAAGTTCCAGGTCTTGCCACTCGACGACCGGGTTATTGAGCGACTCGACGCAAAGTTGGTTGGTCGACCCGATGTGATGCAGGGCCGCACTTCGATGACTCTTCACGAGGGTATGACCGGGATGATGGACAACGTTTTCATCAACGTGAAAAACAAGTCTCATACGATCCAAGCAGAACTGGAGATTCCAATAGAAGGGGCTCAAGGGGTGATCCTTTGCCAAGGAGGTCGGTTTGGTGGCTGGAGCCTGTATGTTAAGGATGGGAAGTTGAACTACTGCTCTCTTTGTCGGTAAATCGTAAAGTGCAGTAGGGAAATGACTTACGGAGTTCGAGGCCCGTTCGGTCCCGTTTTGGAAATGCGGGTTCGAACTCGTGAGTTAACAGGGGGGAAGGTAGAACGTGAACCGTATTTTGACCTTTAACATGTCAGACTTTTCCCGCTTCGTAGCGATTTCACCGATCGACCCAAGCAGGGTTTAGCCTTAGCAGTGCAAGACCGTGAATGATCTAAGATCCCCCTTGGCGATCGGTGGGCAATCTTCGATGGCAGTGACTAACGCTAGCCCGGAGACTTCCAGTTCGGGCA
>CAIYZV010000097.1 GCA_903930765.1 uncultured Pirellula sp.
CCGCGCTCGTGGATATTGGAAAGCGGCCTGTGCGCGGGGCGCATGTTGCCTCTAAATCTCCCTGAGCTGGAAGTCTCCGGGTTAGCGTTAGTCACTGCCATCGACGACTGCCCACCGATTGCCGAAGGTGAAGGTTCGGTGGTCACCGCACGGTTTGTCACGCGTGAAGTTCATGTCGTGGCTAGCGTGGATGTGCTTGGTGCCGATGGCACTGTCGAAACCATCACTGGCACTACGATCCACCCCGTCTGGTCAGTCGATCGCCAGGAATGGATGCCACTGGCTGAGCTAGCAGACGGTGAGACCTTGCAAGGGCTCGATGGACTTGCGGTCGTTCTGTCGGTTACGCTTTCGCGAGTCACTCAGCCGGTCTACAATATCGAAGTCCACGGCGAGCACGTCTACCAAGTCGGCGAACTGGGCGTGGTGGTGCATAATGCCGAGGGGCTGATCTGCAAAACCATCGGCGAAGCCGGTGAGCTCGCCGCAGGAACATTAGGTCGGAAAAAGGGAGTCGCTTCAGTCTTGAGACCAGGAACGCTCCGATTCCCTGACAAGATCGATGATGCCGCGAAGATCATTTACGAAACGAAGAATGTTGCGTACCAGCACTTGTCAACGCAACTTCGGGATTACGTACAAATTGCCAGAGACAAAGGCTACCAAGTTGTGCTCAACCTACGAAAAAACACAAAAGTATCCGAGCAATTGCAAGCGTTTTTTGATGACGGGTTAATTATACCGAGATGGATACTATAGATGATGGTACCCGATGAATTTAAATTTCGGCTGTTTCGATCAAAACCACTCGATAAACCAGAGTACGCGGATCGCTTGTACTCTTTACTAGACGCTTGGAAGTACACGCCAGTTAAATTTAACGATGTTGAACCCCTTCGGAACGCTTGGGAAAATCGCGATGTCTTTATAAGGCAATTTCTGATCAATAGCCGTAGTACGTTCGGAACATTGATGTGCAAATGGTCTAAGCCGACGCTTCACCTTTCAGTGACTTGGTTCAGAGGCCCAACATCAAAGTGCCATTCGCTGTCGTTGTTCGGTGCGAGCGTAAAGCAGTTCGGCAATGACGCGTTGGATCTTGTTGGACTGGCTGACCAACTGTTCGAATCGTTTGAGTTCGACTATGGCTTCGCTTGCCTTAATTCTGAGTACTATCATTCGAACATCTATACCGATGTGCAAATTGATGAGCGTACGATTCAGCCAGTGCAGGTAGTTGGTATGGAGTGGCCTGATTGCATTCCTGGTCTTTACTGGTGCAATTACTTTGGTAAAGCGTACTTCGAACAGGGATTTGGGCGACGCATTGCGGACCTGCCCAACACCACGAAGTTGGCTAATGGTATCCGATTGATGCGATCGGACTCTGCCTTAGATTGGGAGTCACCCGAGGACCTTGAGCGGACACAATCATTGATGGAAACATTGGGCCGAGATTGGTTCTTCACCAAAGAAACTGGGATACCGGACAAGGCACTTAAGACGAATAAATCGCTTTTCCTAAAGCCTTTGCCACAGTAACGGCCTACACTTACACCGCGAAATGCCGAGATCATTCGGCCACGCTTGTGGATATTGGAAAGCGGCCTGTGCGCAGGGCGCATGCTACCGCTAAATCTTCCTGAACTGGAAGTCTCCGGGCTAGCTTTAGTCACTGCCATCGACGATTGCCCACCGATTGCCGGTGGCGAAGGCTCAGTCGTCACCGCACGGTTTGTCACCCGTGAAGTCCACGTTGTAGCCAGCGTGGATGTGCTGGGTGCCGATGGCACTGTCGAAACCATCACTGGCACTACGATCCACCCCGTCTGGTCAGTCGATCGCCAGGAATGGGTGCCGCTGGCTGAGCTAGCCCAAGGCGAGAGACTTTGTTGCGATACTGAGTCTTTCGGATTGGGTTTTCCCTCTAGCCTCTCGCCTAAAGCCTCCGGCCTGGTTCTGAGCGTCTCCCTTTCGCGAGTCACCCAGCCGGTCTACAATATCGAAGTCCACGGCGAGCACGTCTACCAAGTCGGCGAGCTAGGATTAGTGGTGCATAACGCTTGCCCAACGAATATTGGCG
>CAIYZV010000098.1 GCA_903930765.1 uncultured Pirellula sp.
GCTCGAGGCGCTCAGCAACATTTTCACCGTGCAAGCCTTCACGATGGAGAAGTACGAGCGGCAGCGGTTTAGTGATTGCACGGGCGATATGCGACGCATCGGACTGCGGATGATTTTCTGGACCGGTGTTGGCAAGCCGTTTACGGAATTGGTCGGAGTCGGAATGGTTGCCATCACCGTCTGCGCAGGGGCGTATTTGGTGGTGAACAAGCAGACGCATTTGTTTTTCTTGCGAGTCTGCGACAGCCCTATGTCGGTTACCGATTTGCTGATCTTCTTCGGATTGCTGATCGGTGCCAGCGACCCGTTGCGAAAACTCTCGGGCGTTTCGGTGATGATCCATCAAGGAATCGCGGCGGCAAACTTGCTCTATGGGATTTTGAACACCAAACCCGTATTGGCCGAGCCGGAGGTTCCCAAGAAGATTGCGGGCAACCATTATCAACTGGCCCTTGAGGGGGTCGAGTTTCATTACCATGCCGATCAGCCGGTGCTCAAGGACGTTCGACTTGAAGTCCCCTTTGGAAAAACCATCGCCATCCTGGGATCCAATGGGAGTGGTAAATCCACGCTGATCCAATTGCTGTGCCGATATTATGATCCCGTCCAAGGTCGGATCACGATGGATGGGATGGATCTGAAGGAATTGGCGTTATCGGATGTGCGTCAACGGATCACCCTCGTGAGTCAAAGCACCGAATTGTTCAACCGTACGGTTCTTGAGAATATCCAGTACGGGAGCCCTGACAGCACGCGCGAGGAAGCGGAGCGAGCGGCCAAGCTGGCACATGCTCATGAATTTATTATAGGGTCGCTAAGTCAAGGCTACGATACGATCGTCGGTCAGTCGGGTCAGCGTCTCAGTGGGGGCCAGCGGCAACGCCTTGCTCTCGCGCGAGCTATCCTGCGCAAGCCGGAAATATTGATCTTGGATGAATCGACCAGCCAGATCGATATGGCGAGTGAGCTGCAAATCCGAGAGACGTTGCAAGCCATGAAGGGTCAGATGACGATCATCATCATCACCCACCGCGAAGCATTGATCGCGCTTGCGGATGATGTCTATACGATGAAGGCGGGTGTCTTGACCTGCGAAACGCAACCGGCGGAATCGGTTAGCAATCCGATCCCATCAGCCGCCTAAAGGCGAGGTGCTAGCGGCTGTTGTGTGCATCATCGCAACTTTTCTTCGGCAGCACTGCTGCGATAGTACTTAGGCAGGAAACCGAAAACATCTTCCGTTTGGCCCTGAAAAATCCAACGGTCCCAACCCAGTTTCGCGACCGTATCGGCCATTGGGATCGAATCACCATCCGACACCCAATCGATGCGATCGACATCCAACGCCAGAGTTTCCTGAATCCCCTGCCAACTCTTTTTTAACTTATCAGCACCAGGACCAGCAACGATGAGTCGCTGCGATGCGCTACCACCCCAGCCTTCAGCTACCAACCAATCCGATACCTGATTGGCGATTGCTGGATGATCCTCGACATAAGTCGGTCGAACGCAACGCAGGCCGCAATCGTCGATGAAGTACTGCGCCACAAATGCTTGGCCTCGATACGCATCGACAACGGCCAATAAAGGAAACGGCTGAGATGTGCCGCGCGATTCGGCGATCTGATTGGCTATCGTGTCCAGGCCATCCACGGCAACAATCGGTATGCGGAGCGCATACGCCATGGCTTTGGCAGTGGCGACACCGACTCGCAGCCCCGTGAACGACCCCGGGCCTTGGATGAGAGCGATGCCATCGATCGATGAGGGCTGGAGCTCGAGCCGACGAAGGAGTCGATCGATAGCCGGTGCCAACGTCCTAGCCGATCCCCATTCGGGGTCGAGGAGTTCCGAGGTGACCGAATGCGAGGTGATGGTACGCGCAGTATCCGTCGTGTCTCCGCGCAGGATCGCGACCGAACCACTGCGACCGCTCGTTTCCAAAGCCAATAACGTTTTGCGCATAGTTCGGTGGAGTGCAGTTCGAGCACAATGGCTGAGCTTAGCCCAGCATCGATCGCCACGTTTCCTTGGCGACTCGCAGTGCATCGGCGATCTTCTCAGGGGCTTTTCCACCCGCTTGTGCAAGATCGGGTTTGCCTCCCCCGCTACCGCCGACTTCGGTGGCCACAGGTCCGATCCACTTGCCTGCGCTCAGACCTTTCTCGACGAGTGAATTGCTGATCCCTGCGATGAGGGTAACCTTGCCATCGGTGCCATTGGCGAACAGCACCGCGACGGGCTCCGAGGACTTCTTGCGGATTTGGTCGACCCATTGGCGCATCATGGCTGCGTTGGCGTTAGGAACGTCGCACACGATCAATCGGGTTCCACCGACGACTTCGGCGGAAGCGAGGAGTTGATCGACATCGACGCTGTTACCGCTGGCGAGTTGCACCAATTGATCGTGCAATTGTTTTTCTTCGCCGAGGAGTGTTTCGATGCGGTCGGCGACTTCATCGAGAGCGACGTTCAGTGCCCGGGCGGCTTGTTTGTATGCCGACCGAACGATGCCGTAGTCTGGTCGCGTTCCGGATGGAGTTTTCGCGGTACCTGCAATGCGTTCGGGAGCCGATTCGCCACTAGCGGAACCGGTGGCCATCTTTTTGAGTTTTCGGATTGCGGTCACGAGATCCACGGTCTTGGTTCCGAGCGAGTCGACGGAGCAGCCCAGTTTTTCAGCGGCCCGTTGAGCGAGCGCTTCGGTTTTGCGACGTTGCTCTTGAGCCCGCTCGCCGGTCAATGCGGTGATCCGGCGAACACCGGATGAAACGCTTTCTTCGCCGAGCAGTTCGATGGTGCTGATCTCGGCGGTGTTGCTAGCATGCGTACCACCGCACAGTTCCTTGGAGAAACCTCCCATGCTGACCATGCGCACGGGATCCGGATATTTTTCTCCGAAGAGCATCATCGCTCCAGCTTCGCGGGCGGTAGCGAGCGGAACATTTTGCCAAGATATCGACGCTCCCTCGGCGACTTTCGCGTTCGCGAGCGCTTCGATGGCTTTGAGCTGTTCATCCGAGATGGAATCTTGGTGGCTAAAATCGAAACGCAACCAATCGGAGTCGACCTTGCTACCTTGCTGCTGCGCATGCTTGCCCAGTTCCGTCTGCAAAGCGTGGTGCAGGATGTGGGTTGCGGAGTGGGCGCGTCGGATGGCGTTACGACGGGTTTCGTCGACGATGGCTTGTACGGATTCTCCTTCTTTCAGTGACCCCGATACCATCCGGCCATAATGAACCACGAGATCGCCGCTGCGCTGCGAGTCGGTGACTTCAAAGACACCGTGGGCCGACTCAATCTTTCCGGAGTCTCCCACTTGGCCACCGCTTTCGCCGTAGAAAGGAGTCCGGTCCAAAACGATCCGGAACATATCCCCTTCGGTGCTGTTGCTAATGGAACTGACCAAGCGATCGTCCTTTGGCTTGCCGACGATGATGCCTTTGATCTGCGCGGAGTCCTTGGTGTTCACGTACCCGAGGAAATCGGTGTGGTGCAGTGCTTCCTTAAGAGTCTCGATGGGGCCTGTTTCGAAGAGCTCGATTCCACCACCGCCGCTGATGTCACCGTGGCGCGCCATCGCTTGACGGTATCCATCCCAATCAAAAGTGAAGTTCTTCTCAGCGGCGATTTGCTGGAACAGTTCGGGTGGAACACCGTGGGTTTGGTACAAGCTCGCAGCTTCGTTCCCATCGACCATCAGTCGGCCATGGCTCGACATGTCTGCAAAGACACGATTGATTCGATCGAGGCCCGAGTCGATTGTCGAGAAGAAATCCGATTCTTCCCGCTTCATGACTTGCGAAACACGCTCGACGGTTTCGCTGAGTTCAGGATAGGTCGATTTCATCATCTGAGCGACCACGGGCACCAACTGATGGAGGAACGGTTCGCGCATTCCGAGTTGGTGGCCGTCGAGCACCGCTCGCCGCAGCAATCGCTTGATCACATACCGGGCTTTCTTCGGCCCAGGGTAAACGTTTTCATGGATCGCAAAGGTGCATGCACGGACGTGGTCGGTGATGCGGCGCAGCCGGCGACCATCGTCGCTTTCATAGTCATATTTCGTACTGCAAACCTCGGATGCAGCTTGCACGATCGGGAACAGGATATCGATGTGGAAGTTGGTCGGTACGCCTTGGAGGACGCTCGCGGTCCGCTCCAACCCCATCCCGGTGTCGATGTTCTTGCTCGGCAATGGACGGAGATTATCAGGCGGGTCGCCAACCCGGTTGAATTGGGTGAAGACCAAATTCCAGATCTCAACGTTCTTGCCGTTTTCGAGGGTGTAGTAGATTTCGGAACATGGTCCGCAGACACCATCGGGGCCTTGGCTCGGTGCGCTCGCCGGCCAAAAGTTATCCGCCTCGTCCATCCGCGTGATCCGGGTCATGGGAACCCCGATCTTTTCGTTCCAAATCGCGGCCGCCTCATCGTCATCCTTGTAGACGGTGATCGTCAGCCGTTCCGGTGGAATGCCGAGCCACTTCTTGTCGGTCAGGAACTCCCATGCCCACGCGATCGCTTCGTTCTTGAAGTAATCGCCAAAGCTGAAATTCCCGAGCATCTCGAAGAAGGTGTGGTGATACGCGGTTCGTCCGACGTTGTCGATATCGCCCGTGCGAAGGCACTTTTGGCAAGTCGTCGCTCGGGTAAAGTCGAGTTTCACTTTGCCCAAAAAGTGGTCCTTGAACTGGTTCATCCCCGCCGGAGTGAACAGAACCGATGGATCCCAAGTCGGTACGAGGACGTCGCTGGCCTGGCGATGGTGGCCTTTGGATTGGAAAAACGACAGGTATTTTTCGCGTAGCTCGTCCGTTTTCATAACTAAGTTGGCTTTGAAAGGAACTGATTGGGATGAAACTCGTGGGGCTGCGGCGAGCGGATAGTCTCTCGCACCGACGTGTGGTATCGGCACATCGTAACAGCGGACTTCCCTAGAATTTACCGTCAAACTCCCAAGACGCGTAGCCCGAGACTCTCCGCCGGGGATTACGATATCAAGCAATTCTGCGGGGTTCGGTGCTGCGAAGGACTCTCAGCGCGAGCGGAAGTGACGATTTTTGGTGAAAAAAAGGATATCAGGACTACGACCAGCATGGCTAAATCCACGCTTTTTGAGAGGTTGTTTCGCAAGAAAACCATTGCTCAGATCCAACAGGACTTGGATGCCGGTGAGCATGGAACATTGGTTAAAAGCCTAACGCTGTTGGATTTGACCTGCTTTGGAATTGCGGCTGTCATCGGGGCCGGAATCTTTTCGACGATCGGTACTGCATCCTTCGACGGTGGCCCCGCAATCTCGATCCTGTTTGTCATCACCGGTTTCGCATGCTTGTTCTCCGCCCTTTGCTACGCCGAGTTCGCATCCACCATTCCTGTCAGCGGCAGCGCCTACACCTACTCGTTCACCGCATTCGGCGAACTGATCGCATGGCTGATCGGCTGGAACCTCTTGATGGAGTACTCGATCGGAAACAGTGTGCTGGCATTCGCATGGAGCGAGTACTTCATGAATTTGGTGGACGGCATGCAAACCTGGCTCGCTGGTTATGGGATGAATTTTAAGATTCCGGAGTGGCTCTACCACGATCACTTCAGTTGTTCGCGAGCACCTGCAGAGGTGGCTAAGATCATCAAAGAGGGTGGCGTACCGAGCGAGTCGCTCAAAAAACTCGCCGAGGTCTGGGACGGATCGCCCCAATTCTTGGGGACCCGGTTCCTGATCGATATTCCAGCCCTGATGATCAATGTCATCATCACCACGCTGGTGATCGTGGGGATTCAGGAGTCAAAGCTCGTCAGCAACGCGATGGTCTTTTTGAAGTTGGGAGTGATTTTGCTGGTGGTCGTTGTCGGTGCCAACTACGTCCAGCCAGAGAACTGGTCTCCGTTTGCACCGAACGGGCTCGAAGGCGTTTTTAAGGGGATCGCGGCGGTGTTCTTTGCATACATCGGTTTCGATGCCATCTCGACCACGGCAGAGGAGTGCCGCAACCCGCAGCGCGATATCCCTCGAGCGACCTTGCTGACGTTGATTCTATGCACCGTGATCTACATCATCCTCGCGTTCGTGCTCACAGGGATGGTTTCTTACACCGAGCTCAATGTCCAAGATCCACTCGCGTTTGTATTTAGCAAGTACGGTGTGCAGTCGATGGTAGGAATCGTCTCGCTCAGCGCTGTGGTGGCCACCGCGAGTGTCTTCCTCGTCTTTCAATTGGGGCAACCGCGGATCTTCATGAGCATGGCTCGCGACGGACTGTTGCCCAAGAAATTCGCGGAGGTTCATCCCCGCTTTAAGACCCCTGCGTTCTCGACATTGATCACAGGGCTGATGGTGGCGCTCCCGACCATCTTCTTCAGCGCACAATTTGTTACTGACCTCGCAGCCATCGGAACCCTATTCGCCTTCATGCTGGTGTCTGCCGGGATTCTGGTCGTCGGTCGCGGCAATAGAACCGATCGCGATAGTTCTCGCGGAGGGTTTTTCGTCCCGTACATCGATGGGCGATGGGTGATCCCTATCTGCTTTGTGATGTATTCGCTGTATCTGCCTCGACTCCCTGCCAATCACTTCCTATTCGGCAGCTGGTGGACTCCGGACGGGTTTCATTACGATCGTATCCCCTACCTCGTCTTTTATGCCGTGTTCGCTGGTTTGACCGTGGCCTCGATTCGATACCGTTGGTCCACCATCCCCGTTTTGGGAATCGTGGTGAACCTGTATTTGATCGCAGGGCTCGGTGCCGCCAATTGGGCCCGTTTCGGGATATGGTGCGCCATTGGTTTGCTCGTCTACGCTTTTTACAGCTACCATCACAGCACGCTTCGAGACCGCTGATTCCCGTAGCTACAGCCGGAACAGTCTCCGTTCATTATTTTTTCACTAAAACACTTTCTCACTAAAACAACCTGAGTTCGAGCTTTCATGAAGTACTTTGTTGCCGGTTGCCTCCTCGTCGTTGGTCTATCGATTGTCAACTCTCCATCGACGATGGTCTGCGGGCAGATGCCGACGCCGCCAGATTTGACGCGAGCAGATACCAAAGATGTTGCCAAAGAAGTAGACCGCGATCGCACTTACAATTTGGGTGCGACCGGCATGCGAGGTTGGATCTATACCAAGCCCGCGAACTTCCTCGATAGCGTCCAAGGTCGCACCACCGAGGTGAGCCGTCAGATTTTGGTGACCCATGTCGGTAAAAAGTCCCCTGCCGATGGCATCGTACGCGTCGACGACATTATCCTCGGGGTCGATGGAACTCTCTTTACGTCGGATGCTCGCAAAAGCCTCGCCTCGGCGATCCAAATAGCCGAAACCGATGCAAAGGATGGGAAGCTAAACCTGCTTCTCTGGCGAGATGGCCAGAAACAAGATGCGCAAATCCAACTGCGGGTAATGGGCACGTATAGTCCTTCTGCTCCGTTCGACTGCCCCAAATCGGAACGGATCTTCAACGAGGCGTGCCGCATCCTCGAGAAAGAACGATTGCAAGACGACCTATGGGGGGCCGTGAACTGCTTGGCCCTGATGTCCACTGGAAACGAAGAGTACCTCCCTAAAGTTCGAGAGTATGCTCGCAAGCATGCGCCGAAGGATCTTAAACTGTCCTTGAAACCTGGGATGGTGACGTGGGAGTGGGGGTACAAGAATCTATTTCTGTGCGAATACTACTTGCTCACGGGGGACGAAGAAGTCCTCCCCGCCATTCGCGAGTACACGATCTCGCTCGCCAAAGGCCAAAGTCTCTACGGGACCTTTGGCCACGGCGTTGCTCCGACAAACGCTGATGGCGAATTGCATGGCTCGATTCCACCCTACGGACCCGTCAACGCGACCGGTTTGATCTCGAACTTGTCGATTGTCTTGGGCAAGCGATGCGGTGTGTCGCATCCCGAGATCGATCCCGCGATCGAGCGGGCCGCTAATTTTTTCGGGTTCTTCGCGGACAAAGGGGGAATCCCCTACGGCGAGCATGAACCGTGGCCTTACCACGAGAACAATGGCAAGAATGCCATGGGTGCCGTGATGCTCTCGCTGATCGACCAACGGAAATCGCAAGCCCAAGGCTTCGCCAAGATGTGCACGGCTGCCTTTCGCAATCGCGAATACGGTCATACCGGTCAAGGATTCAGTTACCTTTGGGGGGTGCTCGGCGCGAATACCGGAGGGCCCGAAGCAGCTGCGGCTTTCTTTGCGGAGTCCTCATGGCATCTCGATTTGGTGCGTCGCAGCGATGGGTCGTTTACCTACGATGGCGACGAACAGTATGGCGGAGGAAAAACGCACAACGATTCCTACTACGGTCGGAGCAGCTACTACGGACTCAGCCCTACCGCATGCTATGTGCTGTCGTATTCAATTCCTCGCCAGAAGCTGCTGATCACGGGGAGAGACGCTGACCGTTCGAATTGGCTTACCTCCGAACACGTCAAACTCGCGGTGACGTCGGGCCGATTCGATCTGGATCGCAAAGAGAAAACCCCAAAAGAATTGGTGGGGGCGTTTTCCGATTGGTCGCCTATTGTTCGCGATTGGGCCGCTGAAGAACTGGCCCGTCGTCCTGAATCGCGTGACATGATCCCTGAATTGATCGCATTGCTCTCAGGGGACAACATCAGAGTGGCCCAAGGAGCCTGCGAAACACTCGGGTTGCTCAAGAGCCAGGAGGCATTGCCGATCTTTGTGAAGTTGCTCTATCACCCGGATCGTTGGTTGCGATTTAAAGCGGCCAAGGCGATCCGGGCCCTCGGCGATGGTGCCTCGCCCTCGCTACCCGACATTCTCAAAGCGGTGGCGGAAACCGCAGAACCCTTGAAGCCGATCGTGTGGGAGGATCCCATTCAATTGACACATGGTCAGCTCGCAGCGGCTCTGTTCTCTGGTCCCCTCGCGGACGATGTTCAAAAAGCGGACCCCAAACTTCTCTACCCCGCCGTTCGCGCAGTCTCGAAAAATGCGGATGGGATGGCACGAGCCACTCTCCGAGGATTCTTCGACAAACGGTTGACCGCCGAGGATGTGCAGGCGCTCGCCCCCGATATCCTCGAAGCAGTTCGATCGACCAGTCCAGCCGACACCATGTTCAGCAACGAAATCCGCATGGGCGGATTCAAGGCGCTCACGAAATACCACTTCCACGAAGGAATCGAAGCAGGTGTGCTCCTGGCCAAAACCCAAGGTGGTCACGGTAGCGAAAGCCGCACGGGATTGATCATGAAGGAGATCGAAGGCTACGGCTCTGCGGCTCGTGAGGCGATCCCACAGCTCGAAGAATTGATCCAAATGTTCAATGATCAATGCGATCGAGGTGAGTTTCCTGCAGGGGAATTGAACGACCGACGCGTCAATGCGGTTCGAGATGCGATCACGTCGATTCAGACCGCCGAAAGCCATCCACCTCTTCGGTCGGCGACCCAACCCTAAAGTATTCTTCATTCCAGAGAAACGAGATAGCGTATGATCGGTTTCCATAGCGAATCGCATAGCAGTGGATGGTTCTCAGGAGCAATTGCGCTGCGAACGCTCGCTGTGATCGCAACGTTGAATGGTTTGGTGGTCTTCGGTCAAACAACCCCGGAGCGGGCGCAACCTTTCGCTTATGATTCGGTGGTGATCGGCGGCTGGGTGTTTGATACTGCGGCTGGGAATTTTCGTCGGAATCTAGGTATCGGGGTCGTCGATGGTCGGTTTGAATCGCTCGATGCTGGATCGACCGCGGACCAAATCACACGCAATCAGATGGTCGTATCGGTACCCGACGATCGGATCACACAGCTCGACGATTCCCAATTTATCTTGCCCGGTTTGGTCGATTGCCATGCGCACTACAACGTGAAGCTGTTCAAGCGACGGCGCGAGGAGTATCGGGTCATGCCGGTGGTGTACCTCGCCAACGGAACGACGGTGACCTTCTCCTGCGGTGAATTTGATCCGGAGGCCATGGAGGCGCTGCGCAAGCGGATCGAGGGGGGCGAGCAGATCGGACCAAAATTGATCAACAGCGGGCCTTACTTTGGCCGAGCCCGACCCGGCTGGCGTCGAGACAAAGAGGAGTCGGAGATCCGCGCCGAAGTTGACCACTGGGCCGCACGCGGCGTGGGGGGATTCAAGGCCAAGCAAATTGCACCCCGCGAATTGGCGATTTTGATCGACCAAGCTCACCAGCATGGGCTGACCGTGACGGGGCACCTCGACTCGGGATTTCGCGATTCGGTCAACCCCCGCGATGCAATCGATATGGGGATCGATCGGATCGAACACTTCTTAGGCGGAGACGCCATGCCATCGACCAAACCGGCATACGATTCCCTCGGCGGCATCACCGCCGACATGCCGGAATACCGATCGATTGTGCGCAAGTTTATCGAGCGCGGGACGGTGTTCGATGCAACGCTCACGGCCTATGGATATTTCGGATACGAGGGGGAAGAGTTCGGGTATTGGTTCGACGAGCGGTCGCTATTTACGCCCTATGTGCAATCCGATGTGAAGGGGCGTGAAAAGGAGAAGGCAAACGAGCAATTCGTCACCATTTACCATGCCAAGATTGCGACGATCGCATCGTTCCATGAAGCGGGCGGCACAATCACGTTGGGTACCGATCATGTGAGCAATGGAAATCATTTGCCAGGGTTCGGAGCGCATCGCGAGTTGGATGCGTTTGTCCGAGCCGGGATCCCGGCTGCCGATGCAATTCGTATAGGGACCATCAACGGCGCGCGAGCCCTTCGTATCGATCGCGATTATGGATCGATCGAGAAGGGAAAGATTGCGGATTTCTTTATTGTCGACGGTGATCCGCTTGAGAATATTCGCAACACGCGCAATGTGCGATTCGTATCGACGGCGGGGCGATTGCACCGCTCGGCAGAGCTGCTGCAAGCCGTGGCCGGCCAATTGGGCCCGAGGTCCGAGGCGGATCGGGATGAGTGGTAGACAAATGCCGAGCCACGCGTGGTAGCTGCAACACAAGGTCCCCTTGGACTCTGTGTTTACCCTAAAGCGTTACCTAGGTCCTGAACCTATATCCCCAGCCGATCGGCGGACGGCTCTCGAAGAGCGCCTGCCACCTTGGAAATACACCTCAACCATCCCTTCGGTTTTCCTCTCGGACCCCCTCCGCGTCTCCGCGTCTCCGCGTGAAACCAACAACCATTCCCATCAGAATACCGCGCTAGCCCCGATTGCTTCCTGCCCCACAGGTTTGCATCTACTCGGCCATCCGCAGACGCAGTGATGTCGATCACCGCATCCCCGATCCGGATGCCGGTGATCGTTAGCGACTGCCAATCTTTGGGCAATCATGGGTGGACGGTACACCCATGGTCCGCGCAACGCAGACCATGAAAATCCTAAAAAACCAACGACCCCCAAGGTTACTAACATCTTTTCCACGGCGCGTTGTTTTGCTCGCGTGATGCACTGAGATCGCACCGTTGCAGAAAAAATTTGCACTGCGAATTATCACGAGTTACCGTGGGACGCGGTCACTTGAATCCTCAATGTCTCGTCAGCTCTCTTCTCTTGAAAGACTCGGCGTTGGGAACGGAGTCTTGCGAACGTTCTATAGATAACGTTGTTCGCGAACACTTGTCATTCAATAAAGAACTCACGACGCATTGCTCATCTTGGAGTATTGCACCGTGCTCGATTTAAGTTCTCTACGCCGTCACATCGGTTCTCGGTTTCTTCAGCGCCTCCGGACAACCTGCTCCTCGAAGAAGAGAAGACTGCTCCCATCGAATCACGACACAGCTCGCTTGAAAAAGAGACGACGATTGCTGCAGCGGCTTCGATCGCTTCTCATCGAGCCGCTCGAAGGCCGGATCGCCACCGGCTCCTTGATCCCAATTCCATTATCAATGATCTCGGAAGCGTTGGACAACGCACGTTACCCGATCCCCGCCCAGAGCACCATCGATCCCGTAAAAAAACCTTCATCGCCCAACCAACAAACACTCGACCAGCCAACACTATCCCAATCGCAATCTCGATCCTCTCATCCTTCGTCGACCGAATCGCCGCTCGACCCAAATTCATCAAGCCAACCATCGTCCCAGAATGTGTCGTCGCCAACCACCACTCCAGATTCGCAAGCCTCCTCGAATTCCGCATTGAATAACGAACGGCTCTTGGATCCTAGTACCCCATCCGATCGCGATGTCGATTCCAATAGCCATCCGATCCCGTCCGCGGATGGAGATTCCGGTGGCAAGGGTGGTGGCTATGCGGGATCGAGTGACCGGATGACGACCCCGCAGTCCCTTCACGGAGCACCGATACCAGAGGTGCCGCGTCCCGATCTGCAAGCAAGTGGTGGTAGTCCCAATCCTCAATCATCGCGGCCCATCAGCAATCCACCAGAAGGCATAGCACCGAGCACCACCAACGCTTCCTCGGCGGCGAGTGCAACTCCATCAACATCCGCTGTCGGAAGTGCAATCGTTAACGGTTCGTCGAGCGCCGCTGCGTCCTCTTCGAAATCTTCAGATCGACCGACTCTCCAACAGTCTCCGCCTGGAAAAACCATCCTGCTCAACGACCTACCATCCGCTCAATGGCGGTTCACGGAGTTCGGCGGTCGTGGAGCTAACGCGGGGAGGGAGCAACAACCGCGCTGGATTGTCGAAGGCAATTCGTTTCTAAGCCAATTGGAGCTCGATTGGAGCCGGCCTGCAGACGTGGACCGCGTGGAGGTTCGCTTCCGCACGAAATGGGATAGCGACGCGGCGACCATCAACGACGCTTTCGAGATCGCGTGGCTCGACGCCGGCGACCGCTCGTTAGTTCCTGTTATCCAACCAGGCCGCGATAGTTTCTTCAACTTCAGCGAAGGTGAGAGTCCACTGGTAGGCGCCACCACCAGCATGGATCTCAACCCCTTTGGCGGAACGACCATCGGAACGGTCGGATTGGACGTATCGACTCTCCCTACTGGGATGGCTGGAACCTTTGTCTTCAGGTTGATCAACAACGACAACGGTACCAATAACGATGACCGGTCGTACGTTCGACTGGATCTCACCAACAGTGCCCCCGATGCCATCGCAGACGTATTCGAGACTACTGAAGACCAGCCGATTCGCATTTCTTCCCCCGGGGTGTTAGTTAACGATCGCGACGTGGACGACGATCCATTGCGAGCGGTCTTGGTCACCGCAACACAGCATGGAACCATATCGCTGAACGAGGATGGCAGCTTTAACTATGTTCCAACCAAAAACTTCTCTGGATTGGATACATTTGTCTATCAAGCCCACGACGGAACCATCGCATCGGCGCCATGCACCGTCACCATTCTTGTGTCTGCGGTGAACGATCCACCGGTAGGCCTTCGCGATCACTACTCGTTGTCACGCGACAAGAAGTTCGTCATCGACGGCACCGAAGGTGTCCTCCGCAACGACTTCGATCCTGAATCGAGCCCTCTTAAAGCTGTCTTAGTACGCGATACGATATCCGGCCCGATGCACGGAGTGATCGATCTCCGAGACGACGGTGGATTCACCTACACCCCAGACACCGGCTGGACAGGCAATGACTTTTTCACCTATCGGGTTTCCGATGGCGAGATACTCTCCGAGCCCATAGTTTCCAACCTGCGAATAACACCGAGCATCACAGGGGTCTTTGCCGACTCTACGCGATGGAATCCTAGTTTTGCGTTTGCTGCGTCTGGTTACCCAGTCCTTGGCAATTCACGCAATCTCCCATGGTTCAACATCAATCAAGTTCGCATCGAGTTCTCCGAGCCGGTTCAACGTATCACCAAAGATGATTTCACGTGGCTTGGCTCTCCGACCCTCGCCCGCGACTACAACAAGGAACTAACGTTTGAACAACCAAACCCATCGACGTTGGTACTCACCTTGGGCGGGGGCCAAACGCTGTCCACCGAAAAGATTCTTCTCGGCCTCCGAGAAACGATCCGAGATCTGGACGGAAACTCACTCGATGGTGATGGTAACGGCCAAGGCGGCGACCCGGCGAATCTACGTTTTCAAGTCGTACCTGGCGATGTCGACGGCAGTGGGTTGGTGTTATCAAACGATGTCACTTTGGTTCGCAACAGCCAAATCGGCATCGGCACCTACGATCCATTCCGCGATGTGAATGGAAGCTCGCTGATCCTCTCGGACGACGTGACGCTCACCAGAAACAATCAATTAGGGATGCCATCTGCGGATCGGAACCTAGCCAGTCTTTCGATGGCACCAACTCTGACCGCCATCTCCAGCCAGAGCAAATTCTTCACGGTCGATCGAACTGCACAGAACATTTCGCGTTACCGAACCGATGGAACCCCATTGCCCGAGATGCGCATCGAGCCTATTGCCGCTCCACGCGGGATTGCGATGACGGAACGAGGCGACATGGCGTGGGTGCTCGCGTCGAACCACACAGTTCACGTCATCGAAACAGCGACCCACCAATCACTCGGCTTTTGGAACTCGAAGGTCGGCGACTCCGCACAAGGAATCTCGGTTGACGGATCCTCCATTTGGACAGTCGATTCCGGCACCGATCTTGTGTACCAATACACGCTCGCCGCAGATCGAACCAACGGTTCGCTAACTCCAGATTTTCAGTTCCAGCTCGACACGGCGAATTTCGAACCGACTGGAATCACCACCGACGGGAAAAACCTTTGGATCAGCGATTCCGCGAGCGATGCGGTGTTCGTGTATCGCAAGGACGGATCCTTGGTTGGACGCTGGGGTTTAGACACGAGAAACTCGGAGCCCTCAGGTTTAACGCGTAACCCGCAAGGCGGCGAGGACCTCTGGGTCGTCGACCGAGCGGATGCGATGGTCTACACCTACACTGGTGGATTGGGATGGCGGAATGATTCGCACAGTGCATCTAGCTCCTTCGCTCTTTCTGGATCCAACCAATTTCCCGAGGACATCGCGGATCCGCCACCAGCAGAACCTCTCAACGAACAAATCATCGTACCGGACTACCAGACAACCTCATTCTCAGAGATCAACAACACTCTCTATGTCGATCTCCAACTGAAGAACCAAGCTACCTACGCGATGAAAGGCCCACTGCTACTGGGCGTCCGTAATCTTTCGCGCGGCGATGTCGAACTTCGGAATCGGGACGGAATCAGCGATGAGGGAATTCCGTACGTTGAGTTCCTCTCCGCAAGCGGACACACCGAATTGGATCGTGGAGAAAACACAGAGACCATTCACCTGGCATTTCATAACCCGTCGCGAAATCCATTCACGTACCAATTGGTTCTTTTTCCACAACCCAACCGCCCACCATCCATCGTCTCCGAACCCAAGACCATGGTCCGCGCCGACGGAGCGATCTATCGCTACGATGTGGACGGTGAAGATCCCGATCAAGACAGCCCGTTGATCTATGATTTGTTGGAAGCTCCCGATGGGATGAGTATCGATCCAAACTCCGGGGAGATCCACTGGAAGACAGGTCCCGGCGATATCTCAGCTGGCACACATCGGGTGACCGTCCAAGTGATCGACCCGAGAGGACTGACTGGCACTCAATCATTCAGTATCCGTGTTTTGCCGATGGATTACGGCAATCATCCACCGGCGTGGATTACAACGCCCGTGGTTTCTGCCTACGTGAACACCGATTACATCTATCCGTCGAAAGCGATCGATCCAGATGGCGATCGCCTGAATTACTCGCTGATCCAATCCGCAGCTGGAATGACCATGGATCCCATCTCCGGCGAACTTCGCTGGCGACCAACCGACGATCAACTTGGTCTTCACGAGGTCATCGTTCGCACGACGGATGATGCTAGACCGAACCTTTACGCAGAACAGCAATTCGTCATCCTGGTCGGCAAGCAACCTGGCAATTCAAACCCGGTCATCGTTTCTACCCCGAGCTCGATCTACAACGTCGTCACCCCGAATCCAGCGGTTGGACCTGTATCGCCAACATCCCCCATCGTGATCAACGTGGGCGATGGCGAGGTATCATCGCATCAAGTAATGTACACTCGACTACCCACATTACCTCAAGCGGATGTTCTCTTCTTGCTGGATGATACAGCCAGCATGGATCGCTGGGGAAGTTCTACGCGACCTGGCAGCGAATCACTCCTCACTGCGTTCATGCAGTCGATCGATGGCTTGGTCAAGGCATACCCGGAAACCGATTTTGCGTTCGGTGTGAGTCGGCTAGAGAATTTCGCTCTCTCAGATCCGCAGAGCGCTCTCAATCGGCCTTTTATCTTGAACCAGCCCATCTATCGAAGCAGCGACGCGGGGTTTGAACGGTTCATCACCCAAGCCCTGATGCGGCGAGCTCCTGGCGTCGGTGCAGGGACTGTTTCCATTTTCGAGGCTCTCTACCAAGCATCCACGGGACTGGGATTGGATTACGGCAGCGATTCGAAGGATGGAACGGTCGGACCAGTAAACGGTAGCAACCTCGATAATCACCATTCACTGGATATCCCAGGCCAGACGCTCCTATCGTCCAACGGTGATGTCGCTGCTTTTGATACTCCTCGAGAGTTCCGTTACCGGATTCTCAAACTGTCCGATTTTCCCAAGTTACCGTCCTTCAACCTCAATGCACCCATCACCCTATCCGGCAAATTTGACGAACCCAGGATCGCTCAAGGATGGAGATTCCAATCGCAGGCATCCCATCAAAAGCTTCGCCTCTCGGCTGCGACGGAGCAAGGCAGCGCAGAATGGCTCGCATTCAACCCGACGGGTGAGCGTATCTACCAAGGACCAAGCAATGTACCGATCGAGATTATGCTTGCGACACCAGGGGAATACACCCTCGTCTTAAACTCGTTGTCTAACTCGCCATTGAACTACAACAGCACGCTTTCTCTCCATTCCCACACGCAAACTCTACCTCTGGACCGCAACCAATCAGGGAAAATTCAATACCAACAGCAAAGCGACCATTACACATTTTCATTACCTGAAAGCACTACCATCATGGTCGACGTTATGAATCGCGCTCCTGGTGTGCAGTGGACGCTTCGTGCCCCCGATGGTGTTATCAAAGCGTCCAACCGCTTCTCCGATGCGGTTGAGGGAACCGATGCTGCCAACGACTCCGGGGACACCCTCTTAAGACTAGCCCCAGGTGACTACCAACTAGAAATCAACGCAACGGGGGCGGCAGCATGGCCCCATGAAGCCATCGACTACGCAATCGCCCTTCGAACCTTGCCAGCCATCGCACACCCACCCCTTGCGCCCAACGGAAGTTTATCGATCCCACACGCTACCGACAGACCTTCGTCCACCAGTTTTTATGGCTTTAGTACGACCACTGCGGGACAAGTGATTTCACTAGAGATCCCCGAACGAAGTGTGCTGCCCAACGTTCGTCAGTGGATCGTAGATGCCGATGGCAACGTGCTTCACAACTACTCCAACTACAGCAACAGCAGCAACGGAACCAGACCCACGCAATTTCTGATCGCATCGGCAGGCGATTACACCGTTCTCTTCGATGGGGATATCAATCGCGAAGGCGGGAATCTATCCACGACGATTCGGCTCAATTGCAATTCGGTCGAGGTGCCACCTACAAGCATCTCCGTCTCGCCCAATCAAATCATTGACGGTACGGTGACCTCCCCGTCGGGCGTGAATTACAAAATTTCCGTCCCCTCAAACGGGGGCGATCTTTACTTCGATCCACTCAGTTTGTCGCCAACACTCGGCTGGACATTGCTCGCCCCCTCCGGAGCCATCGTCGCTCGATCCAAATGGAACGGGGATGAACTAATCACTGATGACGCACTCCCAAAACTATCCAACAAGCCTCTCCGTCTGGACCGAAACGGATACTCGTTATTGATCAATAAATTGGCGGACGCTCCCGCAGGACGAGGCACCCCGTTTCAATTTCGATTGATCGACCTAAATAATACCCCGATCTTCGATGCCGGAACCATCACCCAATCAACCACCAACGAAGTGGGGACCAAGCTAGTTCGAGTGTCAACCGACGGTATCGATTCCAGGTACTTCAAAGCGGAATCGTTAGGAACGACTCCTTGGAAACTCTATGCACCGGACCATGCATTGCGGTTCGAAGTCGACGGCACCGCAGACGGAGGTTATCAATCCCTTCGATGGCCGGGCAGCAACCCGAGCTATTTTCTGCTCGATCTCGGGCGTCCATCGGTAGCCATCGGAACTGCCTTGGCGACCATCTATCCCCATCTGGTCCATCATTTCGAGTGGTCCAGCGAACAGTTGTCCGAAGGGACCTATTGGTCGTCCGAACACGAACACATCGCCGTAGAGAATGAATACCATTTCTCACTCTCGAACCCGTCCCATTTTTATTTTGAGCCCAGACCAAACTCTCGCAATTCCGACGCTGACTGGTCGATCCTCGGCAGCCATGGAACCATCGTCGCTCCAAAAGCATTTTCAGCGTCTGCGGCGGATACCGATCCCCAAGAATCCAACAGTGTTTGGCTTCGCGAAGGGGAATATCGACTGGTTGTACGAAGCCGCTCCGGGGATGTCGGATTTCGCTTTGTGGACTTGCCCAATGCGGGTGCGCAACTGACTAGCACCCTGATCAATGGTGATGCGGGACCAAATCCGGAAGGAGCACGGTTTTTTGCATTCGATGGCCGCCAAGGAGATTGGAACCGAATTCGATTCACAGAACCAAACACGCGAGGTTCGAGCGGGATCCTCAGAGTTCGCATCTTGGATCCGTTTGGCAGGTTAGTCACCACACGGTTTGTACCCGGACCGATCAACAGTGTTCCTTCGCCCGGCTATGTGGACATCGACCTCGATTTGCCAACCACCGGGAGGTACTCCGTCATCGTCGAACAGCCTCGCAGCGGAAACCTGACGCGGTCATTCACCATCCAACGAGACTTGAAATCGAATTTTCCAGCCAGCGATGTTCGATCACTCAGTACCAGCACACCCCATGCCGTGAGCATCGAATCCACGAAGCTTCTGTACGATGCGACGTTTCAATCAGTATCGAGTGAACGTTATTTCTTCGATGGTTTATCAGCCACAGGAGATTATCCAACCGACATTATTTTCAACCAACGAGGTGGTGGCCGACACTTCTCGAACTCCATGTCGAGTTCCGACATAATTCACTTAAATACAACCAACCCACTCTTGGTGCAAACCTACACCAACAGCGTCCCGATCACCTCGAGCGGAACGCGAGGTGGAGCTGGGTTTCGCCCTCACTCTGTGCCGATCATCGTCTTAGCAACCGACACATGGAGCGACGTACGTGCCGCGGGTCAACGCAAAAACACCCAACCGACCGAGGTCATCGGTTACGGGGAAAGTGTTGTTCCACAGGATCATTTGTCCGGTGCATTCCTCAACCCGAACCCTAATCCAGGCGAAGCGTTCTCATTTCTCTTCCCGGACCCGAATTCGAGTTCAGGTCGAATCCAGTACCGCGACCTAAATATCGGCAATCCTCCCAACGCGAGGATCCTCGAAGACAACATCGTGCGTTCGACCGAAGCAACCATCACCAAAGCGATCGATGCCCTTCAGGATCTCGGCGCCTATGTGCTCCCTGTCTTCATGGATTACACCAGTTCCTTCGATTCCCCAGAGCAACGCCAAATCCATGAATCCTGGTACGACCTTCCCCAAGCCATCGCTCGGCTAACAGGTGCAATGAATGCCTCGGACAACGATCTGAATACCGGCGATAGCGATTTTTCAATCGAGCCGAACCAGCCGCTGACCTTCTTCTTCGATGGTTACCGCTCCTCCCAACAAGCGACCCAGCTGACCAGCGCCGTAAGTCAATTCCTGCAGTCGGGACGACTGGACGTCGACATAATCGCATCCGACCCTTCCATACAAATCCAGACTTCCGGTGCGGTCGAAAATCTCAAGCCCGGTCAGACGGCGAAATTTGATATTCAGTTCACTGGCGATGGCACCAATCGAACCTTCGACCTTCTTTTTGTTCGCAAAGGAACAGGAAACATCGTCGGCTCGATTCCCGTTCAGATCCAACAACCGTACCGTTACCCAGCCCGGGCCGTCGATCCGGATGACGATCCATTGACATTCTCTATGGTCGGCCAATCCCATGGTGCCTCCATCGACCCACGCTCAGGCCAACTCGTTTGGACGCCTCCCGCTCCTGGTACTTATCCATTCGAAATCACTGTCTCGGATGGTCGAGGTGGTCGCGACCAACAATCATGGTCGGTGATCGCCGGCCCCGATCTCTCCATCGCATCGAATCGCTCACCAAACGTCGAAACAATCCCGAATCAAACAGCCTATGTCGGAAACGACTTTACCTACCAAGTCATTGCAACGGACGAAGATCGAGATCCAATTCTTTATTTCCTAAAACCGTCGTCTGCCCGCAGCAGTATTCCTGACGGATTATCGATCGACCGTAAAACTGGGGAGATCCACTGGAACGCGAAGTCCGCTACGAGAACCTGGGCAACCGTGCTGGTGGGTGCACGCGATTCGAAAGGTGGAATCAGCACAACACCGTTGAAGATCCAAGCTGTCCTGCCACCGAGCGAACCCAACAGTCCCCCTATGATCGATCCCATCCCAGACCTGCATGTACTCGCAGGCAATTCGATCGACTGGCGAATGCGAGGATCGGATCCTCAGAAAGAATCCATCGTGTTTCGGTTGTCGCTCGGCAACGAACGAGGCGCCATCATCGATCCAATCACCGATATGTTTCATTGGGAACCCACCGAGGAGCATTTAGGGATCCATGAAATGATCGTTGCTGCCTCCGACCCGCATGGAGCCGTTAGCACTCGAAAATTTAAAATCATCGTCGATGCACCCAATCGAGCTCCTGTCTTCCGCGAGAGAGTGATACCTGGGCCCACCAACAGCAACAGGCATTACACGTTCACTCCCTCAGCGTTCGATCCCGATGGGGATTCGATCACCTTCGCCGGCAGTCCCACCAATCCATCAGGTGTCGCCATCGACGCGGTCACTGGCCAATTGGACTGGACACCCACCCACCAACAGACAGGATCGTTTTCGATCGCTATTCTCGCATCGGATGAACATGGTGGCACAGCGATCCTGGAGTGGAAACTCGAGGTTCTCACCGACCCACCACCGAATCGATTGCCAGTCTTCATCAGCGAGCCTCGCACGGTCATCCGTCCAGGCTTTGAATGGAGTTACGACATAGAAGCCATCGACATGGATGGCGACCCCGTCTCGTATGCGGTCGACTTGCCAGATGAATTCCAATTCGATTCCAGACGGCGGATCGTCTGGCCCAACCCTCGCGAAGGATTCGATCCTCGGGATCTTTGGATCGGCATCCAAGCATACGATGGTTTCGGTACGAGCGAGCAATTGTTCCAATTGAACGTCTCCAATTCCGAAGTGAACCAACCTCCAAACTTCACAAGTTTCCCAGAGGGGCTTGTCGCGACCGCCGGCAAGCGATGGAGGTACGATGCCAATGCCGTCGATCCGGAAAAGGATCCAGTCAGTTTTTCGTTCGCGCAGGGCGCCCCGCAAGGCATGTCGATCGATCCTTTGACAGGAATCGTCTCGTGGTTGCCTAACCTCGATCAAGTCGGCGAAGCGACGATCGCGATCCAGGTTACCGATATCTACGGCGCATCGAACGTACAGCAATTCACCATTACCGTCGCTGCCAGCGATCTGCCTCCGACGATCGACTCGACTCCAGGGATCCAGGCCAAGCATTCCACGGAATATCGTTACAACATCCTCGCCCATGATCCCGAGGATCAACCGCTGCGATACCGATTGATTCAAGGCCCAGTAACGGCGACGATCAGCACTCAAGGTGTCCTCGTATGGCCCGTCCCTAAAACCATCGATGAAGGAGTTCTTTTTGAAATCGCTGTCGACACGGGACCGGGCACC
>CAIYZV010000099.1 GCA_903930765.1 uncultured Pirellula sp.
CGAATGGGCAAGGTCCACGCATCAGCTTCGACATGGTTGCGATTGATACGGGAACATGGTTGGCGCCGTCAGCGCACCAGGCTCCATCCACCTAAACCCCGAGTTGGAGTCCGAGCCACGAAACCCAACGAGATCTGGCACGTGGATACGACGCTGATCCGATTGGTGAGCGGAACCAAAGTGTACATTCACGCTGTGATCGATAACTTCTCTCGGCGCATCCTGGCGTGGCAAGCCAACGAAACCTACGACACCAGCACAACGAGCAAACTCTTGATCGAAGCTGCCAAGGGATTGGAGGACGTGGTCCCGAAGGTGTTCATGGACAGCGGGGGCGAGAACCTCAACGCAAATGTGGATGCACTCGTTGCTAGTGGTACGATCCAGCGCATCCTGGCCCAAGTCGACGTTGTACTCTCGAAGAGCATGATCGAATCGTGGTGGAGAATATCGTGGTGGAGAATATCGTGGTGGAGAATGCTGAAGCATTCTTGATTGTACTTGAACAGGCTTGAATCGCTCGAAGATGTGCGCAAGCAAACAGCCTTCTACGTCGACCAGCACAACTGAGTCATTCCCCATTCGGCATTCGAGGGCCAGACGCCCGATGAAATATACGTTGGTAAAGGAAGTGACATTCCGAACCAACTCAACGAAGCTCGCACAGTTGCCAGAGAAACAAATCATTCATCGAACCAACCTTAGAGCCTCACTTACCCCTGTGAACGCACTGTCACGATAAGTTTCGCTCCTAGTGCCAAGTTCTCGGGCGCAAAAATGCTGAATGTTGTGATGCGGAGCACGGAGCAGAGCAGGCATCCCAGGCGCTCCGAAATGCGCGAGACTTTCCCGGCGGGTGCGACGAAATGCTTCTTTTTCCATCGTGAAGACCGCTACAATTAAGGTAGCAGGTTCGTTTTGACTGCAAAACGTTTCATGCGTTCCTCACACGCTTCTGTAGAAAAAAGGTTCCATCATGGCTTGGTCTATCACGAAACCGGTTCTGGTTCCCTATGATTTCTCGTCCCACTCTCGCCTCGCGGTTGAGAAGGCCTTGGAATTGGTCGAGTCTCCTTCGCTGATCCATATCCTCCATGTGCTGCCGACGTTTATTCCATTGGCGCCGGAAGGCTTTCCAGTCGAAGCTATCGACGACCGTGTCCGTTTGGAAGCTGCTCAGCAATCGCTCAATGAAGAGTTCGCGGACTCTCGGTTTGCGTCGATCCCTCGCGAAGTTCTGATCGGCGACCCTGGCATGGTGTGCGTGGATCGCGCCGACGCGATCGATGCAGAACTGATCATCGTTCCTTCGCACGGCCGAAGTGGCTTTAGCCGACTGCTGTTGGGAAGTGTGGCCGAGAGGATAGTGCGACTAGCAAAGTGCCCCGTGCTGATCCTCAAGATTAGCCAATAGCATCAGCCGATAGCATTAGCCAATCGCGTCACAATCTTTTTGGCTGCTCGTGAACGATCAGCGGATTGCGATCGAGTTCTGCAGGGGCTTGAGAATGTGCTCGACGACGTAATTATCCATGAGTTCTCGCATGAGGACATCGAGTCGTTTGAGCTCCTCCGAGAACGACTCATCGGGAGCCAAGGAATCGAAGCGACGGAGTGTCACATAGACGCTGAGCAATTCATCCGGGTATTCAGGCCCGCGTGCTTGCAAGGAGCCGGTTCTGGGTTCAAAGTTGATCCGAGCGTGGGTTCGAAAGACGTCGTCGAGCGAAATCTGAAGGACCGGTTCATAGCACATCAATTGGGAGCCAGCCCGTTGTGCGATGGACT
The DNA here is from genome assembly GCA_903930765.1 of uncultured Pirellula sp. Lineage (GTDB taxonomy): Bacteria > Planctomycetota > Planctomycetia > Pirellulales > Pirellulaceae > JBKCUI01. The sequence goes on from CAIYZV010000099.1 coordinate 1,789, forward strand.
CGAAGCCGGTGGGTAATCCGATCGCGTCAGCCAGGAGCTGGTTGTGATTGCCTCGGTACGCAAAGTCGAAACCATACATGAGGCTCAACGCTTCGCAGTCGAGTCGGCTGACCGAGAGCATGTAGGGCGCCATGTCGAGAACTTCATGGTGTTGTTCCATCGCTTCATCGAGCGTGTTGGGATTCACCACACCGCTGCTGATCCGTTTGGATTCGACCGCGACCCATCGATAGGCACCGTGGTCTTTTTCCTCTTCGAGAATAAACTCGCCACGCTCCCGCTGGTAGAAATGATGCAGCTTGGGAAAGCGACGCTGCATCTGCTCGAAGAAATGCAGAACGGATTCACGCCCGCTGGGCAAATCCATTTCCGTCTGAAGCGTTACATTGGCATAAAAGTCATCACTCAGCGCACCGTATGGATTCATTCTTGCTGTCTTTCCTCGCTACTGAGAGCACCGGCCGTAGTCGTTCAACACATCTTCGGACCAGTGGGAATTGGGCCGCTGGATCCTAGGCCAGTGGATTATAGGTTGAGCGATCGGGTAATTCAAAGGCTTGAAAGGTCGATCACGGAGGAATCGTTGGCCAGAAAGATCTGATTTGGCGTATTCTTGCCAAGTCGAGCGGTGGCACCCGCCAAATCCACGGGATCGGGATCGTTGGCGAGTGGATTCACGTGGGTGAGAATCAAACGTTGAACCCCGTGCATGGCGGCATTTTTTAACACGGCGCTGGTCCAACTGTGTCCCGTTTGGATCGCCAACTCTCGCTGAGCGTCTCCAAAATTGCACTCGTGGAGAAGCCAATCGACACCTTGGATCGATTGCCAATACGGGGAATCGGGCCGAGAAGTTGTGTCGGTGACGTAAGCTAGGGAAACCCCGGGAAGCTGCAGCCGGTACCCGACACACCCCCCTGGGTGCTCCAGTGGAAACCAGCTGCATTGGACTTGGCCCAATTCAAAGGACTCGCCGCATTCTTCAAGTGCATGCCATACCAGCGGTGGCCTCGCGGGAAAGAGAGACGGATGGAACAGATGCTGTTGCAGATCCCGAATCTTCTGGCGCTCACCGTAGACATGGATTCGCTCGAGAGGGGTACCGCTGACCAAATCCCAGAAGAATGTCAAACCCAGCACATGATCCAAATGCGCATGCGACAACAGGATCGAAAGTTCAGGAGTCTCGATAAGCGATTGCAAGCGAAACATGCCGCTCCCGGCATCGAGGAGCAAACTGCACTCGGGGAGAAAGTAGGAAGCCGTATGCCTAGTTTCGCTCGGGTGATAACCGGCTGTTCCTAGGCAATGCAATTTCATGATGTTTCCACTTCACTGATGCAACGATCCAAGCCAGCGTTCCGCCACAAGCCAGCGTTCCGCCAAATAGCTTACTTCACCCCCGCTCCAACAGGACGTCCGCTGAAGGCACCTCGAACGATCTGTCCCGGATCCCGAGCCATCTTGTCGGCGAGGATCCTCACGTCCTCGATCACCGGTTGCAACCTTCGCGAGACGAGCTCCACGTTGCCTGAAACATTCCGAATGGCATCCAACGTATCGTTCACCTTACCATACATCGTCGGATCGTCTACCAGCCTAGCGATGGTACCGTTGCTGCTATTGAGCCGGTTTGCGAAGACTCGCAGGTCGACGGCCAACGCTTCGATGTTGGCAAGAGCCCTTACGACATTGTCGGTCAGTACATCGCTCTTCTGGCTGAGCGGTTCGGTGATTTCCGCAATATTCTCAATCGCCTCATTGGCGTTCTTGAGGGCCGAGCGTACCGAATCCCCAACCCCATCAAATTCTTTTCCTAATCCTTCGAGGCTTACGCTGAACTCTTCAAAGCCTTTGAGGGTTCGCTCCAACTGAACCAATGTCTCCGAGGCTCTCTTGAAGAGCACTGGGACTTCATCGAGCGCCGACGCAACGAGTTTCGGCAGTTCCGCGCGTTCGACTTGACTTCCGATGCGATTGATCGTGTTCACGGTCGAGTTGATGTTGTCGAGTGTATCGCGGAACGACTCGGTAACTTCACGGATAGGAGTGTTGGTTCCGCCGACGGCGTCTTGGGCAACCGTCAGGACGTTATCGAGTTTCTCAGCGACGCGTTGGAGTGAGTTCGCCAATCCGACCAAATCGCCGACCGCCTCGAGCGGGTCAGGGACCACTTCCCCTTTGGAGACGAAATCTTGCGCTCCGATAATGGCTTGTGACGCGGCTGCTTCTTTCTCGTCGAGCACTCCGTCGCGCGGGGAGCCTGACCAACCATCAAAGCGGGTCAGCAACTCACGGTCGTCCGGTTCCACAAACTCGATGATCGAATCGCCGCTGATGAGCGACCCCGTTTTAATCCTCGCAGTTTCTCCCACCCGCAATTCAAACTCGCGATCGATTTCCAAAAGCAAATCGACACCGCCATTGCGTTGCTGCCGCAGCTCAACTTTCGCAACACGACCGATCAAGACTCCGTTTTTCCGCACGGGTGTATCGACACCGACATTGGGCGCGCTCGGGAAGTTCACCGTAAACCGGTAACGCTCCACCCAAAATTTGGGGACCGCTCCGAAAAATGCGATGAGCAGCACGCCGATGATCGCCGATGCGAGAACCAAAACGCCGACACCAAATCGATAGCCGTTATCGTCCATGATTAACGATCAGCCTCCCTTCGTGCGATGGTATCGTGCAAATGAGGTGTTTCTTCAACATGATTGGTCTGGCTCGCAAGCATCTCCATCAAACGCTCGCCCGCTTCGCCTCGAACAAACTGACGTACGCGAGTGTCTTTTGTATGGTCAAGCTGTTCCGGGGTTCCGTCGAACAATATTTGCGACTCGCCCGGCAAAAGGCGACTGTAAGGATAAAGCATGATCACTCGGTCGGCGACCTTTTTTGCCGAATGCATGTCGTGCGTCACCACGATGCTGGTCACCGAATACTTTCTTCGTGTACGCAGGATCAATTCATTGATCACATCACTCATGATCGGGTCCAAGCCCGTGGTGGGTTCGTCGTACAGCAACAACTCAGGTTCCAGGATCAAAGCCCTCGCCAAGCCCACACGCTTTCGCATACCACCCGAAAGCTGTGACGGACGTTTGGGAAGCACATTCCGGGGTAGTCCTACCTCACGCAGCCGCTGCTCGATCAGATCCCTCGAGGAACGCCCTTTCGGCACCCCATGCTGCTCGAGGGGAAACGCAATGTTCTGCTGGATATTCATGCTATCGAAAAGCGCCGCATTCTGAAACACGAATCCAAACCGACTGCGCAGGGCTGTCATCTCTTGTTCCGACAAAGAATGAATATCCTTGCCGTCGAACAGGACTCGGCCGCTGGTCGCAGGGATCAATCCCATCAGCGATTTCAGGAACATCGTCTTTCCGCAACCGCTCTCCCCGATGATCGCAACCGTTTGGCCGCGAGGGATCGCGATCGACACATCCTTCAACACCACCTGGCGACCAAACTGGATGCACAAGTTCTCCGTCTGCACCAGCGAATGACTCGCCGGGCGCTGATCGAGAGCAAGTTGTGAAACCAATGCATCGTCCATCTATAACAACTTCGTCCCACTCGTTGGCCAGAGTGCGTAATAGATTCCATCGAGGAACATGTTCAACACGATATCCAGTGCCAGGATCATCACGAAGCTCTGGACAAAGGCCGCTGTCGCTGCACGCCCCACACCCTCCGCTCCCGCTTGGCAGTGGAATCCTCGATAACAACTAACAATTGCGATCGTGGCCCCAAAAAAGAAACTTTTGAAGATCCCGGTAAAGAAGTCGAATCCGCCTACGAAGTCCCGACTGTTCTTGAGGTACTGCGCGTGGTCGATCCCAAACACCACTACGCTAAAAAAGTACCCACCAACGATCCCCATGAAATCCGCCATGATGGTCAAGGCTGGGATCAGAAGAACGCATGCCAAAAAACGTGGTACCACCAAGTAGTGGATAGGGTTCGCCCCCATGCTCACCAACGCATCGATCTGCTCGGTCACTCGCATGGTTCCGATCACCGCCGCCATGGCGCTTCCGACTCGTCCTGCCAACATCGTGGCTGCCAGGACCGGACCCAATTCGCGGACCAAAGACATCGTGATCACAGCACCTAGTTTGGATTCCAACCCCATCGTCTTGAATTGATGATAACTTTGGATCGCCAGCACCATTCCGATGAACGTGCCAGTTAACGCTACCACGGGTAGGCTCAATACTCCAACGGCATAAAAATTCGGCATCAGCGTCTCGCGCCGCGGCCGAGCCGTAACCATCCAAACGATCATCCGCCATGCAAAGAGCGAGATGTCCCCCAAGGTATTGATTCCTTGGATGACCACGTTGCCCCATGCATTTGCGACCCGCACAAAGCCAGCATTCAAGCGGCCTGTGAGGGATTCGTGGATGGAAGTCTGCTGATTACCCATAATCGTTGCATCGGCAGTCAAAACGCACAGCTTGAGCAAACTTTACCGATCGCAACGAGATTGACGAGCCGGGGTTTTCCACGAGAACCATGCATCTTCGCTGCTTTCATTCTTCATGAATACTTAAGACCAATAGCTGCAAGGAGTTAATGACCCAGCCCCCCCTTGGAGTAAAATCCCGCTTATTCTCGTTCGCCTCGATGAACCCCCTTTGGAAAAATGGATATGAGACGCTCGGCATTCACATTGGTCGAACTTTTGGTGGTGATTGCTATCGTAGGAATCTTGGTAGGCCTACTATTGCCTGCCGTACAGGCTGCCCGAGAAGCGAGTCGGCGGATGCAATGCGGGAATAACATGCGCCAGGTTGGGCTTTCGCTATTTAATCATGAAGCAGCCACAAAGCGATTGCCTCCTCTGGGAGATTATCAAACCAGCGGCAACACCGTCTATTGGAGTATCCACGCGAGGCTACTTCCTTATTGCGAGCAATCCGCAGTCTACAATGTGATCAACTTTGCCTTGCCCATTAACCAGCAACCTCACGTTGCCAAACTCCGCATTCCGCACCTGCTCTGCCCCGGTGAAATCAATGATCGAGAACGACCGGATGGCCCTACGTTTACCCACTATCCGCACAACTATGGATTCAATGCGGGGTTATGGAAAATCTACGCGCCACCGATGGCAATCGGCACTGGTTCTGGTGTTTTTACGGTAAACCACGCGCAACGACTGAGAGACATCGTCGATGGGACCAGCAACACCCTCGGTGTGGCTGAAGTCAAAGCCTTTACGCCCTACTTGAGAGACGGGGGTAATCCGTCCAGTGAAGCCTCGGTGCCGAAGAACCCAGCCGAAATGATTGCTTTCGGGGGGGAGTTCAAGATCGATTCGGGCCACACCGAATGGGTGGATGCGAGGATCCATCAGACCGGATTTACGACTACGTTCAGTCCAAATACACCGTGCCTGTTCACTTACCAAGGAAAGCTGTTTGATATCGACTTCAACAGCATGCGAGAGGGTCGTTCCAATTCAGTCCCTACCTACGCTGCTGTCACCAGCCGAAGTTATCATGCGGGACTTGTTCAGACTCTTTTTATGGATGGATCCATACGAGCAATCTCAAACACAATTCAACTTGAAATTTGGCAAGCCCTCGGCACACGTGCCGGCGGTGAAATCAACTCGCTGGAAGAAAACTAAAGGCTCGCATGGTCAGCTTTGTCAAATTAGCGAAGCCAGGCAATCTTCTCCACGGATTCCTGTTCTAACGTTCGTGCCCATGAATTGTCTGGTAGCAATTCCTACGATCATTCAGTCCACAACAGGTGGGTTCCGATATCTCGATTGAAACGCATTTGCGGAAAAAGCGTCCTGCGCATGTTTGCTAGCTGTAATTGCCGGCTTAGATCGCGGAACGCTTAAGTTTCGAGCGACAGACCGAGTTCGTCGGCGCAAGCCGTCGGAACACAACTGAGGCTGGCATGAGCAGGATTACACGATCATCGATCAAACGTTGGGTCATCAGTGGATGCATCGCGAGCGTAGCGTTTTCTGGATGCAAGCCAGTTGACAAATTCCGCGCCTGGCGCGACACCTCGGACGTCTCCTACTTTCAGAACTTCGTAACTCAGATTGAGTTCCCCGACGTTCAAACATCGGTCGACCCACAAGTCACGCAGACGATACTTCCTTTGTCGATCGAGAACCCGTCGGAATTGCCGACGATGGATCTCAAGCTCCAGGATGCGATCCGATTGGCGCTCGAGTCCAGCGATGTTCTCCGAAACATTGGTGGGACGGTCGTTCAAGCCCCCGCGGGCACAGCCACGGAATACGACCCAGCCTTGGTCGAACTCAATCCGCTCGGGGGCACCCAAGCGGCCTTGGCACAGTTCGACGCCCAAGTCAGTTCGCAGTTGTTCTGGCAGAAGAACGACCAGCCGATCAACCAAAGGTCAGTTGTTCCAGGCTTGAGTGGGTTCTTCGTTGGTCAAGCGAGATCCACGCAAGCGGTGAACATCAATCAGATCCAGAAACGGACTGCGACTGGTGCTACCTTTGCACTCCGTTCCAATGTCTTGTACAACCGAAATCAGGTCGCCGCTTCGAACGCATTCCGATTATTCCCAAGCGATTTCTCTGGGTTCATCGAAGCCGAATGGCGTCAACCGATGATGCAGGGGTCGGGCACCACCTACAACCGTATCGCCGGTCCCAACTCAGGCGTCGGTCAGTACAACGGTGTCTTGATCGCTCGGATCAACACCGATATTTCGCTCGCAGATTTCGAGACCAACGTGATCCGTTTGGTCAATGACGTGGAGACAGCCTACTGGGAACTCTACTTCGCCTACCGGGCCTTGGAAGCGCAAATCAGCGGTCGCGAAAGCGCCTTGAGAACATGGCAGCGAATCCGTGAACTGCAGAAGGCGGGTGCGAGGGGTGGCGAGGCTGACGCGGAAGCCCAAGCCCGTTCCAACTACTATCAGTTCGCGGCCCAGCTCAACGAAGCCCTCGCAGGGCTCCAAGGGATCTACGCCTCCGAGCAACGATTGCGTTACATGATGGGGTTCCAAGCGACCGACGGACGTTTGATCAAGCCGTCCGATGATCCGCTTCAAGCCGAAGTGATGTTCGATTGGCAATCGGCGCTCAGCGATGCGATCAATCGTCGCGTTGAAGTCCGTCGCCAAGAGTGGAATATCAAACGCCGCGAACTCGAAATCATCGCCGCTCGCTTGAATCGAAGGCCCCGATTGGATGCCCTCAGCCAATATCGTTACCGCGGATTCGGCGATCACTTGATCGGTGCATCGAACCCAGGTGATGAATACAATAGCTTCTTCACAACACTCGGGACTGGTACCTATCAGGAATGGCGATCCGGATTGGAGCTCAACTACGCGGTTGGCCTCCGCCAAGCCTCCGCAGCGGTCCGGCATGCCCAATTAAGTCTCGCTCGCGATGTTGCGCTTCTCAAGGAACAACAGCTGCGAATCTCGTACGACTTGAGCTCATCCGCTCGAGCCATGTCGCGTAGCTACGAGCAGATGCAGATCAATTACAACCGAATCGAAGCGGACAAACTGCAGGTTGAGGTTTTGCGGAATCGCTACGAACGCGGGTTGATCAATATCAACTTCTTGCTCCAAGCACAGCAGCAACTGGCCGCAAGCACCAGCGCGTTCTTTCGATCGCTGGTCGACTATAATCTCGCCGTTCGAGATTTCCATCGCGAGAAAGGTTCGCTGTTGACCTACAATCAAGTCAACTTGAGCGAAGATGCTCTCAACGGATCGATGCTCGTTGGAGCCTACGAACGAGGACGTCACCTGACGCCTCGCACGAGCCCCGAGGAGGTAATCGTACGCAATCCAGTGAGCGCTGGTCCGTTTGATCCCACCCAAGTCGGCGTGCCTGATACCATCGGTGCACCGGGCATGGAAATACTGCTCAACGAACAAGTGCAGCCCTCACAAACCACGTTGCCGCAAGAGACCTTCCAGTCGCTTGACTCCGTGGTTGCCCCAGCGACTCAGCCTTAACGGGTCATCTCAACGCGCCAGTAGCCCGATGCGTTTCGGGATACCCGTAACGGGCAGCGGAAGGTTTGTGACAGCCGGTCGGCCTGCATCGCTTGGCCGGTTGCACCGTCAAAGCGGATCACCCCATCGCCGAGCAGCAACGTGCGTCCAATGCACGGCAGAATCTCATCCATGTGGTGAGTGACCAAAATCAGCGTCGTTCCGATCGACGCCAGAATCTCGAGCTGCTTGAGCAGTTGGTCTTGGGCTCGCAAGTCGAGTCCGGAGGTGGGCTCGTCGAGTACCAGAGCGATCGGCCGATGCACCATCGCTCGTGCCAACATGACCCGCCGACGCTCCCCGGTCGACATGTGTCCTAAATGCCGCTGCGCCAAAGCCGTCATCCCCATCAATTCGAGTGACGCCTCCGCCTTTTCGATCATCTCCGGGGTGATCCAAGCCTCATCCGGTTCCAGTTCCGACGAAAAAAAACCTGTCAGCACCGCTTGTTTGGCCGTCAACCGCCCCGAACGTCCCATCATGAAATGATGGTCGATCTCCCCGCTAACAAAACCTAATTTGGTACGCAGATCCCAGACGTTCCACTCGGTGTCTCCGAACATGCGTACCGAACCAGCCCGTCCATCCACAATCGAAGGGTATAGATTTCGTAGCAAGAGCTTGAGAAGGGTGGACTTCCCCGATCCATTTGGTCCGAGGATCGACGTATGCTCGCCCGGTTCGATCCGGAACGAAACAGAATCGAGGATTCGGGTCGAACCTCGCACCAAACTGACATGGTCCAGTTCGATAATGGCAGGTTTTTCAGAAGAATTGTTTGGCATTCTTGTTTATTGGCATTCTTAAATAATCGAAGGGGGATTGAACTATTCTATAGTAGAGTCCAAAGTGCAAGTCCGAGTTGTTCGTTCTAATCCAACTCGAGGCATCTGAAACATTCGCATGAGCAACGACCCGAACCCAGAGAGAAACCAAAATTCACCCGCGGTCACGCGAGCCTTCTCGCTGGATACCACGCGTGATTCCCAACCCGGCTCCGCTTCGGAGAACGCCGAGGAACTCGATTTTGATGTCTCCGTCGAAGTCTCCGCCAAGAACACAGGCACCAAAACCAAGAACCCCATCTTCGGTGAGTATGTCATCCTCGACCGGATCGGTGCTGGGGGCATGGGTCAAGTCTATCGTGCTCGCCATCGAACCATGGACCGCGAGGTGGCCGTCAAAATACTTCCGAGACGGCTGTCACAAGACCCATTTGCCGTCGAGAGGTTTTATTCCGAGGTCCGGGCCCAAGCCCGGCTCATGCACCCCAACATCGTCACCGCGTTCGATGCGGGTTGCCATACCGCTGGACGACACCAAGTCCACTACCTGGTTATGGAACTGATTCATGGCGAGTCGTTGGCGAGCCGAATTGCAAGCCAAGGTCCCATGAGTACTGCGGAGGTGCTGGCGATCTTGAAACAAGCATCGGCGGCACTCGAATACGCGCATTCGATGGGAATCGTGCATCGGGATATCAAGCCCGGCAACATGATGCTGACACACGCTGGAGTCCTAAAGATTCTGGACTTCGGACTCGCTGTTCTTCGTGATATGCAGAACACTACCGAAAGCGGTACCAATCAATTGATGGGAACCGTCGAGTTCATGTCTCCAGAACAAATCAATACTCCGGAACTTGTCGACCACCGAAGCGATCTTTATTCGCTCGGTGCGACCATTTTTTACCTGCTGACCGGCCGCCCGATGTTCACGGGGGAAGCCGTTCAAACAGCGCTCGCTCAGGTCCATCGAAAACCTCCAGCACTCTACGAAGTCCGCAGCGATATCGACTTGAGACTCGATTCGGTTTTCCAATCGCTGGTGGCGAAAGATGTGGCGGATCGATGCCAGTCTGCTCATGAGTTGCTCGACAAGCTCTATTCGTTGAACCTTATCGAAAAAATCACTCCACCCGTCAGCACGAGAAAAGGCAACGGGCTTCCCGGCATATCGCTAGAACGCCCGACCAGCCTCGGACGAGGCACATCGACCTCGCTCCGCTCCTTTGCGCCCATCGGTATCGAACTTGGGATGCTGAACTCTCGGGTCAGCTACATCAACTCGGAGTTCAAGGTCGAGGAAATCCCACTCGATGGCGAATCTTTAGAGCTGCGAAACATGCTCTATAGCGATCACGAACGCGTCTCCATCGGCTCCGCAGCGGTCGAACAACGCATTCAGCATCCCGATCAGATCTTTTATGGCCTGCAGCGATGGTATGGCCTTCCACTTCTAGAACGTCCTTTCGGAGGCCGACGAGTTCCGCCCGAAGTTCTCGTCGCCAGCGTCATCCGTCAACTGGCCGTGTCCGCTCGTCGCAAGCAACCCAATGCGTCTCACGCCGTGGTTACG
>CAIYZV010000100.1 GCA_903930765.1 uncultured Pirellula sp.
AAAGGGACCATCGCCATCGGCGGCACCCAAATCCCCGACTCATTGCGCGCGATCCTGTCCCTGCCACCTTCCGAACGGAACGATGCGCAGCGCATGGAGTTGAGTGACTTCTTTCGAAAGAATGTCGATAGTCCGATCCTCGCGGCCCAAAAGCAACTCCAGGAAGCGAAAGACCGCATCGGTGACTCCCGAAGGAATTGGCCGAATGTCATGGTCATGCAGGAAATCGAAACACCTCGTGATGCGTTCATCTTGATCCGTGGAGAATACGACAAACGCGGTGAAAAAGTATCCGCGGCGATTCCCAAGATCTTTCCACCAATTCCCGACGGGGAACCGAACAATCGCCTCGGATTGGCCAAATGGATTGCAAATCGAAACAATCCACTGACAGCCAGAGTGTGGGTCAATCGAGCTTGGGAGCGTTTCATGGGAAGCGGCATCGTCAAGACGACGGAGAACTTTGGCTCACAGTCCGAGTGGCCCAGTCACCCAGCGCTACTGGACTGGCTAGCCGTCGAATTCATGGAGCCAACTCAGGTTGCGCATGTCGATCAAAAACCGGTCCATGCATGGGACATGAAAGGAATTCAAAAGCTCATGGTGATGAGCCGCGCGTATCAGCAATCGACGAGCCGCCGCGGCTTGGAAAAACTTGCCGAACTCGACCCAGACAATAGATGGTTAGGTCGGGGACCACGATTCCGATTGCCCGGCGAGGTCCTTCGGGACCAAGCACTATTCGTTAGTGGATTGCTGTCTCCGAAGCTAGGTGGACCTAGCGTGAAACCTTACATGCCTGAGGGAGTCTGGGACGAGACCAGTGTCTATGGCGACTTGAGAAACTATCGCCACGACACAGGCGACGGACTATATCGGCGAAGTCTCTACACGATTTGGAAACGGACGGCAGCGCCGCCGACCATGCTTATCTTCGACGCGCCGAATCGTGAGATTTGTACGGTGAGTCGATCGCGCACCAATACTCCCTTGCAAGCGCTTTCGTTGATGAATGAAGTCACCTTTGTCGAAGCGGCGAGGAAGCTCGGTGAGAGGATGTTGAAACACGACGATGCCACCCCTGAAGGAAAACTATCGTTTGGATTTCGATTGGTAACCGGCCGTAAGCCCACCGTAAAGGAACTCCAGGTTCTGGTATCCGGTTGGCGGGAAGACCTCGCCTACTACCAAGGCCATCCCGACGAAGCCAAGCAATTGCAGAGCCATGGAGACTCCAATTCCGAAGTATCCCAAACCGTTGAATTGGTTGCATACATGCTCAGCGGCAATGTCCTGCTAAACCTCGATGAATGCATAATGAGAGAGTAGTCCGCCATCGGACGGAGAGTAATCCATGAATCCCATTCCAATGCTTCGCCAACAGTTCCTCAGGGGATTGGGTGGCACTCTCGGTCTCGCGGCCTTGTCCAAGCTTAGCGAACCTAGCGCGCTAGCGACGCCTGTTGCGACGGAGAACGCCCCCCCATCTCCGTTCCAGCATCATGCCCCCAAGGCCAAACGGATCATCTACCTGTTCCAATCCGGTGCCCCATCGCAAATGGATCTGTTCGATTGGAAGCCGGCTCTCGCGGAGCGACGCGGCGAGGATCTTCCCGATTCGATCCGCCAGGGACAACGATTGACGACGATGACCTCGGGGCAATCCAAATTCCCAGTGGCTCCGACCGCGTTTCGTTTTTCGCAACATGGAAAGGGAGGAATGTGGTTTAGCGAAATCCTCCCACATATGGCCACGCTTGCGGATGATTGGTGCCAGATCCGTTCGATGCACACCGAAGCGATCAACCATGACCCAGCAATTACTTTTTGCCAAACAGGTTCCCAGTTGGCTGGACGTCCGAGCATCGGTTCATGGCTCAGCTATGGTTTGGGAAGTGTCAATCAAGATCTACCGGCATACGTAGTCCTGACGTCGTTCGGCACCGGAAGACCCGATGACCAACCTCTGTACGATCGGCTTTGGGGATCCGGTTTTTTACCATCGAAGCATCAAGGGGTTAAGTTTCGCAATAAAGGGGATGCGGTCCTCTACCTCTCGAATCCTACGGGCATGTCGCGCGACACGCGCCGCAAAACACTAGATCGACTTGCGGAGCTCAATCAGCAGCATTTTACTGCAGTCGAAGACCCCGAAATCCAAACACGAATCAGCCAATACGAGATGGCGTTCCGAATGCAGGTTAGTGTCCCGGAATTGCTCGACATATCCAACGAACCTCAGCATGTCCTCGACATGTACGGCCCGGATGTGAAAAAGCCTGGTTCGTACGCCGCCAATTGTTTGCTCGCACGACGGCTCGCCGAAAGGGACGTTCGGTTTGTGCAGCTATTCCACATGGGTTGGGATCTCCATGGGAACTTGCCAAATGCGATTCGATTGCAGTGCAAAGATACCGACCAACCGACAACCGCGTTGATCAATGACCTCAAGCAGCGAGGGCTCTTTGATGACACACTGATTGTTTGGGGAGGTGAATTCGGAAGGACCGTGTACTCCCAAGGTGCCCTCACCGCTGACAATTATGGTCGGGACCACCATCCCCGCTGCTTCACGACCTTGTTGACCGGCGCCGGGATTCGAGGAGGTTTGGTCCACGGCGAGACCGACGATTATTGTTACAATATTACCCGGGACCCAGTGCATGTGCACGACCTCAATGCAACCATCCTCCACTTGATGGGTATCGACCACACGCGACTTACGTTTCGATTCCAAGGACGCGATTTCCGTTTAACCGACATCCACGGCGAACTGGTCAAAAATATCCTCGTGTAGATTCAGGATAGGTGCGACGCACCCTCCGCCCATTTGCTAACGTAGTACGCCCATCACACTCCTCCCCGCACAAGAATGAGGCTCTACTCATGAGGTTATCGACTGGAATTACTGTAATCTCGAATGGTCAAATCGTGGATGGAACCGGCAAGGGTCCAATCGCGAACGGGACATGTATCCTTCGAGATGGAAAGATCGCGTACGTGGGGCCCACGGAATCGGCTCCTCCAACACCTCCCGACGCACAGCGGATCGATGCGTGTGGTGGAACCATCATGCCCGGACTGGTCGAAGCCCATTTTCATGCAACCTATTTCAACATTGCTGCGCTGGAAGACCTCGACATCAAGTATCCTGTCGAATACGTGTCAATGCTTTCATCGGTAAATGCGCGATTGGCACTGGAATGCGGCTATACCGCCGCGCGTTCCGGAGGTTGTCTGTTCAATATCGATGTATGGCTAAAACGAGCCATCGAAGAAGACCTCATCGCGGGGCCACGACTCACCGCAAGCGGTCGTGAGATCTGTTCGGCCGGCGGTCTGATGGACTGGAATCCAGAGTTCCGAAAGATCGGCATGGAAGGATTGGTCTTCATTATCAACGGTGTGGATGACGCTCGCAAAGCCGTACGAGCTTTGGTCAAGGACGGTGTGGAGTGGGTGAAAACCTATCCCACGGGCGATGCCGCCTCTCCCGATGCCAACGACCATCACACCCTTTGCATGACCTTTGAGGAAATGCATGCCGTGGTGGCGACGGCCCACAATCACAAGCTCAAAGTGACCGGCCATTGCCGAGCTACAGAGGGGATCAAAAATGCACTCCGCGCTGGATACGATTGCATCGAGCATGGTACCTTCATGGATAATGAAGCCCTCGACCTCTTGCTGGAACGAGATGTCCCATGCGTGCCTGCGCTCTACTTTGAAAAAGCCAGCGTCGAATTGGGACCTGAATTCGGATTGCCTCAATCGGTAATCGATGGCCACCAAGAGACCCTCGACGGCGGCCGAGAGAGCGCTTTGAAAATCCTCCGAGCCGGCGGAAGACTCGGGATGGGAGGGGATTACGGATTCGGCTGGAATCCTCATGGCGATTACGCCCGCGAACTGACATTCTTTGTCAAAGACGTCGGATTCACTCCATTGGAAGTAATCACCTGCGCCACAAAAACAGGTGCTGAGATCATGGGTCGAGGGAACGAGTTTGGAACGCTCGAGGTAGGAAAGCTGGGCGATGTACTGATCGTGGATGGGGATGTCCTGGCCGACATTTCTCTTCTCGAGGATCGCTCGAAGTTCATCGCTGTTCTCCAAGGAGGATTGATCAAGGCTGGACGCTTGGCGAAACCATTCCCCACCGTCGTTAAGCAAGAGAAAAAGTAACCGAGAAAGATTGAGACGTGTCGACCTACTTCGATTCACTGCCCAAAGGTCATTGGGGCACGGCACCGCGACTTGGTTCCGCAGGAACATGGAGTTCGGGTCCAAAACTTTTGTTGTTGCACGGTGTCACACGGCAGGGACAAGACTGGCAAGCGTTGCTGCCGTACTTGGACCCGCGGTGGGAAATCGTCACCCTCGATTTTCGCGGGCACGGCCGTTCGGACCGAGCCGATCGCTATTTGGTGGTCGATTACGTTGCCGACATTGTACGAGCACTCGAATCGCTGAATGCTACCAATGTAACTATCTTGGGCCACTCGCTGGGAGCGATGGTTGCAGCCGCGGTTGCCGCGAAAATCCCAGAGCGAGTCTCCTCGATCGTGCTTGAGGATCCGCCGTTCCATTCGATGGGTCAAGCGATTCAAGGCACATCGTGGCAAGCACAGTTTCGTGGCATGCTGCGTGTCGCTCAAGCCGGCGGGTCGGTCGATCAGATCGCTACCGGTTTAGCAGACGTAGATATTCCCTTGAAGAATGGGACTTCTAAGAAACTCGGCGAGCTTCGTGAACCATCCGCAATTCAATGGAGCGCGACTTGCTTGGAGGCAATCGATCCTGGAGTTTTGCAGCCGTTGGTAGCGGGCCAATGGCTCGAAGGGTACAGTCCTTCATCGATCGCAAAGCAGATTCGATGTCGAACAACACTACTTCAGGCGGATCAAGACGCAGGTGGAGCGCTCACGGATCGCGATGCCTTGGAATTTGCCCAGCAACTCAACGCACTGATTCATTTGCGATTCCCCGGATATGGTCATCAACTGCATGCGACCATTCCCCAAAAAGTCGCGGATGCCACGAACGCATTGCTCGAGCGTTAAAAGCCTCTTCCATCGGCTCGGCTAAATGTCACTTTCATCTTCCAAATGAAAGTGATGGAGGAAACGATGAAGCACGGGTGCCATGATGATGGCGACCATCGAAAGAAAGGCCAATCCGCTGTAGAGAGCATAAAAGGTGGCAAACAGCTTGCCCGCTCTCGTTTCCAAATGCGGTTCCACAGGACCCATGCCAGTTAAGATCATCGTAGCGTTTAATAGCCCATCATCCCAAGCCATTGGGCCAAAATAGGAATAGCCGGCGGTTCCAAACGCCAAACTCACGGCGACAACAGCCAGGGTCGCTCCAAAACTCCTCAGCATGCGCCATCCAAACGCGAATCGCGTGATTAATTCTTCACCACTCTTTTCGAACATGACAACCTCGCTACCGCTGCTGTTTCTGGAAAGTGCCGATTTTAAATTCGGTGAAATGGGTCTAGGAAATGAACTGCAGTCCAGCAGTGCTTAGGATACCGCCCTGGCGTACTGCGGAGGTAGCATCGACTGCGGCTCGGACGCCTTCAATGCGACCGCGGCATGGTATGGCCAATACGGGTCGCGCAGCAACTCGCGAGCGAGCATCACGAGATCGGCTTCGCCGTTGGCAATAACCTGTTCGGCTTGGTGGGGATCGGTGATAAACCAACCGACAGCGGTAGGCATTCCGGTCGCTTCACGAATCCGGTGGGAAATCGGAACCATGAATCCCGGGCCCCATGGAATCGGTGAAATATCGGGGATCACAAAACCATGGCTGATGTCGACGAGGTCTAAACCGTCGGTTCGGAAATGGTTGATGAGTTCGATCGATTCTTCGATAGTGACACCTCCGTCCACCCAATCGGTAACAGAAAGCCTCGCCGTGAGAGGAAACCGTTCCGGCCAAACGCTGCGCACTCGTTGGAGGGTCTCACGAAGAAAACGAGTACGGTTCTCAAACGAACCACCGAATCGATCATGACGATGGTTGGAAATCGGTGAATAAAACTCGTGCGCGAGGTAGCCGTGCGCGAAATGGAGTTCTAGCCACTCGAAACCGGCGGCGAGGGCTCGCTTCGCACCGGTGACGAACGCATCTTGAATGCGATGGATATCATCGATACTCATCTCCGTGGGAACCTTGTCCAGATTTCCACCGTGAGCGATGGCTGATGGAGCGATCGTCGGCCAACCTCCTGCATGGTCTGGGATGTGGCTATCCCCTTCCCAAGGTCGTTGAGCGCTACCCTTGCGTCCCGCATGGGCCAATTGAATACCAGGTACCGCGCCGAATTGCTTGATAAACCGATTGATCCTGGCGAACGCATCAACGTGCCCATCGTGGTAGATACCGCTGCACGAGGGACTAATCCTCCCCTCGGCAGAGACCGCGGTAGCTTCGACGACCACCAGACCGGCCCCGCCAACGGCACGAGACCCGAGATGTACCAAGTGCCAATCGTTGACATAGCCATCCTCACACGAGTACTGGCACATCGGTGCAACGGCGATTCGGTTTTTGAGCTCGATCTCTTTCAATCGAAATGGCTCGAATAATTTCAGCACAGAAATTTCTCTCATGGAGGTGGGGTATAAGCGATCGACGATCCGGTTTCTGGACAACCAACCCTTAAGTTCGTTGAGAATACGAGGGAATTCCATTCTCCTCAAGGTACCCAAGAGCGATCGGCGGTTATGCGAGTGGGAGTTGACGAGGTAGAATGAGGGTTGCGTAGCCAGATTTGAGCTGCTTGTGGATTTCACCTGGTAAGGGTCGGAAAGAGTCCGCGTTTCCTTGGGACGTGCGGTCGATCGATGAAACAACGAAAAACCCACTTTGTGTCGGATCTCCATTTATTCGCAAACCGGAGTTCCGCCCCTAGAATCCATGACGCGATCGAGCATGCGCTCCGTTGTTCGGATACGTTCGTTCTGGGTGGGGACATATTTGACTTCCGGTGGAGTCGCTATCGAAGCCATGAAGAAACCATCGAGCAAAGCCTTCATTGGCTCAAAGGCTTAGTCGCCATCAATCCCGAATGCCGGATCCATTATTTGCTCGGCAACCATGATGCAAACCCAGGATTCATCAGTGCGTTGAAGGCACTGACCAGCGACTATCCTCAATTGGTGCACCACCCTCATATCCTGCGTCTTGGGAACACCACCTTCCTCCATGGCGATATCATCGATGCCAAAATCCCGTTCAGCGTCGATTTCCATGAATTGCTCGACGAACGCCGCGCTGCAGAGGAACTAAGATCCCGGCCTCCTGGATTCCAGCATTCCCTTTATGACGTCGCGGTCCGAACACGCGTGCATCGGCTTGTCGCGAACCTCGCCAACAGCAACACCAAGGTTCTGGGACGTGTGTCCCAATACCTATCCTGGGCGGGTCATGGACCAGAGAGCGGAACTCGGAACGTGTACTTTGGGCATACGCATCGTTCGATGGAGAAAGTTACCTATGACGGGATGCAATTCTCGAATCCAGGTGCTGCCATCCAGGGAATAGACTTCCGTATTATCGAAGTCGATCTCGACGAAGACCGGGCTAGCCCCGAAAGGCCATCGGCATGAGGTATATCGAATGGGTAACGATGATCAGTGTATTGATTCACTTTGCCATCCAAGCTTCTCTGTGCATGCGGGTGATGCTGAAACCGCATCGCGACCCAGCTTCGCGTATTGCTTGGCTCGTATTCATCATCGCCGTCCCCTTGTTCGGAATCGTAGCCTACATCCTCCTCGGCGATATCAGCATCGGTCGCAACCGAATTGCTCGCATGGATCGCGTCGTAAAAGGACTTCCCAGATGCCAAGATATCCCCGGCATGCGTGTGAAGGACATCCAACCCAAATTGAA
>CAIYZV010000101.1 GCA_903930765.1 uncultured Pirellula sp.
CCGAGCAATTCCACATCGAGTGGCTTGATGAAGCGAGCGTTTACCACGGTAACCGAGATGCCTTCGTTGGCGAGTAAGTCTGCGGCGGCTAATGCTTGTTGGAGCATCGCTCCGATGGCCACGATCGCACCATCGGTACCCCGCCTTACAACTTCGGCTTTGCCGAGTTCGATCTTTTGCGCAGGTCGCTCGAACGCCAGCGCGCTCGTCTTCGGGTAGCGGATCGAGCATGGGCCTGGATGCTTCAGCGAGAACTCGAGCATAGGTTCGACTTCGGTGGAATCCCCAGGAGCCATCATCACGATGTTCGGGAAGACACGCATGTAACCAATGTCGAACACACCGTGGTGCGTCGGGCCATCCGGACCGGTCAGACCAGCTCGATCGAGCATCATGGTCACGGGCAGATTCTGAAGTGCCACCTCTTGGAAGATTTGGTCGTACGAGCGTTGCATGAACGTGCTGTAAATCGCAACGATCGGTCGCAATCCTACTTTGGCTTGGCCGGCGGCGAATGCGACCGCATGGGACTCGCAAATCCCGACATCGAAAAACCGATCTGGGAACTCGTCCCGGACTGGCTCGAGCTTGTTCCCTTGGCACATGGCGGCGGTCATGATGGTGACCTTCGAATCGCGACGCATTTGGTTGGCGATCGCGTCGCGAGCGTAGTTCGTGAAGGCAGGCTTTTCACCGATGCTCAGCACGCGTGGGCTGCCATCCTCGTCCTCGAAGGCCGGAGGTGTGTGGAAGTAAACGGGGTCTTCTTCCGCCGGTTTGTAGCCGCGGCCTTTCTCGGTGACGACGTGGAGCAAGGTCGGTCCCTTTTGGTCGCGAACCATCTCGAGGTATTTTCGCATCAATCGAATGTCATGCCCATCGATCGGTCCGATGTATCGGAAGCCGAACTCTTCGAAGAGCATGCCGCCGACCATCCCCGCCTTGACCCCTTCTTTGATCTGCGCGAGCAATCGCTCGGTCGGATCACCAAAGACGGGAAGCTTGTTGAGGACCTTGACCACCTCGCTCTTGAATCCCGTGTAGAACGGATTGGTTCGGAGTCGGTCCAAGTAGTTGGCCAATGCGCCGACGCGAGGGCAGATCGACATCTTGTTATCGTTGAGCACGACGATCAGGTCTTTGTTCAATTCACCGGCGTTGTTCAACGCTTCGAAGACGATGCCCGATGGAAACGCGCCATCGCCGATGACAGCGATGCTCTTGCGGTTTCCTTGGTCCATCAAGTCATCGCCCGACTTGAGTCCGAGGGCAGTGGATACGGAACAACCGGCGTGCCCGGTCATGAACAGATCGTACTCGCTCTCGAGTGGGTTGGGGTATCCCATGAGCCCACCTCGCTCTCGGATGGTTTTGAACTCAGCGTAGCGACCAGTGATCAGTTTGTGCGGATAGATTTGGTGGCCCGTATCCCAGATCAATCGGTCTTTGCGAAAGTCGAAGACGCTGTGGAGGGCCAAGCAGAGTTCGACCACACCTAGGTTGGACGCGAAGTGGGCGGTGCGAGTCGCAAGAAGGTTGCAGAGAACATCTCGGATCTCCGAGCCGAGTTTTTCCAAATCTTCGACCGACATCGACTGAAGCGGTTCCGCCGAATCCAATTTGGAAAGCATTTCATGCATCGCCATCAGTTACTCCGATCCAGGATGTATTGCGCGAGCCTCTTCAATGGGAATGCGGCCTCACCGAATGGCTCCACAGCATCGATCGCTCGGGCCACCCATTGCCGGGCTTGTTCGCGAGTTGCTGGGATACCATAGACGGTCGGGAAGGTCAGCTTCCCGCGAGCGCTATCTTTCCCGGTTGCCTTTCCAGTGTTTTCCGCCGTGCTTTCCACGTCTAGTAGGTCGTCGACAATTTGGAAAGCTATTCCGATTGCGCGGCCATACAAACCGAGGGCGGCACGTTGCTGCGGTGTGGCCTCGCCGGCGATCCCCCCCATCATGACCGAGGCAGCGATCATGGCTCCGGTTTTCCGGCGATGGATGGCATCGAGCCAATGTTTTTGCTCGTCCAGCGACATCGCGGCCGAATCCCGCTTTTCCGCGAGCAAGTCGTCCATTTGGCCCCCGACCATCCCTTCACTACCCGCAGCCTGGGCCAATGCCAAACAGCATTCGGCGGCTGCGTGCGGTGCGAGGGGGCTCCGCAAAATAGTCTCAAAGGCCAGGGGTTGGAGGGCGTCGCCGGCCAGAATGGCGGTGGCTTCGTCGAATTGGATATGGCACGTCGGTCGGCCTCGACGCAGGTCGTCGTCGTCCATGGCGGGCAAATCGTCATGGATTAACGAGTAGCAGTGGATCATTTCCAACGCCGCGGCAGGCCCGAGAGCGGCTTGCGAATCGCCGCCGACGGCTTCGCAGGTGAACATGCAAAGGATCGGGCGAAGGCGTTTTCCGGGGGCTAGCAGGGAGTAGGCAATGGCCTCTCTTAAACGGGTTGGGCAGTCATCCCCCAAGCGATCGATGGCCACGACCAGGGTCGCTTCCACCTCGCCAGCCACAGCTTTCCAGCGTCCTAGGAACGCGTCCAGACCGTCCTTTGCTGCGGTTTCGCGGCAGTTAGAGCCACTGGCGGGAGGGCAATTAGGGGGTTCCGAGCTGTGAGAAGCAGCCGACGAACCGGCTCGATGTTTTGGCTCTGAGGGCATCGATGAGGTGATGATTACATTCCTGCAACAAGTGCGAATCCGGGGCAGCTTACCTGGGTGTGGCGGCATTATAACGGCCATTTCATCGGCGAAAAGCGAGCTAAGGCGAACAGACGTGGTTCCGGGCGGAGTTATGGGGAGTTCTTGCCGTCCCGAAGTTCAAGGTAGTGACGCTGAGAATGGCTGCGCGAAGAGCGGATAATCGGACCTATTGGTATCGTCCGTTCGTTGGGAGGAAACGGCACAAACGGAACAAATGGACCTCGTGGAGCTAGTCTGCAGCGCTCTTCGAGGATGATTCGATACACCTAGAGCGGACGGAAAAATCGCTATAGAAATCGCTCGAGAATCCGTAAGCAAACATTGTCGGGAGCCCGTAGGTGCTCCAATAATGGTTTTGTAAGTTTTGGGACGCTGGCCTGTGCCGGCGATACCTTGGACTTTCCAGCGGGTTGACAGCAACAACGCAGTTCATCTCGTTAGGCAACTATCCCACGGAACATTCGGCTATGAATCGCAGACTCATTTCGGTTGGACTCTC
>CAIYZV010000102.1 GCA_903930765.1 uncultured Pirellula sp.
CGCGATCGAGCTTTTGGACGTAGCCGGGATGGGCTGCGGGACAACCAATGGGACTCGATAGAGCACCGACGCTTCGCGAGCGATCCCGATATGCCCTAAGCAATCAGCGCGATTACTGGTAACCTCGAGATCGATCACCGGCACACCTTCGACGATCTCCGTTCCCTCGTGATTCAAGCCCGACATGGCCCAGCGGGAGACAATTTCTTCCAGCGGGCGGTCGATCTTCACGTAGTCCGAGAGCCAGTCCCAAGAAATCAACATGACAGAACTCGATCGTTAACAGAACACGCTTGTTAAGAAGCGAATTGGCGAAGGAAGCGAACGTCGCTTCGATACAAATCGCGGATGTCCGTGATCCCAAAGCGACGCATGCACAATCGCTCCACCCCGAGTCCGAACGCGAATCCAGACCACCTCTCCGGATCGATGTTCACCGATGCGAAGACATTGGGGTCGACCATCCCTGCGCCGCCGAACTCAATCCATTGACCATTCCACCAGTAATCGACTTCGACACTCGGTTCCGTGAACGGAAAAAACGATGGCCGAAATCGAACGTTGACATCACCACCCAAATAACTGGTCGCAAACAACCGCAGGACGCTTTTCAGCTGCGTCATGGTCACGTTCCGATCCACCCAAAGACCTTCCATCTGATGGAACATCGGGAAGTGGGTTGCATCGGGTGCATCGGGCCGGTAGACGCGTCCCAAGGAAATGATCCGCAGCGGCAGAGGCTGCGACTCCATCACGCGTATTTGCACTGTACTGGTTTGACTGCGCATCAACCTGGCTGCCGGATTCGTCATGCCAGCAGGATCTGAACTCTTGGCCGTGGCCAGATAGAAATTATCCAGCGGATCGCGGGCTGGGTGATCGTCGGGAATGTTCAATGCGACGAAGTTGTGCCATTCGTCTTCGATCTCGGGACCTTCGGTTACCGAAAACCCAAGCCGTCCCATGATTTCTTTGAGATGCTCCAGCGTTTGCGTGATCGGATGAACGGCACCAATCCGCGGCCGGAGGCCGGGCAGTGTCGGATCGATCGCGGGCTGTGTTGATTTCAAAGCAATCCCAGACGCGAACCGCTCAGCCGCCCCATCGAGTGCAGCTTGCAATGCCTCTCGCACCTCATTGAATCGCTTGCCCGCAGCAGGCCGATCCTCCGGCGCAACCTCAGCGAGCATCTTCTGGACACTCTTGAGCGCGCCGTTCTTAGCACCGACGAACTTCACGCGAAGCTGCTCGAGAGCCTCCGCGGATTCCACCGATTGCAGCGATACTCGAGCTTCCTCGAGCATCGTCTCCAGACTGTTGACGAAGCGATCTAACGCCATGCTTGAAGGTTCGCTGACTAGGCAGCTGCCTGTTGCGCTTCCAAGGCCTTCTTCACGGCGGAAACCACCACTTCGAAGCCGCTTGGGTCGTGGATCGCCATTTCCGAAAGCTGCTTACGATCCAGCTCGATATTGGCCAAAACAAGCCCAGCGATGAATTGGCTGTAGCGGAGACCATGAAGCCGTGCCGCTGCATTCAAACGGGTGATCCACAATCGGCGGAAATCACGGCGACGACGTCGTCGGTCACGATACGCAAATCGGCCGGCGCGCACCAAGTTTTCCTTGGCGGTCCGGTATAGCCTTCTACGTCCACCAACGTACCCCTCGGCACGTTGGAACAAGCGTCGCTTCGCCTGACGGCGTGCGGAACCTTTTCTCGTTCTCATCGAAACACTTCACTACTAGTTGAGCGTCTCAGGTCACCGCGACTTCTGATCGAAAATCAGAATGGGACTGGCCCAGTCGTGGTCTCAGTCGCGGTCGTTAATACCCAGACACTTGGTTTTAAAGGGCCAGTTCTCTCGAAACAGAAACGACTTAGTAGCTGTTTCCGTGCAGCGCGTCGGTGATCGCGCGGGTCATGGTCGGCTCCAGAACTCGCGTTCCTCGGAGCTTTCGAATCTTCTTGGCCGGCTTGCTGATCGCTAAGTGGCTCGTGCCGCACTTGCGGTGCTTTACTTTGCCCGTTGCGGTCAATCGGAATCGCTTCTTGGTCGACTTGTGAGTTTTTTGTTTGGTCATTGGGTGACAACAGCTATTAAGAGCTCATTTTCAGTGGTTTTTCAAGGGGATGGACCATTGCTGGATACGAATCTGCAACGACTACCCGCCCCCGGCGAACCAACGTCAGCGACATCTCGATGAAAACACCGATCAGGTCGCACCGATAAAACGATTCGGTCAGGGGGGAAAAGTTTAGCTAGTAGCGTGAAAACCTCCAAGAGGAAATCTTGGAAACTCAATGCAACCCTTTCAGGCTACTTTGATGCTCGCAGGCTTCCATACCGGTAACTTCCCACCCTTTTGGCGGGAACCTACGCGGCGCTCTGGAACTCGGTTTCCCCCGCAGGCAGATGCGGGGACCGGTGCGCCCGATCAAAACGGCGTCGCATTTGGTGCCGAACAATCAGAAAAAACCTGCCGACCGGGTGATGCTTGGACGCCCTCGGCTCAAAAACTCGCCCGAGCGGTCCCGCCAGGATCGCCGGGAGCAGCACCAGTTCGGAAATGACGCCGGCGATCAGAATCGTCAACATCAGCCATCCGAAGCGCTGCGTCGGGGTAAACGTGCTAAAGGCAAACACGGACAACCCCAATCCGCTGATGCAAGCGGCTTGCAAGGTCGGTGTTCCGCACTGGCTATAGGACGCGATGATGGCAGCCCGCCTATCTCGGAGGGTCAACACGTTCCCGCGGTACCACGACAAGAAGTGAATCGTATCGTCGACGGCGACCCCCAAAGCGATGCTGGCGGTCATCATGGATCCAATATCGATTGCAATCCCGAGCCAGCCCATCAAACCGAAGATGAAAACGACTGGGACTATATTCGGGATCATCGCGACCAATCCACCTCGGAAGCTTCTCGAGACGAAGATCATCAGTGGTGTGATCGTCAGGAAGGACCACATGGTGCTTTCCATCAAGCTTTGCAGCAATGCCCGCTGGGCTTTGTAAACAATGGGAACGACCCCAGTGTATACCGACGACACCCAATGATTGGGTGACAGTGGATCGGTCGATTCGAGATCGATGACCTTGTTGAGTGCCATCCCCAACGTTCGGACTTCGGAATCGCTGAACGCACCCGCGAGGACGATCGCATCGTAATCTTCCAACTCCTGGAGCTGGACAAGAGGCATCGGCTTCGAATCAAAATTTGCACGGGCCACCTTGATTCTTGCATTGGTCAGCAACGCCGAAATCTCATCCGATCGAATCTTTGCCGTCGGGAGGGATTCACCCGACTCCTGATCGATCACGGACGGATCCCAGATCATCACCTTCTTGCCAGCGAATTTGGCATCCCCAGTCCACGCAGAGATGCGTCTCAAAATCTGCACACGATCCGAATGGGCTTCGAGGATCGGATTCACGACATCGCTCAAGCTGTGCACAAACCGGCCATAGTCGACCCCTTGGAACGCCGCGACTCGCAAACTGATCCGCCAGAGTTCATTCCCGTTGTCGGGGTCGATCCGCAAGAATCCA
The DNA here is from genome assembly GCA_903930765.1 of uncultured Pirellula sp. Lineage (GTDB taxonomy): Bacteria > Planctomycetota > Planctomycetia > Pirellulales > Pirellulaceae > JBKCUI01. The sequence goes on from CAIYZV010000102.1 coordinate 3,555, forward strand.
GACTTTTTGAACTCTTCACGCTTTGATTCCAACGTGGAGTTGTAAACACGCCGTTCGATCAGCTTTTGCGTGCTGGTTCCTTTGGTAGGTAGAGAAGGAGCAAATGTCGCTGCCGACAAACTGCGGCCAACCCAACCGTGACCAGGCTCACCAAATTTCTGATTGATGGCGTCTTGAATCCTGAGGGTCGTTTCCATCCGTTCCAAGAACGTAAGACGCCCTAGGTCCTCAATGCGAGGCTCACCGGTTGTGTCCTCGACGTTTGCAACACTGTCCTTGTCGAACTCGAGAACAATCTCAAGCGGGACCAACATCCCCAGGTTCTTTTCCAGCCAACGGTAATCCTTGAGGATGCGAGCGCTTGAGTCAAA
>CAIYZV010000103.1 GCA_903930765.1 uncultured Pirellula sp.
CCTAAGGTACGCCCCACATTTTCCGCAGCCCCCACTGGCTGATCAATAACGCTGCTAGCCCCAGAAAAACTAGCCAGGAATCGATGGTGCTGTCTCCCAATCGGTAGCTTTCGATCGCCGTCTCTGTGGCTTGCCGACGCCGCTCTAATATCCGTTGGATAATCCCATCGCTTTGTTCTGGCGCCACCAACTCGCCCCCCGCGGACTCGTTCAGTTTGGCAAGCTGGCTTAGGAGTTGCCAATCGGGCATCGGCTGCATGGTTTCAATCGATCGATCCATCACGATGAACGGCAACCTCGCCTCAATCTGTTGGCCCTTGGACCCAATCGCTTTCGCGCGCCACTCGTACCGGCCCGCTTGCGAGACCCCTTCGAACCGATGCTTCATGCTCGTTGCATCGCGGCGTCCCCACGCAACCTCTCCCAAGTCCTCTTCGGCGGATGCGCCCTTCGGATTGTTGGGGTCACCCAATCGCCACAGATGCACGAAAATCGACTTCGGCATCTCAACACTGCTGGAACCCGGATTCCATGTCATCAGAACATCCGACGGTTGGTTCAGAAAAAGCCTTCGCTGCGACATGGTCAGTTGCATCCCCTCTTCGACCTGCTCCCTCCGCAATCCCCACAAAGCGAGCTGTCTCCAGAATTGCTTGAACTCTTTCCCCTTGCCCTGCCGTAACCATTGGAACGTGGAGTCAAAAGCCAGACATAGTACACGTCCTTTTTCAGCCACACCGGTCACCATCAGCGGTTGCCCTGCGTCACCACTGGCCATCAAATTCACGCCGGGAGCATTCTTGATTCCATCCCATCGACTTGCTCCTGTGAGTGGCTTCATCTCCGCCCATGACTTGTTAAAGTCAGCTCCCGGATCACCGATTTGAAGCAGCTTGTCGGTCGTTCGCGGAATCAACCGAATCGCTCCCGGATACTGGGAACGAAGATCGATCGGCGCATCGCGGCGTTGACGCACACCGGCCCCCATCATCACCGGCAGAATGTCGGCCAACGGCGTTTTGTCCCAACCACCCGCCGAATACGCGAAATACCCACCTAACGTAATCAAACCAGCCCCTTTGTTGACTTGATCGGCGATCAGTTTGGCACCGGCCGGACCGATGGCATCGGAATCAAGGTCTCCTAAAATGAAGAGATCATAGACGCCATTGGATAATCGGGACGACAAATCCACAGGCCATTTCTGCACCGGCTCGCGAGCGATCCACAATCGATCGACTTGCATGTCCGGAGACTCGAGCAACGCATTGGCGATAAATCGAGCTTCGGTTCGAGGCTCTCCTTCAATGTAGAGAACACGGGCCCCACCACCTCGCACATTCAAGTAGGCTGTCGCTTCGTTGTTTTCAGTCACCGCCTCCCCATCGACCGGTTCCGCTTTCACGATCAATTCGTACGAACCTGCATCCGGCGCGATGAGGGGTATTTGGAATGCCACAGACTGATCCGATTTGACGGATCGTACCGTCGTCTGCTCAACGGGCCTCGCCACCCCATCGGGCCCAACCATCGAAAGCCCGATGACGATATCTCGGTTCGTCACTCCGCGGGCTTTGAGCATCCCTCGCACGTAGATTTGATTCTTCGTATAGACATCCAACTGTTCCGGGACTCCGTCGATAGCGAGATCCTTCGCCATCTCGTTATCCCCACGCGGCCCGATACCGATCAAAAACAACGGGATATCCAAACGCCCCAATTGCCGCGCTACTTGCTGTGGGTCGATCTTTGCCGGCGATTCCGTCTGCGCTCCATCGCCCATCCAAATGACCGACGTCAGCGGCGAACTAAACGTAGTCGTTGCGACTTGATTGAGCGGACCACCGATATCAGTGGTTCCGCCGAGCGGCTTGGGTGGCAGTGTCGGCTTCGCATTTTCTTCGGAATTGCTTGCCAATTCGCCAAGCCCTTGGGCTTTTCCGTCGTACGTAAACGGTGCGAGGATGGTCTCGCTCCCGAACTGACTTCGCGCGTTCCAAAGCGCATTCCAAATCTCTAATTGGCTCTCCCATCGGGTCGACTGGCCATCCCCCGAACTCAATTGCATGCTCGTCGATACGTCCATCATGACAGCGATGGTGCCTCGCGGCTCACGCTGCCGTGTCCAAGTGAATCCTGGTTTGAGTAGCATTAGGAGCAATAACAATGCCACAAAAAGTCGCAATCCCCACAGGATCGCTCGCTGCGTTGGTTTGAGAGTTGAGGCATCCCGGATGGCGAAGAGGATAAACCCCAAGCCTAGTGCTGTTGCAAGCACCAGTGCGTAACTTCCAAACACTGGTGAGAGAGTCCAGTCCATCATGATTTGCCTCGCGAGGTGGAGGCGTAAAATCGACTCGACATGGTTTGCTCAGCCATCACCATCATCGTCACGATAACCAAGAGGAATGGTGTTAGATCCTTGCCATACCTACCTTCCCCGATCGACGATTGGACTTGTTCCTTCGTCTTCGCGATCAAATAGCCATTTTTGCCGAGCACTTCATCGAGCTTGCCCGATGGCGTTCGCTCCAACGAGATCTCGTCGCGATCCACGTTCACGCTGAAACCACGAACTACGGGACCACGTGGCCGGACACCTCGCAATCGATACTGCCCCGGCTGTCGGGTAAACGAGTAGGAAATCAGCTCATCCGCAGATTCCACACGCACGACATCCCCTCCCGGATGAAACAACTCGTATACCTTCGGGTATTGGGTGGTGTTGTTATCGAGGAGCGCTGTCGCATCGATCGTGTAGTTCACGGGATGCTTGTTATGCGTGGCTAGGTACCTGGTCGCGCCCAAAAACAGAGCGAACCCAGGCCACGCATCAGAACTGGTCGTGAACAATTCGCTCCATGGTTGCGTCGTCGCCGTAGAATTGGGTTCGGGATACGGAAACGTCATCACAAGAATACGTCCTTGCCCCCGCACCCATTCAACAATCGCTGGCAGTTCGCTACCAGTAAACTTCATGATCTCCGATGCGCCAGGGGCCAAATTCTCAAGATCCCAGTGACGAAACACCGGATAATTCACCCAGGGAATCTCTCGGATAGGTCGCTCGAATACCGACCAAATCGGATGGTTTTCAATCACAGGACTCAAAACCATCGAGCGGTCATCCCAGTCGCGCCGGCTCATTCGCTTGATCTTTCCAGGCACCAAACTCGCCAAGCCGTTCGATTCGATCGCTTCCGCCGACTGCGCTGCTGGTCCGAGAACCATCAACAGGCCACCTCCTCCGTCCACCCAGGCCAACAAGCGATCCGCGTCATCGGCACTCAAACTACGGGGGTTGAACAATACCATGTGACCGTACTTGGCCAAATCCATATTCGAAATACGACTGGTCGGTTCCACGACCGCAGTTGTCGGAACAACCGGTGCACTCGTCGAACTGCCTTCATTGCTACTTCCCTTGCCAGCGCCGTTCCCAGGCTCGATTCCCACACCGCGCCCAGGGTCCAACATCAAGGAAACCAGTTGACCGTCACGGCTATCGTCCGCAATCACCGCCGCTTGGCCTTGCTGCTGTGCCTCAATCGTCAGGTAGCTCACATTGTCCAACTCGAGCGGATCTGGTCGCGATAATCTCAGGACAGCGTGGTTCGTTCCCTCCACCAAGTTTCGAATCACCATCTGAATCGTAACCGACTCACCTTTGGGAACTTGGACCAACTGTCGCTCGACCAGTTTGCTCTCGGGCACTACCATCTTTCCGTCCCGTACCATCGGGAGTTTGCGATCGACCGTTTCGACCGCCAGTTCGCACATCAACTGCTCCTCGGAAGCCTCTCGATTCGCCACGATGTCAGCGGTCACGCTGATCTGACCACCAGGTATGGCCGATTCCTGGCTCAGTCGCACATTCGAAATTGACCAATTCTTGATTTCCTCCTCGGGAACGCTTAGATCGATCAATTGCAAAAGCACTTTGGGCTGCGGGTTACCCGCTGCATCTTTCGCGGAAAGTTTCTGCACCAGATCGGCGGAGCCTGCGTTCTCCCACCCTTTGTCTCGCATATCGGTCAAAACATAGATTTCGCGTCGCTCCAGCTCATTCTTTCGCAACACTTCGATCGCCGAACTGATGCGATCCGCAAGATTTGCCGCTTTCCCCTCGACCACCACCCGCTCCAATTGCCGTTCCGCCGACAATCGATCAGGATTGAGTCGGACTCCTCCATCACCTCCCACAATAGCGATCTGGCTCGGGACAGGAAATCGATCCATCAACCATCGTGCCATCTCCTTCGCATCGTCCAACCGCGTGGTGTTGTGGTATCGGTACCCCATCGAAGGCGACGTATCGACGATGATCGCTACGCACACCGGCCCGCCGGTGTTGACCAATGCCAGTGGTTCTCCGTTGTTCACCGTCGACGCAAAAAACATCGCAGAGGCACCCCATAGGACTGCCGCGATGGCACCTGCAATCGCGATCAGCGGCCAGGGCTTTTTTCCTCCCCAAGCTATGAACGTTGCTGCCGAAGCGATGACGGCTAGTATCGCCAAAAGTCCGCCGAGCGCGACGTCTCCGAACAAACCGATGACCACGCGAGGTGCTGCCAGCGCCAGTGCCAGTACGAGGAGTAGCAATACGCGTAGGGCCAACAACAGCCACCGCTTTACACTCCATCCGCGCTGCGCCACGATGGCTGTCTCACGCACGAATCGGACCGCGGGAAACGGGATCTGCTTTGGCTGCCGCCTCCCCAGCAGATGCATTGCGATCGGTGCAGCAGCCGCAATCGCTCCTAGCAGAAGTGAGATATGAAGAAAGGTCATGCGACGCGTTCCAAGCCCCGTTTAGAAACGATTCCTTCGACTCAACAAGTATTCCGTCAACGCTTTGTCGTACGGCATGCTCGTGTCGAGCGGCACATAATCGATCCGAGTTTGGCTGCACCCCTTCTGCAACTCTTCGCGGAACTTCCTGATGTTCTCGCGATAATCAGCGCCGATATCATCCGCATTCACACTCACCACCTGACCCGACTCGGGATCATTGAGCTGGACCAACCCGGTGAATGGGAAATGCACCTCTGCTTCGTCCAAAACATGGAACACAATAACATCATGCCCAGCATGCTTGAGCATCCGTATCGCTGACAACGTCGACTCAACATCCGAGAGCAAATCGCTCATGAGCATGATGAGCGAGCGGTGGCGCAGCATGGCCAGAAGCTGTTGCAACGGGTGTTTTAGCTCGGTTTTTCCCGTTGTTTTGAGCTTGCTGAGCTGGCTCAATATCGCAGCGAACTGGCTCCTCCGCGACCTCGGAAATAGACTGGCCCGTATCTTGTCATCAAAGGTAACCAGCCCAATCGGGTCTTGCTGCATGAGCATCAAGTACGTCAGCGCTGCGGCTAAACAGACGCAGTAATCGAATTTCGTCAATTGCTGACGGTAGGTGTATGCCATGGATTGGCTCGTATCCATGACGATGTAGCCGGTAATATTCGTTTCCGCTTCGAATTTTTTGACGTAGTAACGATCGGTTTTCGCGTACGCCAGCCAATCGATGTCCTTGGGATCATCCCCATGGGAGTACCGCCGATGCTCGCTGAACTCCACGGAAAAACCGTGGAAGGGACTGGCATGTATCCCTTGCAAGAATCCTTTGACAATCAATTGCGCACGTAGGTCCAGTCGCTTGATCTGAGAAGCCAACTCGGGCTTCAAGTACTGCTCAACAGCAACCATTCCTATCCCCTATGCCGTTCGGGAACTCGATACACCACGCCCCTCCATTCTAGCGTTTCCTTCGAATCCCATGCGACGCTAACCGCAATCCTTCCTCGAAACCCTCGACCAAGTCTTGCACTAGGAGATAAACTCTTCCTCGGCATCGGAAGTGGGTCTCGCCAATTGGCCTGATTCTTCCAAGGAACGGACGACGTCGACGATTTTCTGCTGAACGGATTCCACCTCGCTCACTTTGACTTTGCCGAGGAACTCCATTTCTTCCTTCAGCATTTCCGCGGCCCGCTGCGACATATTCCGCATGATTTTCTCCTGCAGATTCGCGGTGGCTCCCTTGAGTGCCATCGCCCATTGCGCCGTCTCGACGTTTTTGAGAAGCAATTGAATATCCTTGTCCGCCAATTTGGAAATGTCCTCGAAGACGAACATGAGGCGACGAATCTCTTCGACCAATTCCGGACTCTCTTTCCCGAGCGACTCGAGCACCACACGTTCGGTGGCGCGGTCCGTAACGTTCAATATTTCCGCCACAGCAGGAACACCTCCTGCTTTCCGGAAGGATTGACTCGCCACCATCGAGAGACGCCGTTCCAGCGCGTGCTCGATCTCCTCGATCGCCTCAGGGTTCGTCTGCCCCATTTCCGCAATCCGTCGGATCACTGCCAACTGCTTGGGTTGCGGCAAGCCGTTCAGAATCGCGGCACCTGTGGCCGGGGGAACGTGGCAAATCACGACGGCAATCGTCTGCGGATGCTCGTCGAGAATAAAAGACAGAATGTTTTGAGGGTCGGCTTTTTGAAGAAATGCAAACGGCAACGATTCAATCGTCTGCTGCAACACCGAAAGCATCTCCGTCGCATCCTTGCCGAGGGCTTTCTTCACGAGGTTTTTGGCTCGCTCCAAACCACCCGCCGCGTGCGAAAGCGAACTAGGTTGCCCCCCGAAGAACTCGGTGATCACCCTTTCCTGATCCTCACCCGCTACCTCTTCCATCTGGGCAATCGCGAGCGACACGAGTTCGACTTGCCTAGGAGGCAATTTCGACAACAACAGCGCAGCATCGTCTTCTTCCAATGCCATCAGCAACACGGCTGATTTTTTGACACCCTCGGAAATTAGTGACACCGTCATGCCTTTACTTGGTATAGCTAGAAACTCACCCAAAAAACCATTAGCCCCCAGAGTCCATCAGCGATTCCTCCGGTTCGAACCCCAACGCCTTGGGTTGAAAAAACAGACACCAAGCGCCAGCGACCCCCAATGAAGCCTATGCCAATACTGTGTGGTCGACGCTCGACACCGGTTGCTTGAAGAAATGTACGGGGCAGATTAGCCGATGAAGAATGCTAACTTTCGGCAGAATCGATACATGCCGAGGATCCGTTACGCAGGTACGCCCATCCCAGACGATACGCTGGGATTTTTGAAGAAGGAGTTGGCGAACGGGGAATTCCTAGGGGTTCAGCGTCGTCGGGACAGACGGATCCCAAGGCAATCGACAACACCCCCACTGACCGTTGTTCTCATCCACCCCAACCTCGATCGCGGTTAAACGATCTCCGATTTTCGGATAGAGCTTTTTACGAACTTCGGTAGCTATCCACCAAGCGATCTCTTCGGCAGTGGTATTGGTGATCGGAAGCAGCATGCAGTCCTCTCGCGGAAATACCCACCGTTTCTCCCGAAACCGCACGGTGACTTCATTTTCCTGAGCATCGACCAAAATCAACGGATGGTGCAACGCAATAAGCATGTGGTGATCCAACTGCTTGACCAACTCCGCGAGTGACTCTCGAAACGCGATAAAGTCGATCACGTACCTATTCTCATCGAGCGTTCCTTCGACCTCCGCTCGCAGTCCGTAATTATGGCCGTGCAAACATTCGCAGATATCACCCGCAAAGGTAATGAAGTGCGCCGAAGAAAAAACGAGTTGCTCCTTCTGCAATTGGACCTTGAACGATCCGTGCACAGCCGGGCGTTCAGGAAGCGATGAAGCCAACGGAATACCGATACTCTGCCCCCCTGCATTTGGGGCTTTCGATCCTGAATTCGTTTTGCTCATCGTTGTTCTTTCTGACCGCCGTACCATTCGCCAACCACCGTACCATTCGCCAACCACCGTACCATTCGCCAACCACCGTACC
>CAIYZV010000104.1 GCA_903930765.1 uncultured Pirellula sp.
AGGGTTTGAGGGAGAAACCAGTGCGCAGCGACTCGTTTTTTTCTTGGACGGGGCTAACTCCACCCTCTTTTCTCACGGCGGGTTCTCCGCCTGGATTGCCGTGACCGGGGTTCTACGGGTAGGATGCTCGTCTAAAATGGGTTCCCCATAGGTCGTTGTTCCAAAGGTCGTTACGGCAAGCGTTTTCGATCCCTACGACGTTTACGGCACCGCGTTTACGGCACCGCGTTTACGGCACCGTTGGAATCCATGAACATGTCAGTTCTATTTGCTAGAGGAAATCACCGAGGATGGCCAAGCCGAAAGTGCTCGTAGTCCGTGCACCGGGAACCAATTGCGATGTTGAAACCGCCTATGCATTCGAACTTGCGGGTGCCGAGGCCCATCGATTGCACGTGAACCAGTTGATCGAGCATCCAGACTTAGCTCGCAGTTACCAAATCCTGTGCTTCCCAGGTGGGTTCAGTTACGGAGACGACATCGCGGCTGGTCGGATCGCGGCGGTTCAATGGCAGACCCGTTTGGCGGAAACACTAGAAATGTTTCGGGAAGAGGATCGGCTGGTCCTCGGGATCTGCAACGGCTTCCAAATCATGATGCGATTGGGGATCTTTTTCGATTCCGGGCTGACGAATCCTCCCGCGACATTGACATGGAATTTGCAAGGAAGGTTTGAGTCCAGGTGGGTGCATCTCAAGCCGGAGTCGAACCACTGCGTATTCTTGAGAGGCATCGAAAAGATTTACTTGCCTATGGCCCACGCCGAGGGCCGCTTTTTAATGCGCGATGAACAAGCTCGAACGATGCTGCGTGATCGCCATCAAATCGCGGTTCGCTATTGCACAGGCGATGGCCAAACCGGCGATGCAGGGCTAGCCTTTCCAGACAATCCGAATGGGGCCGAGTGGAATGTCGCGGGGATTTGCGACGCCTCCGGACGTATTTTTGGTCTGATGCCCCACCCCGAACGATTTCTATTCCCGACCAACCATCCATCGTGGACGCGATCGAATCCATTGCCAGCTCATGGCGAAGGGCTCAAGATTTTCGAGAATGCCGTTGCTTACTTCGGATAACACATGAAGGTTCTCTCGAGTCCGGAAGAGATTTACGCCCAATTGGATTTCGCGAGACGCCAAGGGAAAAGGATTGGGCTCGTTCCTACGATGGGAGCGTTGCACGATGGGCATCTGTCGTTGGTTCGAGAAGCCAAGCGGGACTGCGAGATCGCGGTCACCACAATCTTTGTGAACCCATCGCAGTTTGGTCCGAATGAGGATTTTGCCAAGTACCCCCGCACCCTCGATTCGGATCTTGAGAAGCTCGCCTCGGTCGGTTGCGATTTTGTCTTCGTGCCGAGCAAAGACCATATGTATCCGCTCGGGCACACTACGTTTGTCGAACCACCCGCGGTTGCGACGAACTGGGAAGGAAAGATCCGGCCTGGCCATTTTCGAGGGGTTACCACGATCGTCTTAAAACTTTTCAATATGCTTCCAGCCCACGTCGCTTATTTCGGCCGCAAGGACTACCAACAAGTCGCCGTGATCAGCGCCATGGTACGCGATCTGAACGTGCCCATACTTATCCAGCCTTGCGAAACGATCCGAGAACCCGATGGCTTGGCCATGAGCAGCCGCAACCGATATTTATCCGCGACCGAACGGGTGCGGGCCTTGGGATTGCGGCATGCGTTGTCAAAAGCGCAATCCATGATCGACGACGGACATCGAAATGTTGCGCAAATCGAATCTGCGATGCACGATGTTTTGAACAAGGCTCCGGTCGATTCGATCGATTACGCAGCCATTGTGGATCCCGATACCATGGAGCAGCGATCGGATTTGGGTAGTCCTGCGGTGGCAATCATCGCGGTCCGAGTCGGGACGACGCGACTAATCGACAACAGCCTACTTCGGATACAATGATACGCCGGGGCGTTTCCTTTCCGCTTGCCATTAGGGAGATTTCAGCATGCGGCAGACGTTGTTCTATCTACCTCACACAATCGGCCCATTGCCCATGTTCGGCGTGGTTAGCTGGTCGGTGATTGCGCTTTTAGTCTACATTGGGACACTGATTCTTTTGTCCAGGAAACATGGCCACATTCAGGATGTGGTTCGTGATGGAATTGTGAACTGGGGGATCGGTGCGGTTATTTTTGCAATATTTCTACCCGCCTTCGAAACTCGTATTCCCATCGAAACAGGTAAGGAATTGATCGTCGGTGTTCCGGTCCGGGGGTACGGTGTCATGATGATGATCGGGGTGGCGTGCGCTGTATGGGTCTCCAAAAAACGGGTTGAACGCCTTGGAGTCTCTCTCGATGCCTTTATGGCGCTCGCCCTATGGACTGTCGTCAGTGGACTCATCGGGGCTAGGCTTTTTTACATCGTTCAAAAATGGGACGAACTCGGAGGTGACACTTTGATGTCGAAACTCTGGGTCGCATTTCAATTCACCGAGGGTGGATTGGTCGTCTACGGCAGCGCTATCGGTGGGCTGATCGGTATCTTGATATGGACCTATCGAAATCGAATAGCACCGATTCCATTGATCGATGCAATCGTACCCGCATTTTTTATCGGACTCGCATTCGGCCGGATCGGCTGCCTTCTGAATGGTTGCTGTTACGGTGGGATCTGTGAATCCGATTTGCCAACCATCGCGTTTCCTCGCGGAGCACCCGCGTATGTCGATCAACTTCATCGCGGTTTGCCGCTCGGCATACATACCGCAGGCAATTCCGATCAAAACGCCCGAATTGAACGAGTCGATCCAGGTAGCTGGGCCGAAGGACGTTCGATCCGCCCGGGCCAGTTCATGGACTCGCTCGAGTTTCATCCGCTACCGCCTCAAACCACCGGTGACATGCTGGCATTGCCGGAACTCGAAGGCTCGATCGAGATCAACGGCAAGGGATTTCGGCTTTACCCGGAAGACTTCCCGCGAAAAAGCTTACGAGTTCACCCCGCCCAAATCTACGCATCCATCAGCGCATTCCTTCTCTTCCTTTGGTCATCCTCCATCCCCAATTGGCATCTCCGAGCCGGATTGGTCTTCGGTTCCGGCTTGATCGCATACGGTATATTAAGAGTTCTCGAGGAAATCATCCGAGTGGATGAAGCCGGCCAGTTTGGGACTCAATTGAGCATTGCGCAGTGGATTAGTATTCTCGGTATCACCTCGGGAATCATACTGATCATCTTAGCCTTCCAAAGACCGAGTAACGTTGCCATCTCCCCCATTGCTCCTTAGGTGGTCTTATGTACCAACTGACGAAAATCGCGTCGCTAAAAACCCCGGAGGCGTTCCGGCAGCACACAGCGTCCTTGGGCATTGAATTACCGATCGACGATTCGCTCGAAATAGGGGATGCGTCGCCATTATCCAAAGGCCTTCTGTGGAACGGTCGACGGATCGGCAATCGGATCGCCGTGCAGCCGATGGAAGGTTGGGACGGGACATTGACGGGCGGGATGACAGCGCCCATGAAACGGCGTTGGGAGCGGTTCGGGGAATCGGGTGCAAAACTGATTTGGGGTGGCGAAGCGATGGCGGTCCGCCCCGATGGGCGTGCGAACCCAAATCAATTGGTGATCCAAGAGAACAATCGAGAAGACATCAAGCTGCTGCTCTCATCGTTGCGTCATACGCACGTTCAAACCTACGGAGACGATTCGGACTTGGCCGTTGGTTTTCAGCTGACTCACTCCGGCAGATTTTGTCGCCCGACCGACCACCATCACTGGGAGCCGAGGGTCGCTTATCGGCACCCGTTGCTCGATCCTAAATTCGGCGTCTCGGACGACTCTGCGGTTTTGAACGAGCCGGATCTCAAGCAGTTGGTTCGCGACTACGTGCGAGCTGCCGAAATTGCTCGCTGGGCAGGTGCGGATTTCGTCGATATCAAGTGCTGTCATGGATACTTGTTGCACGAGTTCCTATCTGCGAGGAAACGCCGCGACGGATACGGCGGACCGCTAGCCAATCGAGCGAGACTCCTGCTGGAAATCATCGAAGCGGTACGAAAGCAGATTCCTGAACTGGGAATCGGCGTTCGACTGAGTGCGTTCGACATGGTTCCATTCGAGCCCAATCCGGCTACAGCGGTCGAAGGGAGGCTCGGGCAAGGCCGTCCGCGTGATTATTCGAAGTTGCTTCCCTATGCGTATGGATTCGGTCTCTCGGAATCCGATCCACTTTCGATGGATCTAACCGAGACACTGGTTCTGATAGGTTGGCTGAAGGATGCAGGGGTACAACTTCTCAATGTTACAGCCGGGAGTCCTTATTACACACCCCATCTACTTCGCCCGGCTGCATTCCCGCCCTCGGATGGCTACCAGCCGCACGAGGATCCTTTGATATCCGTTTCCAAGCATTTTTCGGCGACACGTCAAATCAAACGAGCTTTCCCAGAACTACTGGTGGTTGGATCAGGCTATTCCTACTTGCAAGAGTACTTGCCTCATGCCGCTCAGCATAATGTTCGCGAGGGTTGGACCGACTTCGTAGGTTTGGGACGCACCGTGCTGTCGTATCCGCAGGTACTGATGGATTCCATCCTTCAACGAAAGAGTCAGCGCAAGCTCATCTGCAGGACGTTTTCGGATTGCACCACCGCACCTCGCAACGGCTTGCCTTCCGGGTGCTATCCACTGGACGATTACTACAAAGGTACTGAAACGGCAGAGGCCGTGAAGAAGATCAAGAGTGCCTTTGGCGCGTGAGCGGCCAGTATCTTGGTATCAGAATTGGGAGTCGTCTTTCATCGACGCCCAAAAATGGACTTCCGGGACCCGACGAGAGAGCATGTCTGCAAGCTGTCGCATGGCGAAGAACTCACTCGCAAAGTGACCGATCATCACCATCGCGACCCCCAATGCTTCGGCTTCGAGGCATTGATGGTAAGTCGCCTCGCCGGTGAGGAAGGCATCGCATCCGCGTTGGGCAGCCAGACCCACCATGCTTCCTCCACTCCCGCAGACGATACCGATGTTCGAGATAGATTGCTGGAGTGGATGCGTCGCGCGAGGGCGAATGGCTGGAAGCGAGAGCTCCAGTTTCTGAACCAGTTCCTCAAGGGTGAATCGCCGGCTCAACTTGCCGTATATTCCGGTGCCGAGCCCTTGTTTCGCCAATTCAGGATCGGCAGCAGGCGTGAGCGGTGTTGGCGACTGGAGTGCCAGCATCGTAGCTAACTGCCGGTTGATACCGTGAAATGCGTTATCCCAAGCGGTATGGGGAGAGTAAATCGCGAGATTCGATCGGATGGCCTTGAGCAACAATCGCCCAGTCGTCGAGTGCGAGGTTATCCTCGGGAGCGGCTTGAAAGGAATCGGATGGTGAGAAATGATCAGATCAGCACGCTCTGCGATGGCTTCGTCGAGGCTAGCGTCAGTGATGGTCAAACACGTCATCACCCGCTCTACGGATGCAGATTCATCGCCGACGAGCAACCCAACGTTGTCCCACGACTCCGCCAAACGGACGGGGGCGATTTCATTCAGTGTTTGGCACAGTTCTCGGAGCAGCATTATCGGCGATTGGATTCAAGACGGTTAAGGTTGCTGTTGGGAGACGCCACGGAAGGGGTCGCGGCAGTACCGGAAACCGCTGGCAAAGGACCGTCGTCCTCTCCGGCCTGGGCATCCTCAGTCTCGGCGTTATCGGCCTCCGGTTCGATTTTAATCCGATAGTTTAACACGCGACGCGTACCAATTTGTTCGCATCGCAACCATAAAGTTTGGTTGAGCAATTCAGATGCCTTGGGCAATACGAGCGTTTTGGTAGTCCGATCCACAACGCGCGGAATGATCACTCGCTCCCTTCGCCGATCCGGGATCAAAAGCATGCAGTCAAAACTAATGGGGGTGTCGATGTAGTTGATGACATCGATATCGATCCAGAGTTCATCCGCATCGCTGATACGGTAACGCGTTTCTATGTCGACTTCATCATTACCGATTCGCAGCATCTTTTCGACCGCGAATTGAACGGAAGGCACACCGTTCATGTAGGCGATAATATGCACCGGTGTATCGAGCGCGCTGATATCGGACCTTAAAAGAACTTTGACAGGTATCGTGCCCGTGGATTTCGGCCCTACCTCAAAGATTGCGGATTCTACTTCGTTGGCCAAAACATCGGGTGCAACAAGTTCGATACGCCCGGATGCGGGGTAAGAAAATGGGTTCTTGAAGATGACTTGGACTTCTTGGCTGAGCCCAACCAGAGAGTCGATACGTTTCGAATCGAGATTGAGTCCCATCCGCCATAGTGCGACTTGAGTGTCCACACCTTTGATGATTACCGGCCATGCATCGATCGGAATTCGATGTTCAGGGCCAAATGGCGTTTGAATGGTTTGTATGGGGACGGGCCTTCCCCATATGTCGCAAGCCGTTGCATTGGCACCCAGGAAGAGTTGCTCTTGGGTTGGCTTCGAGGACCAAACCACGAGGCAGCTGTTTTGCTCGTCCGAGAGCAATGCGTTCTCCGAACCGCTTTTCAAATCCAACTTCCCAACGTAGGACTTGCGCAACAGCGCATCGATCATCGTTCGGTAGGGTAAGAACATCTCGCGAGGTGTCCCGTCGGGGGACAAGAACCCAACCGCATCAGAAAGTGGATCGGAGATCCATGCAACCGAACGACCATCGGGCTTGCGGATAGAAGCGATCATGCGTGAGGCCAAATCCCGCGTCCGTACACTCAGAGAATACTTCTCCGACGATACCGGCGTGATGCTGGTCCAGGGTGGGTTTGTTGTTCCCAGTTCCGACACGCTGAGATCCCATTCGCTCTCTGAGA
Organism: uncultured Pirellula sp.; assembly: GCA_903930765.1. GTDB lineage: Bacteria > Planctomycetota > Planctomycetia > Pirellulales > Pirellulaceae > JBKCUI01. The sequence continues at coordinate 6,817 of CAIYZV010000104.1, forward strand.
TGCCGAGTTCATCCGAGATTTGCCAGCGATCGATATTCCGATTGGGTGGTGGTGCAAGCCAAGGGGTTTTGGGGGCGACGATCGAGGCTTCAGGGGCGTACCGACGGACGAGGTTCCGCAGGATATCGATCGAGTTGGCGTATCGCGGGTTGTTCGCGAACTGCACGTCATCGTCGTACCCGATTTGAAAGTCGTTGACGCGAAGGCACATGGCTCGAAACACAGGCTCGAGCAGCGGTTGCCAGATTGTGGGATCCTCTAAAGCGGCCGTTTGCAAATACGGCTGCAAAGGATCTTTTTCGATGGATTGTGCACCTAACGGGGAGTGAAGAATACCGACACAGGAAACATCCGCATGTAGCAACTTGTCGATGGTTTCACAGAACAGTTTCTGTGTTTGGAGCGATTTATTGTCAAACCAGATCGGTAACTTGATCCGCCCCGTGCGTCCTTCTTTCAACAACTCCAGGAAATCCTCGGTCTTCCAACGGTAAGCGGTTTCGTCGAGAGTCCAACCAAAACGCAAATCGGGCTCCAACGACGAGAGTCGAGGAAGAACAACAAACGATTCGCTTTGCTCAAAGAATACTGTTGAGAGCTGCTTGAGTTGTGTCACCAGTTGGTAGTACCCGGGTTGGAGGGGATCGATTGACCAATCACACTCCCCCTTCCAATGAACCGCTCCACTAGCGTTAGAGCCTTGGGACTTTGGTGTTGCTGTTGGCGTTTGCACCATTAAGGGTTTAGAGCTATCCACCCGTTGAAGTTCACGCGTGGTTCGATCGACCACAATCCCATTGTGATCGATCAGTTTCATCTCCACTCGCATCGGGCCACTCTTCAATCCCGAGGCAAGGCACTTGAGATCCACCGTTTCGCGAGTGCTATACATGCGATTTGGGCGATTGAGTTGCAAATCAATCTTTGGCATCTGAACGATACGAACTCGGTCGAATCCAAAAGAGCCGCGAAACGCATTGGACGAGTTCGGTTCGACGGTCAATGCGACTTGCACGAACGCGATTCGCGGATCGTCTTGATACGCCCCTGTTGTGCGTACCCGCGTCCACTCCTTGACCCCCGAAATTGCGTTGGTCTTGGTGGTAAAAAGGAGTTGTCCGCTCGAATCGAGAAATCGGAGTTGCCCATACGCATCGAAGTACTCGGCATCCGATCGGATATCGACTTGCAACCCATACAAAGAATGCAGGCCAACGGGAACCTTTGGGGAGTACATCTCTGCCGAACCCCCGTCCATCTCGATCGACAGAAACGGGTCGAGGAACGTTCGCTCGATGAATCGGTTGACCCCGCTGGGGATCGATTCCGGGATGACCTCCCAAGGCCGCTTTTTGGTTTCCCACGCTAGCACCACTTGGCCCAAAGATCTTCGAAGTCGCTCAACCTCGGCCACCTCGACGTCGCTGGTGGACTTTTTGCGGATCTGAATTGGGATAAAACCTGGGTGTTTCACATCTTTTCGACGGACCCAACCGTCGGGCCAGCCATCCTGTTGGGAATCCTCCTTGGTACCGAAATCCCACTTAGAAATGGTCTCGAATCCGTTGGGCTCGTCGGAATGCGTGGACGGGGAATGCCAGACGGATACAATGCAGACGATCAAGCCGAGAGCTTGATTGAGAGTTCTGCGTCGATGGAATTTGGAGAGTACTTTGCCAGGCATTCGAATCGGCATTCAACTATCAGGTTTGAGACTACCGTTTAAGCAAGCTTTGCATGCGGCAGCCCGTCTGGGGGTCGATTCGGTCGAAATCGACGCCCGTTCTGAGCTGAAGCCTTCGGAACTTGTCGGCACCGGTTTGCGACAAGTTCGCAAAATGCTGGAAGATCTGAATTTACGTGTTGCATCGGTTAGATACCCCACCCGTCGCGGTTACGAATGCACCGAAGAATTGGATCGCAGGATCGAAGGTACCAAGCAAGCCATGAAGATGGCCTACGACCTGGGCGCGAATGTCGTGGTGAACAGCTGCGGGTCGATCGACGATTCGCTGGATTCACCCTCCCGGCAGACCCTCCAAAGCGTCCTCGTCGACCTTGGCCATTACTCTCAACGCATTGGCGCGTTTCTGGGTATCGAGACCGGAGCCGAACCGCTTGAAAAACTTAACGGACTTGTCGAATCCCTCCCGGAAGGGAGCGTTGGGGTAACGTTGAATCCGGGCAATTTGCTGGTCAACGGTTTCAATCTCGATGGCCTCAATAGCATCGCGAAGCATATCATGCTGGTGCATGCTAAAGACGGCGTGCCGGATCGCGCTCGCGGCCGCGGCACCCAAGTTCCACTGGGATACGGTCTAGCCGAGTTCCCGTCCATCATCGCCGCCCTCGAAGAACATGCCTATCGAGGCTATTTTGTCGTCGAACGCGACCTTGCAGCCGACCCCATCCAAGAGTTCCGTACTGCAGTCACGTTTCTGAAGAACATGTAACCCTTCCAACCTTTTGGATCAACCACTTTTAGGAGTATACGTCTCATGTCGATCTCGAGTGGCGTTATCAAGAACTGGTCCGCACGGCTCGCCGTGTTTGGATTACCATGCATCGTTTTACCATGCATCGTCGCAGCCGTTTGCGGACTGCTTCTCGTCCAGCCATCGGTACCCGCAGCCGCTCAAGATTCACCTGCGGCTAAGAAGTCAGGAGCCCAGCCACCCGTCGCTGAGTTCGAAAAGTACCTCAGCAATTCCACGCTGACCGGTGTCTTCACCATCGATGGCCGGCCCCTCAACAAACTCGAAGAGGAGCGTTACGAGATCAAGAGTGCGAAGAAGGTCGAAGGGGAGGATAACCTGTGGGAAATCAACACCCGTATCAAGTACGGCGATAAAGACCTCACCGTGCCGGTGTTTGTCAATATCGAGTGGGTTGGCCGAACCCCCATGATCGTTCTCGACAACATCGCCATCCCCGGCCTCGGCACTTTCTCGGCTCGGGTCGTTTTCCACGACAAAAAGTACGCTGGAACCTGGAAACACGACAATGTCGGGGGGCATTTGTTCGGACGCGTGGAACCTGCAGATGCCAAACCGGCCGAGTCGAAGTAGAATAGAGCGTGTCTCGCCCAGCCGAATTTCGGCTCCCCGCAACTTCGATTCGCCTCGCCTCCCTCCTTCTGTTCCCCCTTCGTATTCCGTATCGACAACCATGCAAATGATGCTTACCTTTTCCCGTCTAGCAAAGATGGCGGTTGCAACAACCGCCGTTGTTTCTTGTTTGTTCTTCCAAGGTCTGCATTCGACGAGAACACTGTCGGCTGCGGAGTTCTCGAGTAATAACACGATGACGATTGAAAAGAAACCTTTCGGTAAAACGGCCGACGGAAAAGAAGTCACGCTCTACACGCTGACCAACGCGTCAGGCAACACCATCCAAATGATCGACTACGGAGCGATCGTGGTGTCGGTCAACGTTCCCGACAAATCTGGCAAGCGAGTCAACGTGACGGCAGGATTCGACTCGATCGATGGCTACCTGCAACGGCATCCCTACTTTGGTTCCACCGTCGGTCGATTCTGCAACCGTATCGCGAAAGGAAAGTTTTCGCTCGACGGAAAGACCTACTCGCTGGCAATCAACAATGGGCCTAACCATCTTCATGGCGGCGAAGTTGGATTCGACAAAAAGATGTGGCAAGTCACCGAGTTGAATGCGGACGGCAGCGTCGGGCTCAAGTTCACCTTGGTCAGCCCGGACGGTGATGAAGGCTACCCAGGAGCATTGACCACCGTCGCTGAATACATCTGGGATAACCAAAACCGGTTGACACTAAACCTCCAAGCGACCACCGACAAGCCGACCGTGGTGAACTTGACCAACCATGCCTACTTCAATCTGAGTGGGCCTGGCTCAGGTACGATTCACAACCATGAGTTGACCCTCTCCTGCGATCAGTACCTTCCGGTCGACGAGAACATGATCCCAACCGGGCAATTGGCTTCGGTAACTGGAACCCCACTCGACTTTGTCGCGCCGCACAAAATCGGCGAACGGATTGCAGAACTCAAAGCCACCAACGGCTACGACCATTGCTTTGTCGTTCGCGGGAAAGCCGGTGAACTCCGTCCAACGGCAAAGGTTGTGGACCCAGCAAGTGGTCGGACGATGGAAATCCAAACCACCCAACCCGGCGTGCAACTGTACACGGGAAATTTCTTGGCTGGCACTCCAGGCAACGCCAACTACAAGGTGCACGAAGCATTTTGCTTGGAGACACAGCACTACCCAGACGCACCGAACCAACCTGCGTTCCCAACCACCGTGCTGAAACCGGGCGAAACGTTCCGCGAAGTCACCACGTTTACGTTCGGCGTTGCAAAGTAAGGGCCACAGGGTCCATGCGTACACCACGCCCTTCCAACCAATCCAATCATAGCCCCGCGCGGGGATTCCCCGCGCGGGGCTTTTTGCTTGACCTCGCTGCAGGGATCGCAACCGTCATGACACTTACTGCTGGCAATTTGTCCCAGGCTCAAACAAGCTATCTGCTCCCACCCAAAGAAATTGTTGACATCATCGATGTTCAACCGGACCCAGCAATCGTATGGAGTTCCGACGCCAAATGGGGTGTGATGGCGGAGCGAAACGCCATGCCCGACGTTGCCGATCTGGCGCGTCGAATGCTCCCCCTCGCCGGCACCCGAATCGATCCAGCAGCCAACGGGCGATTCCAAACCGAATTTTACCACGGGCTCCTTCTTCGAAACCGAGAGGGAGATTCCGTCGTGCGGATACCCATCGAGCCCGATGCAAGGATAGGTTCGATCTCGTGGTCTCACCGATCGAATGTTTTCGTCTTTACAAAAATCACCGATGGCGGAACCGAGCTTTGGCATGTCGATGTCAACAAACCTACCAACCCCGTTCGCTTGACCGATCGATTATCGACTGTCTTGCAAGGGATCGACTGGACGCCGAGTGGACAAAGTGTCGTCTGCGGCGTGGTGCCTAAGAACCGAGGCCCAGAACCCAAACCACCTGCAGTTCCCGAGGGGCCGATCATTCAGGAGTCTACCGGCACCAAAGCCCCAGCGCGGACCTACCAAGACCTTCTCAGCAATGCGTATGACGAGCAATTGTTCGAATACTATGCCACGTCGCAAATCGCTATCGTTGCACCGGGACAACCTGAACTATTGGTTGGAGAACCTGGCCTGATCGATTTCGCTGCGATTTCACCCGATGGTGATCATCTATTGATCACGCGACTCAAGAAACCGTTCTCGTACCAATTTCCATCGGACTACTTTCCGCGCACCATCGACGTCATCCGTTTGGATGGATCCGTCCAATACCGTGTTGCGGATGTTCCATTGGCAGAGAACATTCCGATCGAAGGCGTGCGTACGGGACCTCGCTCGATCCAATGGTGGCCTGGCTTCCCGGCCCGATTGCTTTGGACCGAAGCGCTCGATGGCGGAGATCCCAAGAACAAGGTTGAACATCGGGAACAATTGTCGTTCATCGATGCTCCTTACAAATCCGCGGCTAGTCCACTTTTGAAACTAAAACATCGATTCAGCGGTCTCACCTTCTTTGCCAAATCGAAGTTGGTAATGACAACGGAGCTCGACCGGGACCGCCGTTGGACGACATCGCTCCTACACGATCTCGACTCGCCCAATGGATCACCCAAGGTGTTTATCGATCGCAGTGTTCGCGATCGGTATGGCGATCCCGGACGTGTGCTGGTCAAACCGGATGCCAAGGGGTTTTCGATCGCGAAACAAACGGGCGACTGGATTTTGATGGCGGGTGTCGGTGCGACGCCCGAAGGTAACCGACCGTTCCTTGACCGTCGCGATTTAAACACGCTGAATACTGAACGATTGTGGCGATGTTCTGCCGACCACTCCGAAAACGTTGCGTCGTTGGTCGAGTTCGATGGGGATGAGTTGCTGGTGGTCACCCGGCGCGAGAACCTCACTGAACCACCGAACTATTTCCTCAAGGATCTCAAGCGCAACGAAGAGAAACGCTTGACCCACTTTCTAGACCCAACCCCGCAATTGCGAGGTATCAAGAAACAGATTGTTAAGTACCAGCGAGCGGATGGCGTCCCGCTGTCGGCGACGTTGTACTTGCCAGCAGACCACAAGGAAGGTGAGCGGCTACCTCTGATCGTATGGGCGTACCCGCTCGAGTTCAACGACGCCAGCACGGCGGGACAGATTTCCGCGAATCCCAATGAGTTCACGCGGATTGGAGGAACCAGCCACTTGTCGCTGTTGACCCAAGGGTATGCGATCCTGGATGACGCGACGATGCCGGTCATCGGCGATCCCGAAACCATGAACGATACCTTTATCGAACAGATCGTCGGAGCGGCCAAGGCGGCTATCGATCATGCGGTGGAGTTGGGGGTAGCGGATCGCAATCGCGTCGGCGTCGGAGGGCATAGTTACGGCGCCTTCATGACGGCGAATTTGCTGGCGCATAGCGATTTGTTCAAAGCGGGTGTCGCCAGGAGCGGCGCCTACAATCGGACGCTCACACCGTTCGGTTTTCAATCGGAACGCCGACCGCTTTGGGAAGCCAAAGACGTTTATGCTTCGGTTTCCCCATTCATGTTTGCGGATCGGATCAAGACGCCGATTTTGTTTATCCACGGCGAAAACGATAACAATTCGGGGACCTTTCCGATCCAGTCGCAGAGGATGTTCCAAGCGGTCAAGGGGAACGGAGGGATTGCGAGACTGGTGATGCTCCCTTACGAAAGCCACGGGTACCGAGGCCGCCAATCGGTGCTGCACACGCAATCAGAAATGCTGAACTGGTTCAACCAGTACGTGCGTGACGCCAAGTAATCGGCCCCAATCGCGTTATCAGAAACCCGAGCCACGCGTGTGAGCAAGTGGCGACTGGACCCTAGAGCCCGATATCCCCCGATACTAGTCATGATCAACATGTTGGAACGAGCAGACCCCCAGCGTTCCTCCACCCGGCGCTCACGCTTAGGGCTCCGATGAGATTCGCTTTGCGAATCAAATCTGTTTGGCAGCACCACGCCTTGGAATCGGCGATCGAATAAAAAAAAGGCATCTCGAAAATAATTGGTTCTGCGTGACCGAACGTGTCCCGAGCATCGCGATATTTATGGTACTCGCGGCGACGGATCGATCTCCCCGCCCTTGACGCTGCTCCCCTCGCAGCAACAAGGCGTCACACTCCTCAACGCGATGCGGTCCCCGAATCTACTGAAAGCAAACCATTCACGGAGGAAACCAACATGCCAAAGTTTTACGTTCAGAGCGGATCCTTGCGAGCGGTCATCCACAGCGCTGACCAGCGACGAGCCGCATTATGGGTGATCCAGCGTGCGATGGATCCAATCCTTCCCGAGGAGCATGAAGAAGTTTTGGTCGGTTCCGTCGGCGAATGCAATCCGCCTGAGGTTAATTCACCCAATGATTTTGTCGCACTCGGCCCCGCGATCTTTCTGAGCGAAGTCGGGTTTGATCGAGAGGACGCGACGCAATTCGATACGCTCGCGATGTTCAGCCAATGGCACGACCTGGTTCGAGCCATCGATCAGATCGCTTGTTTGGTTTAATCACCCGAGCGGAACCAAGCCAGGCACAAACGGCATACGCCAATTACAAACGGCAGTTGTTGATGGAGAACTCAAGGATCGCGAGGGCGCCGAGCTGCTCCAGTTTTTCCATGATCGGAATTACATCGCTCCGCTTCACCATGGCTCGAACAGCACACCATGCAGGATCTTCCAAACTGGTAACCGTCGGCGACGTGAACCCCGGCGTGATCGCCTCGGCAGACGCCAGCTTCTCGCGAGGTATGTTGTACTCCAGGAGCGAATAATCGCGAGCGATGACGACCCCTTCCAGTCGCCGTACGATCCGATCCGCGGTCGTGGCATCCCGGCACTTGGGACTCTGGATCAATACCGTCTCATAGTGCCCGATGTTCTCAAGGATTCGCAGTTGGTTCGCGGCGAGCGTACTGCCGGTTTCGACCAAGTCGACGATGGCATCGGCCACCCCAAGCGAAATCATGACTTCGACCGAACCGTTCAGATTGACTAAATGAACAGGTGCATTGTGCTTGTTTAAAAAGTTTCGTGTCGTGTTCGGAAAACTCGTCGCCACACGCTTGCCCGCGAGGTCCTCAGGCTTCTGATACGGAGATGTCGTCGGAACACAGATCGCCAGTCGGCAGCGACCGACTCCCAACTTCATGCGCACATCGACCGAGACTTCGGCCTCTTCCAATAGATCGCTGCCGGTGATGCCGAGGTCGATTGCTCCTTCGGCGCACAATGTTGGGATGTCATCGGTCCGCAGGAACGTTATATCGGCGGGAATGCCGCTAACCCGCGCGAACAACGCTCGCTCTTGACGCCGAAACGACAATCCCGCTTGCTGCAGCAACTCCATAGCCAATTCGCTCAAGCGGCCTTTGCTGGGAACACCGATGCGTAACAAATTATCACTGAGGCTCATTGGTTTTCCCCAAAGTTCGATTGGCCTTTTCTTGAAGTCCTGATACACCCTCGCGACGTTCCAACTCAGTCCGCAAATCGTCGATGGTAATGCCTCGACTCGCCATCAAGACCATCAAGTGGAACACGACGTCGCAGGCCTCTCGAAGGGTGTGTTGACGCCCCTCATCCCCAGGTTCCGCCGCTGCTTCGATTACCTCGGCCGCTTCCTCGCGAAGCTTCTCCCCCATTTTTGGAATTCCACCACGAAGCAGTTTGGTCGTGTAGGATCCTTCGGGTAACAAAGTGGCTCGTTCAAGCAGCTGAGCCATGAGTCGGTCTAGGATATCGTCGCGCATGGTTGTCCAAAGTTTGGTTCTGGTGAGTGTCCAAATGCGGACGAACCCACGTTTTGCTGCAAAATCCTAGGCATTCCCATCCGTTTTGTCGATTCCAACTACTTGGCCTGTTGCTAAACTGAAGTGGAACTCGACGAGGAAAGCACGGCTAGAGGTGAACCGGTATGTCCCCTGAGCAAATTGAAGCCTGGATCCAAAAACCATTGGAAAATGCGGTCTTTTTGACGGGTCCGACCGCTTCGGGTAAAAGCGAAGTCGCACTCGAAGTGGCCGATCGTCTGGGTGCGGAAATCATTTCGGTCGATTCGATGGCGGTCTACCGCGGGATGGATATCGGGACGGCGAAACCATCGGTCGAGGCACAGCAGCGGGTCCCGCACCACCTGATCGATTTGGTAGACCCAACCATCGACTACAGTGTCTCGCAGTTTGTCATCGACGCCCATCGCCGAGCCGGCGAGATCCGCTCTCGCGGCAACCGCGTTCTGTTGGTCGGCGGTACCCCTCTGTATTTGAAATCCTTGCTCTGCGGTATGTTCCAAGGCCCACCCGCCGATTGGGAATTTCGAAACGCGGTCCAAGCGGACATCGAGACGTACGGCCTGGATGCACTCCGCGAACGGCTCTACCAAGTCGACCCCCTCTCGGCGCACAAAATCCTTCCGGGGGACTCACGCCGAATGGTACGGGCTTTGGAGGTCGCAAAAATCACAGGATCGCCACTGAGCCACTGGCAGACTCAGTTCGAGCGATTCTCTATCCCGAAATCAAGCCATGCGATCGTTCTGGTCTGGGACCGAAGCTCCCTGCACCAACGGGTAGAGCAACGTGTCGACCGGATGTTCGAGCGAGGATTGCTCGACGAAGTTCGACAACTGAGGAGCAAATACGGGCAACTCGGCAGGACCGCATCGCAAGCAGTCGGGTACAAGGAACCGATGGAATTCCTCGAAGGTAAACTGCTGGAAAAGGATATGGTCGATCAGGTCAAAGCCCATACACGGCAATTTGTACGCCGCCAGGAAATCTGGTTTCGCTCGATGCCGGGGATGACTCGGATTCCCATCGGTTCCGATCGGGATCTCGGGGCTGCACCTCACGCGATCGCGTCAGCGTTGGAAGATCGGCAAGTAGCCTAAATCGAGTTGCAGCATGATTAGATTGCATGCTGAAATGTAGATGTCGTGGATCTGCCCATCCCATGAACCATCGGCTGTCTGCATCCCTTCAATTTGGGTGTAGAGCCGATCTCGGAACGGAAGCCACTCTTCGTCCCCTTGGCGATAGACGACTTGGCTGTAATACAAGTACGTGTAGTGCCAATGCCCGAACGCATCGTCGACCCGTTTAATGTCGTATAGTTCCTTGCGACTGTAACTCAACATCTCCGGAACCTTTTTGCTCTCGTAGTCCCCTGCGTTGTAGAGAGCGGCCAAGCTCGCCGCTGTGATTGCAGGTCGCGAGCTGCCCATTTGTTGGCTTGAGTAACTGATCCCGCCATCGGGATTTTGGCATTTGTAGATGTAACGCTTGGCGGATTCGATGATCTCACCCGGTACGGCAATCCCCGCATTGCGACAACCTCGCAACCCTTGCACCTGGGTGATGGTCGTTGAGCCTTCATCGTAGTCTTGGCCATCTTTGGCACTGATATAGCCCCATCCGCCCGCTGGCGTTTGCGCCCGACCGCAGAACGAAACAGCGCGATTCAAGGCATCGACGAGGTCATCTCTACGGTCTTGCAGTCCCTCCTCGCCGAGCACTTGCGACAGGAACAGCATGGAGAATCCGTGCCCATAGGTGTACCGCTGATCGTTGTCCGGGTCTCCGATCAAACCATTCTTGCGGGACTGCCCGAGCAAATAATCGGTGGTTCGGCTCAATTGCTTGGCGTAGGGGCCTTGGGTGACAGTCGATCCGCTGCACAGTAACGCCAACCCGGCAAGCGCCGAAACCGCCACAGGATATGGTGGCGTGTTCCATTGCCCACGCGAGGATTGGGTCCGAGCGAGATAGTCCAAACCCCGTCGCGTGGCCGATTCCCATTTTGGATTTCGGCCAGAACCATTGGTCAGCAGAGCAGAGTTCGCCATCAGACGCCCACCCACGACCCCTTGGGACGCCAATCCGGTAGCCGCCAATCCGGTAGCCAATGAGCTACGGAGGAAATGGCGTCTGGATTGGATCGATGGTTGCGAAGGGGTCATGCTGTCTCTTTGTTGCTACGGCTGCGTGTGTGCGTGGACGGTTGTGTGCGTTGACGGGTGTGTCACGCTGAATTGTATGCCGCAATCGATACTCGGCTACGAACTCGCTTCCGCGAACAACGGTGTCGATAGATAACGTTCACCGAGACTGCACATGATGGTCACGATCCGTTTCCCCTTCCACTCAGGACGCATTGCGAGTTGAGCTGCAGCCCACATGTTCGCTCCGCTGCTGATACCTGCCATGATTCCTTCTTGTCGATGCAGTTTGCGTCCCCATTCGAATGCCAATTCGTCGTCGACTTGAATCACTTCGTCGATGAGCGAGGTGTCCAAATTCTTCGGCACGAAACCCGCCCCGATCCCTTGAATACGATGCTTGCCCGGTTGGCCGCCACTGATCACCGGCGACTGCTTGGGCTCAACCGCAATCGCCTTAAAATTGGGATTGAGTTTCTTGATGTAGCGAGCGACACCTGTGATCGTCCCACCCGTTCCAACTCCGGCGACGATTGCGTCGATATTACCTGCGGTATCGGCCCAAATCTCGGGGCCCGTGGTGCGTTCGTGAACTGCAGGGTTTGCGGGGTTCTCAAACTGCTGAGGCATCCAGCCATGGCTATCGGCAGCGACCAACTCGTTGGCCTTGGAAATCGCTCCACGCATCCCTTCGGCGGCGGGAGTGAGAACCAGATTTGCCCCCAAAGCTTTCAGCAATGCACGTCGCTCGATCGACATCGACTCCGGCATCGTCAACGTCAAACGATAACCTTTGGCTGCGCAAACAAACGCCAAGGCAATTCCTGTGTTGCCGCTGGTGGGCTCGATGATGTGAGTGTCAGGTTTGAGGCGGCCACTCTTCTCCGCATCCTCCACCATCGCCAACCCGATCCGGTCCTTGACACTCTTCAGCGGATTGAAAAACTCACACTTCGCAAAAACCGTCGCGGCGTCCGGAGGCAGGAGTCGATTGATACGGATCATCGGGGTGTTGCCTACACTCTCAACAATGTTATCAAGGGTTTTTCCTACTGGCATGGTGGCTACGGCTCTCTGATTTCTAATGAAGTTGAATCGGATGAAAGATCATTCGGAGGGCCCTCGCATCGTTCGAGGTCCTCGCATCTGCTCCTGTAGTGTAACGATTTTCAGAGTCGACGCCCACATCGGCTACCCGCTCGCATCGATTCCCGTCAGCAATTTATTTCCAGCGTGGCACTAGTCCAAAATGCGTCGGATTCGCTCGGCCGCTACCCCTGGATTCTCTGCTCCCCAGACTGCGGAACTGACCGCTACGCGAGAGAACCCCGTATCGAGCACTTCCTGCAAATTGCCTGCATGGATTCCACCTATCGCATATGCTGGGATCGCCGGGTTATATTCCGACAGAACGGCGTGTGCTTCGCGAAGGAATCGCGTTCCCGAAAATTCGTGGAAGGACTTGGTATTGGAAGGGAAGGTTGGGCCACAACCCATGTAGTCCACACGTTGCTCCATGGCCCTGCGGACTTGGCCGACATCATGGGTGGACCAACCAACGATTTTGTGGGAGCCCAACAAGGCTGCTGCGTCCCGCGGTGGAATGTCCTCTTGCCCGACATGGACTCCCCACGCATCCGTGACCTGCGCTAAATCCACACGATCATTGATGATCACTCGGGTCAGACTCGCATCCAATGCTTCGATCGCGTTTCGCGAGTATGCGATCAACGTCTCAGCCGATGATTGTTTGTCGCGGATTTGGATCAAGCTGACCCCTGCGGCCGAGATTTGTCGAAGCCGATCAACGAATTGCTTTATGGGAAGTTGGCAATCGACCAAGACATACAATTTGGCTCGTCCGAAAAACGATCCATCGCGTGCGAGTGCCAATCGAAGTTTTGCGTTGGTGTCGTAGACCCGATAACGGATACTCTCGATAGCCCCCGCAGAACCTGGGTATGCGAACTTCGCCGTTTCCTCGAGCACCCTCAGACCTTGCTCCACGCGTCCCGACGCACTTGCAGCGATCGCGTCCAAACCGTTCGATCGATCCCGTTCAGCAGCTGTCTTTTGAGTCCGCCCGACATCTTCGTCCGCATTCCTAGCCGCCAGCATACCGTTGGAATCCCACCCGCTCGAGGCTTCCAACAAGGTATGCCGGTACCCTTTGTAGGCAGCCTGAAGTTCCGGAAAGCTGTGAAAGCGAGCAAGATCCTCTAGGGTTCTTAAGCCTTCGAGAACTCGGTTCCGATTTGCGTCAAGGATTCGCAGTGCGACGGATCGCTGGGAGGTTTCACTCATGGTTGTATGCTAACGACGAAGAGCCCTCATGGGCAAGATCCTCAGCCCAAAGACGAACCCAATCGGCGAATTCATTCTCTTGATATCCAGCAAGGCGACCAAGCATTCTCGACCGGTAACCTCCCAAGACGATTGCGATATTCCGATTTCGCCGCAGGTAATAAATCGGCATCAAAACCGCTTATTCGTCCTTTCGATCGCAGATGAAATCGTGAACGAAAAACTTGTAAATCAACACACAGACCAAGATGAGTTTAAGCAAGAAGAGGACATGCATTTTGGGATACCTTTCCTGAAACATGAGTTCATCGAAACGTTGATGCCTCCTATACGCCAACGAGAAAAACCAATGAACCAGCATTTCGAGGCGGATCGGAAAAACCATGAAGCCCCCCTCCCACTTTCGATCCAAGTCCCGTGTCTCCTAGCCCCGGCAGAGGGCGTTCCCTCGATGCCATGATTCCAGACTTGGGCAACAGACTGCGAAAGCGATGGGGCTCCCCCACTAGGAGCCAATCCCGGCAACCCTCCACTTGAATTTGGCACGTGGACAAAACGTGTGCATGATGTAAACTGCGAGTGGGTTTTCACAACGAAAACACCACTGCCCCAGTAGCTCAGTTGGATAGAGCGCGGCTTTCCTAAAGCTGAGGTCGCAGGTTCGAATCCTGCCTGGGGTGTTGGCCCACCAACTATCTTGTTGATGTTCTGCTGAGCCGTTGCACCCCTTCTGCAACATAAAACCATTGTGAATCAAGAGTTTCTCCGACAAGCGATTCGACTTTCTCGCGAGAAAATGGAAGGCACGCATCGATCGGATAACGAATCCGTATGCATATCGCATGTGGTAAATAAAAAACGGCTTAGCAATTCAGCTAAGCCGTTATAGGTATTCGCAAAAGCGGCCGAACAACACTACTTAGTTGTCAATCTCGTCGCCCTTTGCACCCGGTTGCGATGCCTTGACCGTCGACTTGTAAATCAAATTCTCGCGGTAACCTTCCGCATCCATGAGAGTGAACCCCAGAAACAATGCGACGAAAATCAGACTACCCAGAATGACGATGGCATTGAGGGGCTTGTCCCAAAGCAAGTGCATGAAGAACAAAATAACCAACGCAGCCTTGACCGTAGCGATCGTCAGCGACAACCAAATTTCCGCGTTCCCAAGGTCGAACTGGGACTGATAAACGGTCAACCCGGTCAGAATCAGAAGAGCAAAGAATACGGCCAAAAGCATCCAAATCGGCATGGGGTGGGAAAACCCAGCGTGATGACCATGACCATGTGCATCGCCATGACCATGTGCAGCGCCATACCCATGCTCGATTCCGTGGTCTGTTCCGTGTTCCGAATGTGTTGCGTTGTGAGCCATGTCCAAATACCGATTTCGAGTGAACGCCAAAACAACTTATGACCATCCCAGATCCTAATTGGAACGAACGCGTTTACACTACGTTCCAGCTGGGTTCGCGCTCGCGCGACAGCGATTGCTTGATTGAGTAATTACGTGATTAAGTAAAGGAGCGGGAACAAATAGATCCAAATAAAGTCGACCAAGTGCCAGTACAATCCCACGTTATCGACGGGTCCAAAGTACTGATCATGGAACTCTTCCCTGGCCGCTTTGACGATCAACCACGTGATCACGAGCATACCACCGATGATGTGAACCGCATGAACGCCTGTCATGCAGTAGTAAATACTGAAGAACAAACCAGCCATGCTTTTTTGATTGACACTGGCATCGGGTGTCTTCAACTCTTCAGACATAACCTTGACATCTTCAATCGACTTGTGCCCAAGAGCGATGACTTCTCCACCTTCTTTCTCAGGAAGCAACTCACCAGCAGAGTGGTCTTGAGAATGGTCATGCGACGCTCCAGGGGAATGCTCATGCGCTGCATGCTCAGCGGCATGGTGAGTCGTTTCCTCAGCTTCCAAAATTCGCCCCAACTGAACTCCGCCAAAGAAGCATGCTCCCGCGACCAAGATCGGTCCAGCTACCTGCTGGTGGAACTTGCTCATGGTCGCAAGCGAATAAATGTAGTAGACACCTGCGATAATCGTGAGAATCAATGGAACGATGCAAAGGCTTCCCAAATACCCATGTTCGCCGTGCGCAGCTCCCGGAATCTGAGACACGTAGAACTTGCCAGGAAACAACCCCAGTTCCCACTTGTGGCTGTACTCAACAGCTTTCACACCCAAGAACATCGCAGCGCAACCGAGCGTCGCTCCGAGCATCCCAACTAGCAATTTGTGCTGCTTGAGTTGTGCAGCGCGAACCGCCCAAGCCATCGTTAACGAACTGAAAAGGAGCACCCCAGTGTTGATCGCCCCTAGCTTCTCGTTGAGGAAGCGACTGCAAAACTCGAATACTTGCGGGTCCCGATTTCTGTACAGCGAATACGCACAAAACATACCGCTGAAGAAAAGGACTTCCGTGACGAGGAACAACCACATTCCAAGCTTACCCGCGTCGAATTGCTGTTCAGCGTCATCGAAGTGGTGCGCAAGCCATGCAGGATGGTCGTGATGATGATCCTGAGCGTGCTCGGATTCGTGTGCGGTCTCTTGGATTGCAGTCATTTTTCAACAAAGAGATGGTGTAGGGAGTTCAGTGAGTAGGAAACTACGCCTTCTTGACGTAGCCGCCTTGCTTTGCATCGTACTCGATCCCGTTGAAGTCGTAGGGATCACCAACGGTTGGAGCAGTAGCGAAATTATCGTGCGGGGGTGGCGAGGAACATACCCATTCCAAGGTTGCACCACCCCATGGATTGGTGGGGGCGCGACGACCGTAGAACAGCGAATGCAACAAAACTAGAAGGGCTACCAACAAACCAATACCCAAAGTTAGCGAGCCGATCGTCGACAGTCGGTGCAAGTCTTGGAACTCTTCCAGATACGTCGCGTAGCGTCGCGGCATTCCTCGCGTGCCCAGCACGAACTGAGGAAGGAACGTCAGGTTGAATCCGACGAACACGATCGCAGCCGAAATCATGCCGACGTTGTCGTTGAACATCTTGCCGGTCATCTTTGGCCACCAATGGAAAAGTCCACCCAAAAACGCGACGAGCGTACCACCCATCATCACATAGTGGAAGTGCGCCACGACGAAGTACGTGTCGTGCATGTGCATGTCCAACGCAAGGGCTCCAAGGGGCAATCCGGTCAAACCACCGATCGTGAACAAGAAGATAAACGCGAGGGCGTAGAGCATCGGAGTGTTGAGTGACACGGTTCCTTGGTACATCGTGCCGAGCCAATTGAAGACTTTGATCGCCGACGGAATAGAAACCGTAAACGTCAACGCACTGAAGACGATGGTGGTTACGTCTGCCATCCCGGAGGTGAACATATGGTGTCCCCAAACGAGGAACCCGAACAACGCGATCGCGACCGAGCTGTAGGCGATCATCCGGTATCCGAAAATCCCCTTGTGGCAGTGGACACTCATCAACTCGCTGATGATCCCCATCGCTGGGAGAATCATGATGTAAACCGCTGGGTGCGAATAAAACCAGAAGAAGTGCTGGAACGTTACCGGGTCACCGTTGAGCTTTGGATCGAAAATGCCAATCCCAAGCAATCGTTCCGCGGAGAGCAGCAGCACGGTGATCCCGAGCACAGGTGTCGCGAGGACTTGGATGATCGACGTCGCATACGTTGCCCAGAGGAACAACGGCATACGGAACCATGTCATTCCGGGTGGACGCATGGTGTTGATCGTCACAATAAAATTCAAACCGGTAAAGATCGAACTGAATCCGAGAACAAACACTCCAAACGTCGCTGCGAGTACCGCCCCACCTTTCTGGGTTTCAATACTGTAAGGCGTGTAGAATGTCCATCCGGTGTCCAGTCCGGTGATCGACAACGCGGTCAGGAACAACACCAAGCCGGTCACCCACAGGTAGAAACTACCAAGATTGAGCCGGGGAAATGCCACGTCCTTGGTCCCCAACATGATCGGTAACAGGAAGTTACCGAGCGCCGCGGGGATGCTCGGAATGATGAACAAGAAAACCATGATCGCGCCGTGCAGCGTGAAGACTTGGTTGTAAGTTTGGTTCGACAACCATCCATCCTTGAAGTTCCAAAGATGCAATCGGATCATCAAAGCGAACATCCCGCCCAATGCGAACGACGACATGACCCCCACCAAATACATCAATCCGATGCGTTTGTGGTCGAGCGTCAACGCCCAACTCAAGAACCCACTCGTGTGGTTCAAGAAGTGATGTTCGGGGTAGGCTGCGCCTTCCCCGGATGCTGGTGAAACTATCGGTCGATCTGCAACACTCATGTTTATTTCCAACCTGTCGTTTTGAGTAAAAACTCTTGCGGTGGTATATTGTTCCTGTCGGTATCCAATCCAATGACAGCAGGTTCTACTTGCCGGTCTTGGCGGGAGCGTTCTCAAGTGACTTCATAAAGGTGATCAACGCATCGATCTGCTCGTCCTTGATCCGTCCAGCGTAACTGTTCATCGGGGACGCAGCTCCGTATCCCTTGCGCTTCTTCGCAGGTGGATTCAAGATCGATTCGCGAACGTAATTCTCGTCGAATTGGACCGATTCCCCGGACTCCAGCGGAACCGATTTGCCCCATGAACCATTGTAACTCGGTCCAGGTCCGTTGGCCCCTTCATCACCGGCATAGTGGCACGTCGAACATCCCAGCCTCTTGTAGAGAAGCTTGCCTCGTTCGAGCGGATCCTCGGGCTCTTGAACGGCTTTTTCAAGTGCCTTCTTGTACTCCTCTTCGCTGACCACTTCAACCTTTGCGTTCATGTTGCTGTGGTTGTCACCGCAGTACTCGGTGCAGAACAAATCGTAGATCCCCGTCTTGGTGGTATGAAACCACATGTAGTTGTATCGTCCCGGAACCACGTCCCGCTTCGCCCGGAACGCGGGGATGAAGAAACTGTGAAGCACATCCTCAGATCGCATGATCAATTTGATGTCTTGATCCACCGGCAGTACCAACTTTGGATAATCGACAGTGCCGATCTTTTCAAAAGAGTTTTCGCCGCCATTCTCGTACTTGAACGACCACACCCACTTCTTTGCGGTAACGTTGACGTCCACGGTCCCTTTCGGAATCCGGGCCATATCGAGATAGCCTACGGCCCCCTCCCAGAAAATCCAGACGACAATCGCTGTCGGAATCACCGTCCACGTGATCTCAAGCGGGGTGTTATGAAGAGCCTCCGGGGACCCTCGATACCCAGGCCGTTCGCGATACGCCCACATGAAGTAGACCATCGCGATCACGATTGGGACGAAGAATAGGATGCAAATCCAAAGAATCCCGGTGAACAAATAGTCCACCTGCGGAGCAAATGAGGAAGCTCCTTCTGGGAACCACGCGTAGGGCGCTACTTTGTCGGCAAGGATGAATGGCATATCTGACGCTATCGAATACATAGGATAGGAGGTTATTGTTGTATCGTATCGGAATTGGCGCCGGTTGTCGTGCGACGATTCGTCTCGCCGGGCAAGTTCATTTCACCGGATCGGCTTAAATTCATCGGCTCCATCACGCTTGAATCGACGTTTTCTGCAACAGACCCACGGGTCGCTCGCTTCCGGTGAAAAAACCAGAAAGGAATCGAGGCCGTC
This sequence comes from uncultured Pirellula sp., assembly GCA_903930765.1. GTDB lineage: Bacteria > Planctomycetota > Planctomycetia > Pirellulales > Pirellulaceae > JBKCUI01. The sequence goes on from CAIYZV010000104.1 coordinate 25,754, forward strand.
AACCCTACTGCCACGAAGATCCCGGCAACGATCGAGAGCAGCCGACGGGCACTCGAGGAATACCGGTTCTCCATCGCATCGTAGTGCACGCACCACAACGCAATCATATCCATCGAGGACCCCACACGACCTTCGCCCGCTTCGACAATGGCCATCTTCAAGGTGTTTCCGGTCAATCCTAGCTCATACAAGTAGCGAGTCAGGCGTCCGTCCGGGGAAATGAAAATCGCTGTCGCAGGATGGTTGTACTGATCGTGCTTTGCGTCGTAGGTGTACCGAAATCCAACCGAATCGGCCAATTTTGCAATGCTACTCGACTCCCCCGTCCAAAACTCCCACCCATCCGCTCGGTGCTGGTTGAACAGGTCCTGACTGTACCGCTTGTGCGTGCCTGCAGCCTTTTCGCTCGATTCCCGGGGATCGATGCTAACTGATATCACCTGGAAATCCCGCCCCAAACCGAGCGAGGTAACTTCGTTCAAACCTCGCAAAAGCCCATTCAATTGCGCAACGCAGAGCCCCGGGCAATTGCTGTAATTCAACGTCAGAATCACCGGTTTTCCCCGTCCCAACGCCTCTTTGAGGCTGGTCGGTTGCCCCGTGTGATTTCGAAAACGCAATTCCAACGGCAAATCGTTCGCACCGAGCCGCTCGTCGACCCTCACCCCTTCCATTTCCTTCGGAAGCGAGTTCGACAGATAGTCGTAGTCCGCAAATAACCGATCCACTACCAGACCAACCATCAAGCCTGGCAGCAGCAAAGACCAAATTTTCAGGACCAAATACCTGTTCATTATTCGCTGATTGACTACGTTCCCGCTGGTGCGGATGCTCCAAATTCCTTGATAACAGCCTTTTCGGCCTCGCTCACAGGAATGTGGATTACTTCCTTCATCTTAGGTTGCTCGCCCTTCGCCGGGGGTGGAGCCGACTCATCGATTACCTGGGCTTTATTATACCCGTCAAGAGACTCCAATTGTTCACTCTTTACCTTGCCCGGCTTGTCAATTCCCGATGCAGTACGGCTGTTGTCCATCCAGTTGACCATGTTGTAGCAAAGGGCTTGGGTCCCTTGCAAAACGATCACCAATACCACGATGCTGAGAACCGCTGAGTAGGCGATCATGTTCGTGTTGAGGTCGTCGTAACGTGCCATAGGTTTTTAGCCTCCGAGTCTTCCCGTATCAGTGTTTATCAGTTCAGTGTTTATCAGTTGTTTACAAGATTGGATTTGCGTAGGTCAGCGACTCCGGCAAGCGCGGATCCCGCATTGGAACAAGCGGAACGTTGGTGGCGCGAACCAGGAAGAACGCGAAAAATATGAAAAGCATGCCAAGACCACCCAGCAGGTGACCTGCGAGCGGAATCAAGCTCAATGGGCCAGCGTTCGGCATGATCAAGAAGGTCATGTCGAGCCAATGGACAACGAGAACCCAGATGGCCCAGAACACGAGGCCCGGACGATTCCGCCGTACATGCCGACTCATCGTGCCCAAGAAAGGAATGGCGAAGTGCAACGGGATCAACCCGTAGGACAAGTACTGCCATCCATCCTTCAAACGTACCGCAAACCAATACGTCTCCTCCGGTATGTTCCCGTACCAGTACAGAAGCAACTGGGAGAATGCGATGTACGACCAAAACATGATGAACCCGAACATGAACTTGCCCATGTCATGGAAATGCTCCACGGAGACCAAATTCTGAAGCTTGCCTGCCTTTTGCAGACCCGCATTGATCAGAATCATTGTCGCAAAAAAGGCCATCATCCCAGCGGCGAAGAGATACACGCCAAAAATGGTGCTGAACCAGTCAGCGTCGATGCTCATCACCCAATCAAAGGCCGCAAAGCTCGCCGAGAGGGCAAAAATCATGATGCACGGCCCACTCCACTTTTGCCGGAGCAGCGAATGCTCAATATCCCCAGATTCGTCTTGCTTGCGACTCTGGGAGTAGAACCAAGCCCCCATCAGGGCCCACAATCCGAAATACAAAGCAGCACGCAATGTGAAGTAGTTCTTGGTCAAGTACCCCACATCGATCTTGGCTTTGATCACACTGCTGTGGACATTCTCCCTCACATTCCACTCGTAGAGCGCATCGCTATTGGCGTACAGCAAAACGATGATCGGAAGGAAGAGAACCGCTAAAAAAGGGATGGTGGACATGATCAATTCGGCAATCCGACGAATCGAAGTGCTCCACCCAGCACGGGCGACGAATTGAACCAAGATAAAGAACAAAGCGCCCAAGGCGATCGTCATGACATACATGAAGTTCGCCAAGTACGAATGCGTCACGAACTTGAACGCGGCTACGCCATCCGATTTATCAGCACCCTGCGTGAACAGCGCAAACACAGCCCCGGTCACCAACAAGGCGAGTCCTGCAGCAAACAGGATCGGCGACTTGTTCTTCCACTGGCTTGGCAGCACTATGGTTTCTTTGTCGTATTGAAGGCTCATGGAATTGTTGCTAACGGTTATTGCGAAATGGATGTGTGATTGCTTGATTGGACTCGTCATCGCACAGCCTCGTGAGCCATGCATTGCCGTGTGGGGCTACTTGGCCTCGCTCAACTTACTTCGATCTTCAACAGGTACATCCTCGATCGTTGCATTGCGCGATCGCTGCAACGCCTTGACATACAGCACTATCGCCCAACGCTCCTTCGGAGTCAGCGACGACGCGTAGGATGCCATCTTGCCTTGGCCTTTGGAAATCGTGTGGAAAATCTGACCCACAGGCTGCTTTTGAACGCGATCCAAGTGAAGGGATGACGGTGGCGTCCAAGTGTCCTGGAGCAAACTCGCGGCGCGTTGCGCTACCAACCCATCACCAAACCCTGAGTACCCGTGGCACGTCGAGCAATAGATCTCATACTTGGTCCTGCCAAGCTTCATATGCTCTTCGTCCGCTGCGATCGGTAAACGATCGATCCATGGCAAGTTCGGAACGGCTCCCGCCGCAGGTGCAGCAGCGGTCTGCGCAGGGGGCACAGCCACAGGATCCGCTGGCTTTTGCTCCGTTGCCGCGTCCGCAGGCTTCGTCTCCACTACCACTTCCGACTTGGGGGAGTCTGCAGCAGGAGCTGGGTCCTGTGCAGGAGCTGGGTCCTGTGCTGCTGGGTCTTGGGTCGATACTAGGATCGGATTTCGGACTTCCGCCAAGGTGACTTTGGATGGGTCCCAACCCAAGTAAAATGGGTCTTGTTCGGTCAATTGGCCCCGGGCGATCGTTCCCTCAACCTGAGGACGCATGGTCCGTCCATCGGCGAAAATCGTGGTCGTTTGCTGCGGCTTCTTCTTGGGCTGGAAGTCCATGTCGAAAAAGACGTGCCATCGAGGCAGGTCGCTAAATCCTGCACGCATGTTCAGCACGATCATTGCGGGAATCAACCCGGCCAGCACGAGCAGCAACGATCCCAACCAAATCGGTCGTGGCAACGTGGTCGGCGATGGATCTTCCATCACTTCGTCGAGCGACTCCGGATGAGCCGACGAAAGCAGCTCCTTGACCGATTCGCGGTTGTAATACCGATCACCCGCATCGACGTACAGAAAAAACCTATCATCGGTCGCTCGGTCGAATCGCGGATTGGTGAAAATAGGGTTGCTCAACCGTGGCAATCCGTTGAGGGCCAACATCCCCAGCACCGACGTGAACGCGGAGAAAAGGATGGTCAACTCAAACGAAACTGGAATCGAGGCGGGCGTGATCCCGAAGGGCTTGCCCGAAATGATGTACTTGTAGTCAACACCATTCATCCACCACTGCATGAGCAGAGCGGTCAACAGTCCCGTCGTACCCGCACACAAAACGATGAATGGCAAAATCGTCGGCTTGATACCGAGAGCCTCATCGATTCCATGCACCGGAAATGGTGTGAATGCATCGGTCTTGGTGTACCCGGAATCACGAACCTTGCGAGCCGCTTCGAGCAACGCATGCTCGTTGGAAAACTCCGCAACCCACCCCGTCGAACGTGGTGGCTTCGGTTCACTGGTTTTTCGTGGCTTGTGTTCACTCATAATGGTTATCGAGTTGTATCCGCGCCCAATCGTATCTTATGGTTTTCTGCTCGCTTCGCTCGGATTTGCCCGAGCTCAAGCGATCGCTTTTTATTCCGCAGGTTTCCCCGCTTGATTCCGGCAGCCTCGGGATTCCTCCGAAACTACCATCTATATCGTTCTAGTGCCCCGCCCCATGATGACCATGGCCGTGAGCCTCACCCAGCAATTCAGCTTCGACGTGGGCGGCATGCTCCGAAGCAGCCATGACACCTTTCACTTCCGAGATCGCGATCGTTGGAAGGAACTTGCAGAAGAGCAAGTAAAGTGTCATGAACACACCAAAGCTGCCGAAGAACATCAATCCGTCATACATCGTCGGGTTGTAGTAACCCCACGAAGCTGGCAAGAAGTCGCGACTCAGGGAGGTCACCGTGATCACAAACCGCTCGAACCACATCCCGATATTGACGAAGATCGAAACGACCCACATCGCAACGACGTTGGTCCGCATCCACTTGAACCAAAACAACTGCGGCGAAATTACGTTGCAGGTGACCATGATCCAGTAAGCCCACCAATACGGCCCGAATGCTCGGTTGATAAACGTAAAGCTCTCGTACTGATTTTGACTATACCACGCCATGAAGAATTCTGTGCCGTAAGCTAGACCAACCAGCGACCCCGTGGCCAGGATGATCTTGTTCATGTTATCCAAGTGCCGAAGGGTGATGAGATTCTCGAGCTTGTAAATCTTCCGCATCGGAACCAACAAAGTCACCACCATCGCAAAGCCGGAGAAAATTGCACCCGCAACGAAGTACGGTGGGAAAATCGTCGTGTGCCAGCCTGGAAGCTGCGAAACGGCGAAGTCGAAACTGACCACCGTGTGCACCGAAAGAACCAGCGGTGCTGCCAATGCTGCCAAAATCGTGTACGCCTTTTCGTAAACCAACCAGTGACGGGACGATCCAGTCCAACCCAAGCAGAGCAGACTGTAAACCATCCGGCGAAAGGGCGATTTGCTCCGATCGCGGTACGTTGCCAAGTCGGGGATCATCCCCATATACCAGAACACCAGCGACGTCGATGCGTAGGTACCGACCGCGAAAACGTCCCACAGCAGCGGGCTACGGAATTGAGGCCACATCCAGAGGTTCAAACTGGGGTAAGGCAACAACCAAAACGCGAGCCAAGCACGACCGACGTGAATCCCAGGGTATATCCCGGCGCAGATAACCGCGAAAATCGTCATCGCTTCCGCCGCACGGTTGATGCTCGTCCGCCAGTTCTGACGGAACAAAAACAAGATCGCAGAAATCAGCGTACCCGCGTGACCAATACCGACCCAGAACACGAAGTTCACGATCGGCCACGCCCAGAACACCGGGCTCATGTTACCCCAGATACCAACCCCCTTGTAAATCAAGAAGGCGATCAAGGACAAAAACATCACCGCCGTGAGCGACGAGAACCCAAACAGGATCCACCAAATCCTCGGCTGAGGATCCTCGGCCACTCGGCAAACCATCTCGGTCACCGAGGTGTAGGTTTGATTCCCGGTGATCAGTGGTGCACGACGACCAGGAATGTCGTTCGTGTTGTCGATTTCTCTCGGATTGTAGGAACTAGCTATGGTGGCCATGGTCACCTGATGAATGCGAGTGGTCTTCGTGATTGCCCTCTTCCCCCGGTCTCGAAGGATGGAGCTGACTATGGGTTGCGAGCCGCTTTGGAATATTGCGGATTCGCGAGAGATACAACGTTCGTGGCTTGATGTTCAGTTCTTCGAGAACCGCATAAGCCCTGGAGTCATTGTGCAACTGATACACGCGACTGGTTTTGTCGTTCAAATCGCCGAAAACAATCGCACCCGTTGGGCACGCTTGCTGGCAAGCCGACTGGATATCGCCGTCGTGAACAAGACCGTCACCCTTGGATCGGCTGTAGATTTTGCCGTTCTGCACACGCTGGATGCAGTACGTGCACTTCTCCATAACACCTCGACCTCGCACCGTTACTTCCGGGTTCAAAACCAACGACTGCAACTTCTTCGAAGCCTGCTCGCGTTTGTCTTGCCAACCGTAGAAATATCCGTACTCGGTGTTGTAATTGAAGTAGTTGAACCGCCGCACTTTGTAGGGGCAGTTGTTCGCGCAGTACCGAGTACCGATGCAACGGTTGTAAGCCATCGCATTGATACCTTCCTCGGTGTGAACCGTCGCCGCAACAGGGCAAACTTCCTCGCACGGTGCCGTCTCACAATGCGCACACGCCATCGGTTGCATGACAACTTTGGGATCGACTGGGGTGTGCAAATTCGCCAGCGATGAGTTCGGATCGACGTCCGCTTGGAAGTAGCGATCGATTCGGAGCCAATGCATCTCACGGCCGCGAATCATCTGCTCCTTACCAACGATCGGAACGTTGTTTTCCGCTTGGCAAGCCACCACGCAGGCGTTGCAACCGACGCACTTGTTCAAGTCGATCGCCATGCCCCACTTGTGATTCTCATCCACCTTGGGCTCTTGCCACAGGGAATTGTTCTCAAAATGGTGCTCGACAATAGCTTTGGTGAAATCTGGCTTTTCTTTGTACTCGTGCAGGGTGCCTTCTCGGATCAACTGAGGAGCCCGCTTTGCGGTTTCCCCCATACCGAGATCATCCATCGCAAAGTGGTCTTGGCTGGTCGCCAAACGATAAGGCTCTCTGGTCGAAATCGCCGACACACCCGTATAAATTGCCGCTTGATTCCATCGACGGAACGGAGCCAAATTCGTGCCGACTGCACCGGCGATCGATGCCCCATACTCCTTGATCCGTCCATAGCCCAGGTTCACGGTAAAGGAACCTTCTGCGTGACCAGGAACCAAGAACACAGGAAGCTTGACCCTCGCATCCCCCAATTGCAACGACACCAACTCACCTTGCTTCAGCCCCAATTGGGACGCAGTCGAAGGAGAACAAATCGCCGCGTTATCCCACGCGAGCTTCGTCACTGGCGCCGGACACTCCTGCAACCAACCATTGTTACCCACACGGCCGTCATAGATCGTATCGCTCGGCAAAATCAATACTTCAAGATTCGCCTTGTCCAACCCTAGCTGTACGCCACTGTCCGGAAGCTCGTAGTTGCGGGTGGTCAGCTTGTCGGCCATCAAAACCTTGACGTCCGCCTTGATCTCACCCATGTACTGCTTGGCAGTCGTATTCGGCATGTACCCAGCATGCAGCGACTCACGCCAAGTGCGATCATCGAGCTTGCCACCGGCAATCGCAGCCGCCGTCTCCTTAACAATGGTCTGCCCGTCCACTACCGGCAACCCGGCGAGCATCGACATCACCTCGATCGCACTCTTTCCACTGAGCAAGGGGTCGATCGTTGGTTGGCAAATCCCGTAGGTGCCATCGAATCCACGCACATCCCCCCAGGCCTCCAACGGATGCGTCTCGGGAACAACCCACCGAGCGTACTGCGCGGTCTCATCGTCGTAGTTCGAGAGGTAGACGACATCCCCATTCTTATCACCAATCAGCTTCATCGCGCCCGCGAGATCGACATCCCCCGCGACGGAGAACACAGGGTTCGGTGCAAAAATCCAGAGCTTATCGAAATCCCCAGCCCGGTTCACAAAATCATCGAGCTTGACCGAGGCAACACCTTGGAGCTCATTCGGGATCTCATGCAGCAACAGAGTCTTACCGATATTCCCAAGCTTGGCATTGATGCGAAGCGCGGCAACTTGAACATTCAGTGGCTGGTGCGAACCAACGCTCAGCACCGCCGCCCCCTTGTTCGCCAGCAAATCACTCGCAATCGACTCGACCACACGAGAAACCTTCTCTGCTTCCGTGAGTTTGTCGTAGCTCTTGCCTTCCTCCTTGTCCTCGACAATCGTCCCCGCATCGATCGCTTCTTCGATTCCTCGAAGCAACGCAGCAATCTGAGACGACTGAACCGCAAGACGGAAATCCGCCGCTGTGCCGGTCACCGAATACTGCGACTCAGCCACATACAGCCGATTCATCCACGGACCACTAGGAGACCGATGATTTGCGAACTGCCGAGCGTAATGAACCGCATTTGGATCAGAGCCAAACAAATCTGAATCCAGCGAAACAATGACTTTGGCTTGATCCAAGTCAAAGCTCATGGTCGTCCCAACGGCGCCGACCGCATCGAGAGCCTTGGAAACATTCCCGGTGTAAACCGATTCGTACCGCACGACCGTAGCCGCGGGGTACTTTTTCAGAACGTCCGCCAACACGCGACGTCGCGACGGACTGCGTGAGGGCTCAACAAGAATCGCCAACCCCTTGCCATCGCCGAGACGCCCGGAGGCCGACCCGAGGTACTGCATAAATGCAGCCCAGCTGTCATCGCGATCTTCGAGAATATCCGAGTTAGCGATCTTAGGCTTCGCTTCCGCTGCATCGCGCTGCAGCACCAACTCGACTCGGTCTTGGTCATAGAGCGACAAAATCGAGGCTTGGGTGAAAACATCAGACCCCGCAGAAGCGAGCTTTTTGTTCGCCGCGAACTCCTTGGATTGGCTGTTGGCGTACGCCGGATGCTCCGGGTTACCATCGACCTTGACCGGACGCCCGTCCAGGTTTGCCACCAACGCGTGCACCACGCGCCCAGCCCATTCAAAGTTCGTCGCAAAGTGCTCCGGGATACCGGGTATACGACCTTCTGGCCGCATCACAAAGGCTGCAACCTCTTCGCGATTGTACCGGCAACCCGAAAGCCCGCCGAGCGCGAGAGACGCACCCATCAACTGCAACCAGCGCCGGCGAGAAACCCCTTCGGGAAACTCCGATGCCGCTTGAGGAAATTCACGACTAAGAAACTGTTCGAACTCTGGTGTTTTCTGAAGCTCGTCTAGGCTGCGAAAATACCGAGTTCTGTGTTCGGTCCCAGATAGACTCATCGGTGACAAACCGCGCAATTCGTTTGAGGATTGATATTGTTCGCTGCTCTCAGCTCTTTGCCGAGCGCCAATTGTTTTTCTTCGCTTCCTGCAGACCAAGCCAAATTGGTCACCTCTTCCACTGGCCGAAGGTGAGGCTCAGGATTACGGTGGCAGTCCAAACACCAAGCCATCGATTGATTCTTGGCCTGGTACACAATGTCCATTTGATCCACTCGACCGTGGCACGTAACGCAGGATACACCGCGGTTCACGTGCGCCGAATGATTGAAATAGACATAGTCGGGCAACCGGTGAATCCGGACCCAGTCGACCGACTCCCCAGTCCGCCAACTCTCCCGCACAGGCTTCAACTTCGGAGATTCCGAATGGATCGCCGACAACTTTGGAGCCCCAGCCGCCGTCTTTGGACTGTGGCAGTTGATACACGTTTGCGTGGCCGGAATCTGCGAATGAGCCGATTTGTCGACCGAAACGTGGCAGTACTTGCAATCCATCTTCAATTCCCCAGCATGCAACGCATGGCTGAAAGGAACCGGTTGGAGTGGTCGGTACCCCGTGTTAAGAGTTTCTGGGCTCGTTACGCCCAAGAACAAAACGCTCGCGTAGGCACCGCCGGCGAGGATCAATACACCCAAAAGGGCCAAAAATTTATTGGTCCATCTGGGGAATAGGAATCGTTGGGACATATTTGGAAAACGAGTATCGGCGTAAAAATCGATACGGTTGATGCAGGTGCGATGGACGGCAACCTTTGCCGCGCCACTAAAAGCGCATCTCCTGACGACCACGAAGTGTACTAACTACCCGTGGTTCGCAAAAGATGGCCACGAAAAACAATGCGTTCCGGACGCTGTGGCATCGACGGTTTTCAACGCATTCTGTTGGTTTTCTCGAACATCGCGCCGATTCGCGACAATTCGTCGCATCGCTTTCGCTCAGTTCGATACCGTTGGTGCTCGCGCCCGTTTTTTAAAGGTCAGTGAGCCGATTCATTCGGTGGAATATCGGGGGCGGATAGGAGATGATCTGGTGGAACAGTCGGCGGATTGACGGGCTTTCCCCCATCCCCGACCGCGTCTTTCATCGCTCGGTAGACCTCACGCCCTTGGGAGTACTTTTTCTTATTGGGGGTTTGCTGCCTAAGCCATTCATCGATCGCGTCGGGACGTGGAGGATTCTCGGCGCAGAGAGCCGTCAAGCGTTCCAATTGCTTGCGACACCAACCACAACCCGTTCCAGCCCCTCCGCATTCGTGCAATTGACTGGGGGTTCGAATCCTGTGGACACGAAGGTAGTTGAGAACTTTTCTCCATGAGACATGGAAGCAAAGGCAAAGCTCATCGTCGGCTTCTATGATGGAATCTCCGATAGGATCCAGGATGTCCGGAGCGGTTCGCTACTCGTCTTCATGCTTGTACTTATCGAGTTTACGATAGAGGGTTCGAGCTCCGATATCGAGTATTTTCGCGGCTTCCTCTCGGTTGCCCGCCGTGAGCTTAAGGGTTTCCTCGATGGCCCATCGCTCGATCGAGTCCATCGTTTGCCCTACCAATTCGTTGGGACCTTCAGACGCTTTCCCACTGCCGAGCCCATGCGACGCGTTCGCAACCGGCTCGGAAGTGCTCGCCGATTCCATCGCGCGGGTGGAGAGATTCGCAGCCGAGCTTACGGAAGGATGGTACTCGAGCAACGGCGTGGGATCGGATAGTTCCGGTGGCAAATCATCGATATCGAGTTTGCCATCGGTGTCGAGGACGACCATGGTCTCTACAAAATTACGCAGTTGCCGAATATTCCCGGGCCAATCGTAAGCATAGAACTTGCGAGTAACCGCCGGTGAAAAGTTGCACGGCCCTCGATTGTGCCGACGGATAAACTGCTTTCGAAAGTGGTCCATGAGGGGAATGATGTCGTCGCGGCGTTCCCGAAGGGGCGGCAGATGAACCGTTACGACCTTGATCCGATAGTACAAATCGTTGCGGAAGAGCCCATCGTCGATCAATTTCTCTAGGGGTCTATTGGTGGCCGAGATCAGCCGCACGTTGATCTTGATCGGCTTATTGTCCCCAACCCGGGTGATTTGATGTTCTTCCAAAACCCGCAGCAGTTTGATCTGCGTGCTCATCGGCATGTCACCGACTTCGTCGAGGAACAGCGTCCCACCATCTGCGTACTGGAAGGCTCCTTCGCGATCGGTAACTGCATCGGTGTACGCACCGCGAACGTGTCCGAACAATTCGCTCTCGACCAAATTCTCTGAGACAGCCCGAACGTTGAGGGCGACCATTCGCTTGGCTTTTCGCGGGCTATTTTGATGGATGGCCCGCGCAATCATCTCCTTCCCGGTACCGCTTTCGCCGGTGATCAGCACGGTCGCATCCGTCGGCGCAATTCGCTTGAGCCGATCGATCAGGTGCTGCATTTGGGGGCTTGCGAAGACAATCCCTTCATAGCCGAATTTTTCATCCAAGCGACGCCGAAGCTCGATATTGGTTTGCTTCAACTGGACCGATTCGACGGCTTTGGCCGCGATTGCCCGCAATCGGTTCGGTGTGATCGGCTTCTCAAGGAAATTGAAAGCCCCCAACTGCATGGCCTCAACCGCCTTGGTAATCGTTGCATGCCCGGTCACCATCACGACTTGGGCTTCAGGCAGCAATTGCTTGGACAACGCCAAGATTTGCATCCCGTCGACATCGTTCATGACCAAATCGGTGATCACGACATCGTAGGTGTTTTGCTCCAGCATTTTTTTGCCATCGGGCCCGCTGGTGGCGACATGGCATCGGTAGCCAACACGTTCCAAACTCTCGGTCATGGCCCTCGCATGCGCCGGATCGTTGTCCACGATCAGAAAGACAAATTCGCGAGGATCCAACTCAGGGGGAAGCCCCGACTCGATGGGAAGTGTGGTTGAGGGATTGGCGTCGTCGATTTGCATGGATTGAAGTATACTCGGAAACCGGATCGGTCAGTGGCCCCTATCCGTCAGGCGCTGCTTGGGTTAAGACTTCGTTGGCTAGGGCTCCCTTGGCTAGGGCTCCCTCGGTTTGGGCTTCCTTGGCAAGGAATGCGTGACTCCACGATTTTCGACAAAGCTTTGGATTTGAAAAGGACTCTGGGATATGGCCGCAGGCATTTCATGCCGAGGTGTTCGTGGTGCGACGACCGTCGAAGCTAACTCGCGGGATGCGATTCTTAAAGCGACTCGCCAACTGTTGGCCTTGATTATTCGCCGAAATGGGATCGACCCCAAGGACATCGCAAGCGCGATCTTTACCGTCACCCGGGACCTCGACGCGGAGTTCCCCGCTCTCGCGGCGCGGCAACTCGGATGGCTCGATGTTCCTTTGCTCTGCGGCTACGAAGTCGAAGTCCCAGGCTCGCTGATGTCCTGCGTTCGCATCCTGCTTCACTGGAACACCGACCGCGACCAAAAAGAAATCCATCACGTCTACATCCATGACGCCGTATCCCTCCGTCCCGACCTGAGCAAATTGCCGCCGGTCGATTGGAAAGAACTCGAAGGCTGGATCACCGAACAAATGGCCAGCCGCGATCCCAAGTAATGCAACTTGGTAATGCAACTTGCAGCAATGCACCTAAAGTAGCCCACGGAAAAGTATCCCTCGGAACACGCATTCATGCAGATACAATGGCTTTTTAACGCGTCGCCAAGCGCTTTGCACGCCGCCGAAGCTTGCTATCGATTCCCCAGTCGGGTCGTTGACCCAACCGTCAGCCAAGGCATGGGAGAATACGCAGACCGATTGGGACGCTGGATCGATGGCATTGCCGCCTCAGAGTCCGACCGTTTTTGGAAGGAATTAATCGCCACGGGAGCCGCCATCGACTCCAATCACGAACTCGCTGCGTTGGTTCTGCGCAAGCGTATCGGCGGCCTGGTCCCCGCAACCAATGTCAATCAACTTTCCGGGCTGATCACCGATGTTGAAGCCGCATTCAAACTTCTCTTTCCGAAATACCTTGAACAAACCCCGCTCCGACTGCGCCCGTTGCAAGACCATTGGCTCGGCTTCGGTTCCGGCTTGATGGCTCATATCGGACGAGTGACGGAAAAAGCGTTGATGGTCTCCGAGTGCCGCGCCATCGCCTTGCAACCGATCCTCGGCGGTGATGGAGTCTCGCACATTGACCAGAACTTGGTCAGGATCGAAGCGGTACTGACCAACCCCATGGCGGAACTTCCCGAAGTCGTCCGCTTGGCATGGCTCATTTCCCAATTGCAATTGGATCTACCTCGATTCAGCGACCTCCTCGGACCAGGACTCGCGGGCAAACTCGGTCCAATCGCCATGCTCCCACCCACGCTCGCCGCGGCGGAGGTTCTCGAGTTAAGCCGTTGCGATGAAGCCACCGTCGAACTCGCCATCGAAAACTGGCAGATCGCTGTCCCCAAAGGAATGGATCCCCATTCGCAATTGATCCCCACCATGATGGACTGGTGGGAGACCTACCTGCAAACCCGTCCACCTTGGGAGTTGGCTTTGCGTGCCCTTGCCAAGATGCTCAACGTTTCTTGATGGAATGCGCGGGATGCTGCCCCTCGTTGTTGCGATCCGACAAGTTCTCCCGATGCCGGTCCGCCACGTCCGGCAGTCGTGGTGTAGCGACGTCTTCTACCCATTGCAGTAATGCATCGATTGCTGTCACCGTCATCCCGAGACGCACGGTTACGGACATATTGTCGTCACCGATGGCATAGCAGGAGATAGTGGCATCGCAGGAGATAGTGGCATCGCAGGAGATAGTGGCATCGCAGGAGATAGTGGCCTCGCAGAGATAGCCTGACAGGTTCGTAGCGTGTTGCCCAAGTTCCTCGGCGTAAACTTAGTAACTCAGAGGAAAAATGCCAGTTCTTCAAGAACCTCTCGGACATGAATACCGAGTGGAAACCGTCGCGGATCCCGCTTTCTGTCCGCTGGCTTCCTAGTTTCACACGCCACAAACTATGCCGTGGTATCAAACCGTGAACTGAATTCCGCGCACAGGAACACCGAGTGCAGAGAGCCTATCGATGATCTGCTCAGAGTCCATAGGCTTTCCGTTTGAGGCCGCGTCCCGAACTTCCCTCGAAATTGTCGCCAAAACCTCGCGCTTTATACTTAAACGTCCCATCAGCGGTTGAAGCTTCTCAAGTAGATCACTCCATTCAACGACAGGATGGCGTACCGCCGTATTGCTCGGTGGCGGACCTAGAGTCTCCCAATCGACACCGAGTTCTTCAAGACGCTCACGAACTTTGAGTAAGTCCATCGGGGTCCCTGCGCGAATCGCATCCCAAATTTCTCTGGATAGGATTTCGATCACCTTTTCATCGACGCTGGCATTCTTTAAACGTGCGAGGATTGAATCGGCGATCGGCTCTGTGACCATGATTGCCGGCATGATTGGGTTGTCAGGTTGTTCCGGCCGGTCTGGCACGTCTGGCTTAACGGAATGATTGAGTTGCGGGAAAACGGCAGCGACATCAACCCCTAACTCGCTGAGACGCCGACCGATCGCATCGAGACTCATTGGACTGCCATCTTGAGCAACCTGTTCGATCTCGCTCGAAAGCTTTGTGATCACGTTTGTCGCTACACCAAATGCGGATAGTCGCTTCGAGACCGCATCGATCCATCGGTCTACCTGAGGCATTTCGCCCCCAGACGTTGCGTCACCACCGCGGTCTTTAGTTGGGTCTCCGACTCCGGGAAACACATCTTGCTTCCATTGCAATTGTCCATCCAGCACTCGGTCACCTAATTCAGGGCGACCACCTGATCGAAGTGTTGCCAAGACACACTCGGCATCGTCCATCGTAATGTTTGGCGGCAATACATGGTTTGCAATCGCCCACTCGATCTTTCCAACCCGTCGGTCAACATCGACGTCGCTGACTCGTAAACCGTGGATTCTATCCGACGGGACTGAATTGATGTGATTGATAACTACCAATGCATCGAGTGGTGTTAGCACATCATCAGCATCAACATCGACAAACCGTGTCAGCCCATCGGTACTGGTCGCCCCGGTAGTCCAATTCAAACTTTGATTGAGTTGGTTGACCACGACCAAAGCATCAAGTGGATCGATGGAGCCACTCCCATCTGCATCCTCAGGTGTCACAAAATTGTGAAATAGATCTCCGGCCAGTAAAGAGCGACTTTCGAGTCGCTCAATCCCGACACGCCTGCTTTGGGGACGACCTGTAGACCGTAATGGCTGCGAATAAGACTTCTTCATCGTAATCTCAGAAGGCAAAATGCGGTTGCGACATGAAGACCGAACGGAAGGACACCGAAGCCCCATCGTACTCCAGTGAAGTGTCCGCGTCGACTTGAGATTAGAAAAACTCAGCCACCCACCGGAATGGATCAGCCTCGGTTTATGGGATGCTCAGCATTGCATGGACAGAAAACCGAGGCTGAGCTCGACCGCTGATTTGCATGCCTTTTGTTTACTTGCTCAGGGTTGCGATTTGTTCGGCGGCTTGTTTTGCCAAGCTGTGCTGGGGATGGTTCTCCACAATGAACTGATAGAACTTTTTGGCGTTGTCTGCCGCTTTCCTGCGGCGTTCTCCGGAGAGATCTGAAATCACCACTTCCGAACACCGGCCCGCCTCGAATGCCGATCGGGCTTGCCAGTTTTTGATGTCGTCCGGTGCTTGGGTGCCCCCGTAGCCGTACATTACCTTTTGAAACTCTGAGATAGCCTTTGCGAAATTGCGATCGGCAAAATAGACCTCACCAATCATGAATCGCGATCGAGCACCCAATTCATTGCGTTGGTCTTCGGCGACTTCCAAATAGAGTTTCACCGCTTCGTCGTTCTTCTTCAAATTCTGCTTCGCGAACGCTTGTTCATACTTCCCGATCGGCTCGAGATTTGAGCCAGGCACGACGGCTTGCATGCGAGCAACCCACGCATCGACGTCGTTCCATTTTTTGAGCTCGCGAGCAGACTGAGCTCCGTGCAGGTAAATCATTGATTTGACTTGATCATTGATCCCACTCGAATCGCTCATCGACTCGAGCGCACGGCGGGCGGTTTCGTATTGAGGCCACGCGGCCGAGAACTGCTCTTGTTTGAACGAGCATTCCGCGACCATCAATCGTGCATCGACTTGCAATTCTCCCTTGGGGAACGCATCCAACTGCTTGGCAAATTGCTGCGATGCCTTGGCGAACTCCTTTTGCTGGAACAAGGACAAACCGAGCTTGTACAGTGACTTTTCCTGCAACTCGGCGTTGGCCGTCTTGGTCGCAGCCACCGTGTACGCCTTCACAGCCCGATCGAATTTCGCATTCTCGAATTCGGCTTGGCCTACATGGAACGAAGACTCAGCGGCGAGCGGACTATCTGGAAATCGTTCGGTGATCGCGAGGAAGTTTTCGTTCGCCTTCGTGGTATCGCCGAGGGCTTTGTAGGCCCATGCCAATTCAAAATAGACGCGATCAATGAGGTTGTAGCTCGGGGATGATTGCACAATTTTTTCGAAAGCCTCCGCAGCATTTTTCGGCTGCTGAGACATCGCATAGGAGAGTCCTAGTTCGTAGAGCACTTTGGAACGGGAGTCTTCGGGAATTTGGGTCCCAAGCAATTCGCTCAGCAACGCTGCGGCTTCTTGAGGCTTGTCCGTTTTCCGCAAGCAAATCCCTTTAGCGATCTTGGCTTCTCGGATGAGATTTGCGTTCTTGCTGACCGACAACACGGTATCGAGCAACTCAATCGCAGGGGCGAACTGGTTGTCCTGGATCAAAACAAATGCCTTGTCGTAGCGCACATAATCGAGCAATGTAGGATCGGTGGATTGCGCGAGGACCTTGTCGAACCACACGACGGCGTCTTGGTAACGTCCGGCGAATGCCGAGAGTTGTCCCAAACGAAACTCGGCTTGCTGGCGGAATCGCGAGTTGGGGAAGTCTTTCAGCAATCGCTCGAGAGTCTTCTTAGCGTTCTCTTTGTCTTGGTTGGCATCGAGCGCTTGGGCGAGCAGCAATAGAACTTCGTCGGCTTGAGCCCATGCTGCATTCGCCGCCACCGAATCGTTGAGCGCTTTGATCGATTCCGGAAGTTTTTGCAGTTTCAGGAACGAGGCACCTTGGACAAACAGAGCCTCAGCTCGAGTCGAGGGATCGGGGTTCCGATTGAGTGTCTTTGCCGCTTGCTCGATGGACTTGTCAAACTGACCCGCAAGGTACAGTGCTGTCGCCAATCGCAATTCCCAAGCGGGAACCGATGGATGGTTGCTTGCCGAGTTGATCAGTTGCTCAAAAGCCGTCGCGGCTGCTTCGGGCTGAGAGAGTTGCAACAGTGATTCAGCCCGTACATACGCAACGTCCGAGGCCAAATCGTCGTTGGCGAACCGTTTCGCAAAGGCCTCGCTCCACCGTTGTGCTTCGGCGTGATCGCCGGCTTGGAGGGCAGCAAAGGCAGCGTTGTAAGTGGCTCGAGGCGAGACGGGGAGATCCATGTATTCGACAGCGATCTGCTCGTACAGCTTGCGTGCTTCCGCCTTGCCGTCGGCGGTAGCATACAGACCATCCGCCAAATCCATCTTGAGCATGGCGATCATGTTCTTCGCGGAAGGGGACAGCGTCTTTACATCCCATTTCGAAGTCCAATCCAATGCTTCCCTGGCGACAGGTACGGCGTCCTTGGGGCGATTCTGAAGGATCGCAATTTGGCAAATCCAGTGCGATGCTTCGGCAGCTCGTTCATCTTTCGCGGAGAGCAGCCGTTCGAACGATCGCAAGGCATCGTCGTACTTCTTGTCCCGCATCAGCGTCTGGCCTGTGGCGAGCGCCGCGTTCATCGCGTACTGCGATTTGGGAAACAGCTCTGACAACTTTTGGTAAGCCTGCGCCGACTGAGCGAATTGACCAGTCTTCGCCAGTGCAAACGCGTACCGATAATAGACGTAGTCCGCGAGCGTAGTTCCCTTGAACTCCGGCATCTGAATCACTTTCGCAAACAGCGTGACCGCTTGCTCCGCCCGATTCCCTTGCAACGCGAGTTCCGCTAAACGAATGTTGGCATCGATGCCTTGAGCGTTCTTCGGGTATGCAGCGAGAAAAGCCTCGTACGTTTCCGTTGCGAGTTTCGGTTGCTTCGCCTCTTCATAGGAGAACCCAAGCGCAAACATCGCATCGGGGCGAACAGGAGACTGAGCCAATGCCCGGCTCTGGACCAGTTGGTTGTAGTAGCTGATGGCTTTTTCGAGATTGCCTAGTCGAGACTCGGACTCCCCCGCATAGAACATCGCTTTGTCGGCAACACTGCTATCCGGGTATTTTTCGAGGAGCACGGCAAACGTTTTTGATGCGTCCGCGAGCAATGCTTGGTCCGCTTTGCCATCCGCGATCCCCGACTGATAGAGGCACCAACCCAAATTGTTCAGCGACTCTTCCCGTTCCTTGAGGCTGCTGTCCTCGAGCGCTTTTCGGAATGCCGTAATCGCTTTGGGATAGTCGGGGGATTCTTGCTCTTGGTAGCAAACACCCAGGAAGTATCGAGCGCTCGAAACCAGTGGTTGGTCGGGATGCTCGGCGATCAGTTTGTTCCAGAGTTCGATCGCAACCGAATAAGCACCATTGTTCTGGGCGTTGGCAGCATCCGCGTACAACGAGCGAGCTCGCTCAATCTTCTTTTCTTGCTCTGACATCTTGCGAGCAGTCGACCCAGGTTGCTTGGTCGGAGCCGGGGGCTGTTTCGTCTGGGCCGGCGGTTGCTTTTGGTTTACCTGTGCGTCGGCCGTCGAGATCCAGGTAGAACTCAAAATCGCAGCGAACAATCCGCGCCGAATCAATCGCCATGAATCGCAGCCCAATATCGATTGCCGCTCAGCGCTTCTGTTCTTCGCCGCGATGCGCCGATTGAGACGGATCCTCTGGACGAGTGTGTACTGTTGAAGATTGCGATTGTTGGCTTTTGACATAACGTTCCCGCGAGACAGCACCGTGCAATACCGACCACCGTTCCACCGCGTCTCAACGCCCAGATCGAAGCAAAACGCTCAGAGCGAAGCAAAACGCAGGGTGTTAATTTACCCCAGGAATCATGAATCGGAAAGTTTGCCAGGTTTGCGTGAAACGATTCCAGGCAGCTAGCACCCTTTGACGGCATAACTGGAAAAGGTGGCAAAGTTTATCATTTGGGCGGGTGGTTGCCTGCGAACCCAAGGTGCCACCAAATGGGATTCGAGTAGAATAGGCGGGTTGCTAGCAAGTCCTTTTTTGGCGTCTCCTATTTTGTTTTTGCGTGCTGCATGCGTTTTCTCGTTACGGGCGGTGGTGGTTTTATAGGTTCGCATTTGACCGAACGGTTCCTGCGCGAGGGGCACGAGGTCGTGGTCATCGACGATTTCAGCACCGGGGCGCGTCGGAATCTCGAGAGAGTTGCCTCCAACCCGAACTTGATCCTGATCGAAGGAGACATGGGGGATCTTGACCGCGTGCGCGAGGCATGCCGCGGAGTGGATGCGGTGTATCATTTGGCCGCTGCGGTCGGTGTGGCTCTCATTGCCAAGCAACCTACCGAGACGATCCATAGGAACATTTACCCCACCCAATTGCTCCTCGAGGAACTTCGCCGGCAGCATCAATCGGGGAGAGAGGTTCCACTATTCCTCGCCAGCACCAGCGAAGTGTACGGCAAGAACCCCAAACCGATTTGGAATGAAAACGACGATCTCGTCTTCGGTGCGACAACGAAGCCTCGATGGAGTTATGGGGCGAGCAAAGCTATCGACGAGTTTCTGTGCCTCGCATGCGTACGTGAGCTTGGGATGAAGATCGTGATCGGACGGTTTTTCAATGTCGTTGGCCCTCGCCAGTCCGGGGCCTATGGGATGGTATTGCCACGTTTTGTCGCGGCAGCCATGCACGGCCGTCCGTTGATGGTGCATGACGATGGTCGGCAAGAACGCTGTTTCGCGCATGTTGCCGACGTGGTCTCCGCGGTGGTTCGGTTGATGTCTACGGCGGAAGCCTTTGGCAAGATCTACAACATTGGATCCGACAATCCGATTTCAATATTGGAGATGGCCAAACGGGTCGTCCAAATCGTCAATCCTGATGC
Organism: uncultured Pirellula sp.; assembly: GCA_903930765.1. Lineage (GTDB taxonomy): Bacteria > Planctomycetota > Planctomycetia > Pirellulales > Pirellulaceae > JBKCUI01. The sequence continues at coordinate 45,786 of CAIYZV010000104.1, forward strand.
ATCCATCGAGTTTCAATCGTATGCACAAGCCTACGACGAAGACTTCGAAGACATCCGGCGGAGAGTTCCAGACTTGACTCGTATCCGCAATGCGATTGGATACGAACCGACCTACGCGCTCGACGACATCATCCGCGATGTTTGGAAAGAAATGAAGCGAACCAGCTAGCGCGGCCCAGGAAGTATGGCTACTTCTCAAACCGGATGGAATCGATGTTCATCAATCCACCGGGCTTGTCCGGGTTGATGCATTGGAAGTAAACATCGCCACGTTTCGGGGCGTCGGATACCGGGGATGATACCTCGTACCAATCTTCCCAATTCCCATTGACGTTCACATGGACCTTGGCAATTACAGGGCCATCGATGGCACCGGCATGGACGACGATATCTCCGCCACCCCCTGCCGAAGCGACTCGGAAGGTCAATTTACTGACTTCGGAGAGAGGGATATCGCGAAGCACAAAGTAGTGGCCATGATCGATCGCTCCGAGGAATTTTCCGTTGCCCGCGCTGTGCGAACCGAGCTCTTTCATTCCATGAATTTGATCCGCGGTTTCCGCTTCACGCAATCGAGGCCGTAGCTCAATGGTTGTCGATCCAACCAAGGACGGAATCTGCTCCCGGCCGAGGTCTTGGTAGCGGGCGGTCAATCGCAAGCTCGCTCCGGCATTCTCCGCTCGTTCGGTCAAATCGATTTGGTTCTTCATCCCACGCATGCTTTGCGAGGTCGGGTCGGGTTGGGCTGAGTAAACCCATCCGACCATCAGGGCGACTTGTTCGGGGGTATGCTGGGAATGGGGAAGCATGGCAACTTTTCCCCAAACTCCCGTGGAGCCTTTGAGAACCCGATCGATGGATGTCTGCATAGCGCCTGCTTGATCTCGGTACTTGTTAGCGACGTCGAGGAAGGACGGACCGACGATCGCGCGATCGAGCGCATGGCAATTGAAGCAATCGCTTCCTCGCATGAGTTTCAATCCCGGAGGGCTATTGTCTTCCTTGCTGGCCGAGGCCCCCGAGGCAACCATGTTGGCTTGGATGCTAACACGATCAGGAGCGGCAGCATCGATAAATTCCAAGTCCGATTTATCGACTATCTCTGGATCGCTGGAGCCATCCTCCATATCGGTCACGGTGACTTGGTAGGAGACCTTTTCACCGGGGGTGTAGAAATCGCCATCCTTCGGTTCTACGAATTGGACTTGAGGAACCGAGTTCCCGACGATTACAGGAACAACCGCCGTATCCTTTGCGCCGCTCGGATCGGTTACCTCCACCAGAACGTTGTAAACGCCAGGCTGTTCAAACGTCCAATCCACTTCCTTTCGATCACCGAGGATTTGAGTTTGTTTCGAGTCCGCAGAGTTGACACTTCTCCAGACGAATGCCAGCGAGTCACCATCTTTATCGCTGGCTTCCGCTGCGGAAAAGGTCAAGGTAAGTGGTTCGCGGCCGGAGACACCGCTGGCAGCAATCTTAGCTCGAGGCGCTCGGTTGCCACTTCGGTAATCGACTCGCACCAGTTTCGCATCAGGATTCACTCCCCAAGTTTCACCATACTCGATGATATAGAGGGATCCGTGGGCATCGAACTGCAGATCGATCGGTCGAATGAACGCTTCGTTAGGCATGAACCGTTCCATCGATGCGATGCTGGAATCTTCATTGAGATGGACCGCAATGATCCAATTTCGCGACCATTCGTAAATGAAAACCGTCCGATCCAATGCGGATGGGAATTTCGTTTCCGATTTCAGATTTGGATCGAAGTAATAAGCGGGGCCCGCGCACGCGGTCCTGCCGCCGGAACCTACCACGGGGAACTCTTTGGTCTCACCAGCTGGGTAATAGACCCAAGCTGGCTGTGCCGGAGGAAGCGCTTCCGAGCCTGTGTTGAATCGAGAGAAATTGCGGGGCTTACCTGGATCGAATGCATCGCCGATCGAACCGTTGGCAAAGTCGACTTGCAAGTACGGACGATTGTTTCCGATGAACAGAGGCCAGCCAAAGTTACCAGCCTTTTTCGCTTGGTTCACTTCGTCATAACCGCGAGGGCCACGTTGTCCATCCCCTCCAGCATCGGGACCAACATCCCCCCAATAGAGAAAACCGGTGCGTTGGTCGACATTGAGTCGCCAGGGGTTACGGCATCCCATCACATAAATTTCCGGGTGTCCGATCGAGCCGTCACGAGGGAAAAGATTTCCCTCAGGGATCGCATATCCTCCCTCGGGTAGCGGTTTGATACGCAAAACTTTTCCGTTGTAGCTCTTGGTATTGGCAGACGTTCGCAATGCATTAAAGGCCCCCTTAGCGTCGCGCTCGTCGATCGGTGCAAAGCCTTGGGAATCCCCGAACGGATTGGTGTTGTCCCCGGTGCCGATGTAGAGGCAACCATCCGGCCCGAACTCCATGGAACCAGCATGGTGGCAGCATTCCTGACGCTGCTCTTCGTACTTCATCAATAGGACCTCGGATTCCATATCGATCGTCCCATCCTCGCGAACATGGAAACGACTGATGTGCTGGCCCGAGTACTCGGGCGGAGAGTACTGAAGGTACATCCAGCGGTTCTTTGCGAATTGAGGGTCGAGCGCAATACCGATCAATCCGTTTTCCTGGGCCGTGGTGACCGAGATTTGACCGACCGGCTTGACGATATTGGTTGCGGGATCGATGGCTTTGATTTGTCCTGCGAGTTCGATCAGATAAATCGTTCCGTCAGGAGCGATGGCCATCTCCATCGGTTGGGTGAGCCCGGAAACCACCGTTGTCTTTTCGAGCCGCGCTGGATCAAAGCCTTCCTCAGCGGTCGCGTAGCCATGCCCCACCATGACCGCAGCGCCGGCAACGCCTAAGAACAATGTCGCTGCACTGCAGAACCTCCCCGCAGCCCGAAAGAACATCGCTGGGAATGGATTGGGGCTGGAACCGCGTGAGTGAGCACCATGGGATGCACGGCTGGTGGCTGAAAGTCCAACACGGTTCGAAGACAAAGTACGGGATCGTAAGACGGATGACTTCATGGATATTTCGGGTCACTGTTGTGACGGCTGGGTGGGAGACGGCTGGGTGGGAGACGGCTGAGTGGGATAGGAAGCAAGGAAGGTCCATCGGGGCCATGAATCGTGATGCCCCGGTTAGCGAGGATCACGGGTCATCCCGGTGAGACTTTATGATGATAATCAACAACGAGAAAAAATGCGCCCACTCAAGTTTCGGTAGGTTTGTGGCGTTGCCTATGGGTGAAGCCCGTATCTTCCCAAGAGCGTTTTTACCCGTTGCGAAGAAAACGGGCTCGGATTCGGTCATGGATCCGGCTTAGTTCCGTGTCGGTACCGAGGTCACCTTCGGTCTTCCTGCAGGCATGCATGACGGTGGTATGGTCCCTGCCCGAGAAAAAACCGCCGATCGTCTCGTACGATTCCTGGGTCAATTGTCGCATGAGCAGCATGGCTAAGCCGCGCGCCCGCACGACACTGGATTTGCGCAGGGGCCCGATCAAGGTTTCCATGTTGACATTCATTTCTCGCGCCACACTCTTGGCAATCTCCTCGCACGATGTGGGCGAAGCCGATTGGGAATCGAGGATTTTCGAAATCATTCGTGCCGGTCTGTGGTTTTTCTCGACATCGTTCCTCACCTGGTGTGCCCAACGGATCAAGAGCCCTCGAAGCTGCAATGCGGTTGTTTCTTCCGGGACCTCAGCCGCAAAGCGGTCGAGAACGTCTGGAGCAATCTTTGGGTTGGACTGGGACGCCAAGAGATGCAGGATCGCTCTCCTCGCGGAACCACCAGGCGGCCTCAATGAAATGCTGTGCCCGCTGCCGATGCGGCTGACCAAGGCCGTCGAGAGACCTTGGACGAGCGGTGCCAATTCGCTCGATGTGAACAACGCAAGCTTCCCATCCGAAAGGAGATGGTCGAGCGAATGCACCAGCTCTTCTTGAGCCACTGGTTTTCCAACAAGTTCATGAATGTTGTCGACGAGCAAGCAATCGCAATCGCGATGGACTTGGCGGAAGCGTTCCATGTCATCGGCTTTGATCGCGCGTGTCAAAGAGCGGCTAAACTCGGCGCCGCTGGTCATGGTGATGCGTCGATTGGACCCTTCGTTCATCCACAGGGATGCCATGGTAGCGGCCAGGGAGGTTTTTCCAGTTCCACTAGGGCCTGTCAACAAGACCGGCGACCTCTGCGTCAATCGGGCGATCGATTCCGGGTTCACGCACTCGAAGGCACATTGGTTCTCCGGTCCAGCAACAAACGTATCGACGATAGGATTTGGACAAACCAGAAAGCCATAGGATCCCTTTCGCAGCGATGGCTGCATCAAGCCGATATGGCTCACGGAGGGTTGGGTTTCGATGGTCGTCATTCCAACGTCGTCAGGAAACAATGTTAAGTGATGTCAAGCAGGAGACCTGCGTAGAACCCGTTCTCTGCACACAAACCGGCACTACGTACCATCTCATGATGGTCGATTCTTGCACGCTCATGCCGCGAGGTCACGCGGTAGTTGATGGACGCCCCCAGTGTACTCGGAAGGGCTCGCGGGGATCAGGTTTTGGCCACAAGAATTATGGAGGCGACTATTCGGCTGTGTCCAAGTAGGGGTCTTGGCCCATCTCCCTCTGGATTTTGGTCCGTTCTTTTTCGTGGTACAGCAGAGCCATCCGATCCCGAAAGTGCTTCCGCTCTACCTTGCGCTGGGCTCTGCGGAACAACCGGGAGTACGAGTTACTGAATTGCTTGGTTTTTCCGAGTTCTTGATAGCGGTCAGCGGCTTTAAGCCCAAACCCATTCCGCAGAATATCGTCGTCGAGGGCCAAGTACTGGCGGTAGGTTCCCGGGTCTCCTTGGCGGCCGCAACGACCGATCAACTGGCGGTCGATTCGAGCCGCATCATGAAGTTCGGTGCAGATGACCATCATTCCTCCCAAAGCCCGGACGCTGTCTTCGAGTTTCACGTCGGTACCTCGTCCCGCCATGTTGGTCGCCACGGTGATTTGGCCTTGTTGTCCGGCCAAGCTTACGATTTCCGCTTCGCGTTCGATCTCGTTGGCGTTGAGCACTTGAACCGATAGTCCTTGATCCCGAAGCATTTGAGCGAGAATGTTGGACTTATCGATGGATCTGGTCCCGATCAAAACCGGTCGCCCTACCGATTGAACTTGCTTGACCTCCTCGACGATTCGCTCGAATTTATCCATCATGTCAGCGCATACAACATCGGGAAGGCGTTTGCGCTGCGGAGGACGATTGGTGGGAACTTGGATGACCGGTGTTTTGTAGATGCGCCGCAGTTCCCCGGCACTCGTTGCGGCGGTACCTGTCATCCCGGCTAGTGCTTTGTAACGAAGGAAGAGGTCCTGGACAGTGATACGAGCCGCTTGGCCGGTCGGCACGCTGACTTCAACGCCTGCTTGAGCCTCGACCGCTTGGTGGATCCCATCCCTCCATTTTCGACCTTCGGCAAGGCGTCCAGTGAACTCGTCCACGATGACGACTTCGCCGTCGATGATCACGTATTGTCGCTCGAGATGGAAATCCCGGAGCACCTTGACGGATCGTTCGATGTATTCATAGAGATCGACGAGGGCCACCAATCGAATATTCTCTGGGCGAGGAAGGGCTCGGACCCGCTGGCGCCCGCGCGCGGTTAATTCGATCTTGCGAGAATCCTCTTCGATGGTGAAGTCTTCTTTGTAGACAAACTCGGATGCGTGTTCGGATGCCCATCGAAAGGTCGCGATGACCGCTTCACGAGCTTCATCCCCCATGGACCCAATGATGAGAGGCGTTCTCGCTTCGTCGATAAGAATACTGTCGGCCTCATCGACAAGGGCGAAATGCATCCCGCGTTGGACGGGTTGCTCACCGGTCGAATTCCAGCGTTGATGGGAACCTGCGCCGAGAAAATCGTCGACCGCTCTCCCTTGGGCCCGCATCAAAAGGCGATCCCGAAGAAAGTCGAAACCGAATTCTTTCGCCGTTCCGTAGGTGACATCCGCGCCGTAAGCCTTGCGGCGTTCGTCCTGATTGTGGTCGGTGAGGACGATACCGACTTTCAATCCGAGTGCGTCGTACAAGGGTTTCATCCATTGGGCGTCGCGTTGGGCTAGATAATCGTTGACCGTTGCGAGGTGGGCCCCTTTGCCTTGCAACGAGTGCAGGATCAGCGGCAAGGTCGCCGTCAGCGTTTTGCCTTCCCCAGTTTGCATCTCGGCGATGCAACCATCAAACAAACAGACGCCCCCGAAGATCTGAACGTCATAATGGCGCATATTAAGCCGCCTGCGTCCGGCCTCGCGAATCAGCGAGTAGGTTTCGGGTAGCAACACCCCGAGAGGCTCACCACTTTTCGCTCGGTATACCAGCGACAGTGCCTCTTTGCGCAATTGCGGATCGGTCAACTGACGACGGCCATCTTCGAGCATGTTCACCGCCCGAGCTTTTTCCATCCATTCATTGATCTTGTAGCGGCCCACGCCTGGAATCTTCCAACCAGCGGCGACGAACGGGCGGTAGGGAAGCTGGAGGGTCGGTTTCGTAGGCTCCGTGTTCACATTCGTCGTTGTGTCTGAGGTTGGAGCCATGGATTTGCCTGCAAAGTCTTTTTTTCAGAAAACGAACCAGCGTTGCTAGCCCGAACGCAACGAGATCGTCGGGCCGACAATTCCAGGTTCGAGTCATTGCCGAACCGAACGTTACCACATTGCCCAGCCGGTTACCCCAACAGAACTCTGTAGTTCGCTTGATTCTACGCAACAAAACGATTTTCGTCCTGTCTTTCTCGAGCAGACCAGTTCCTCTTTGGGCAAGCGTACAAGCCGACCTCCCAGAGCCCCAAATGACAGTTTGGGAAAGATGGGAAGAATAATCCTGTTGTTCCTTTTTTTTCTTAGCTTAGGCGTGTATCAACCGATCCTAAAATCCGAAAGGTAAGCAAGCCAACGCTTAGCGAGAATGTACTATGAGAATGAATCGAAAAACCCTCACCCTCATTGTGGCCTCTCTTTGTGGAGCAGGTACGTCCGCAATGGGACAAGACGATTCCAGGTTCGCGGCGCGTTCCAACGTGGGCCGGATCGGTGACAGCGGGGCACAAGACGATGTTGCAAACGTCGCAGTACCGTCCGTGTCTGATAACGGATCTGCTGGCCGGCTTACGGATCAATCATCCGCGGGCCAGTTCGCCAGCCCTTCGGATGTGGCTGCTGACTCAGGAGCGGGATATGGTATCGTTGGTTCAGGTAGCGAGCTGCCAGTCGCCACCATGAACGCCGAAGCCTATTCGGCGAGCACCTTGGGCTCATCGATGTCCTACTCGGATTATAACACCTCGTGCACAACATCCTCGACATCCCGTGGTGGCCTTGGTTGGGCGGACTTCGATACGCTTCTATGGTGGGGACGGAGTCAAACGAACGCCCCAACGATCCTTGGAGGCAATTCGCCAACCGTTCTACCGACGAACGCCATCGGGGGTGGATTGAACGATCCGGTTGGAAATGAGCTTTTGGTCGGACTCCGTGCCAACCTCGGTTTCTGGCTCGATGACTGCGAAAACTACGGGTTCGGTGGCCGGGCTTGGGGGATGCTCAGCAATGGCACTACCCAAACGTTCACCAACGGCGGTAACTCCACCGGAATAGGTTTCTTCAACACCAGCCTGAACCAACCAGACGCTTACATCGTGAATCTCGATCGTGGTGTCTTCGGTGCCAACACCGGAACGATCACGGTCGCAAACGAAATTGATGCGTTCTCCGGTGAACTCTACGGACGAGCTCTCTTGATCGGCGATCGCAACAACCGAACCGACCTGATCGGTGGATACACATTCCTACGACTCGACTCGGGATATCGATTGAGCTCGTCGGTTCTCGACGGTTGGACAGATGCTCCTCCGCCTGTGGGAACCACAACCTCGATCACCGACCAGTTCTCCACGAAAAATACTTTCAACGGTGGTCATATCGGATTGATGAACGATATGCGTCGAGGCCGAGTCGGCTTCAGCTTGTTGGGCAAGATCGCCATGGGGAATATGGAGTCGACGAGCATCATCTCGGGTACGTACAGCCAAGTACCTCCACCCCCGGCAGTTCCTGACAATCAGAACCGCGGTCTGTTCGCTCAGAACAGCAACATCGGAACCATAAGCCGTAACAGCTTTACATTTATCCCCGAGATGAATGCTCGGATGCGTTATCAACTAGGCCGTGCCCAACTTGGTGTTGGCTACTCGTTGATCGTCCTCCCACAAGTTGCAATGGCGACCAGCCAAATCGATCAGAACATCGATGCTCTTGGGATCCCGACACAGACGACGACAACACCACTTCCCAACTTCAACCTGGAATCCTACTTCCTGCACGGTTTGGACCTTGGGGTAAGCTTCTCGTTCTAACGAGCTAGCTTAAGAAATCGATCTCAGCAAATGATGGAGTGCACCGCGGCTCTTCGCCGCGGTCCTCTCCGTTTGCTGACAGATCACAAACGCCGGATATGGTCTCGTTCGCACTACTCCTACAAAAGATCTCGATATGGTTCCTGTGATCGTTCACGACATCGGAAACTGGTTGGATCAGTTCGCGTCAACCTTGGACCGTTGGGAAAAGCTCCTGTGCGAACTGCGAGCGTCGTACTTGCGAGGGGATCAACAAAGCATTCTCCTTCTTTGCGTGACCGGCGAAGAGGTTCAACGGGAGATCGCTAGGGATAAAGAGACCCGCCATCGATTGCTTGAGCAAGCCCGTGAGCTCGGCTACAACGCGGCCAATTTCAGAGAGCTATCTCGGCAACTCGACAGCCAATGGCCGGCCCTTTGGACGCATCGGATCCAATCCCTTGAGAATCAACTGAACCGGATCCAGCAGCTCAGCATGAGCTTGTGGGTCAGCGCTTTCCAATCGCGTGAATTCGTATCGGAAATGATACGGATCTTGGCGACCGGTCGCTCGGCCAACGCAACGTATTCGCCGACGGAATCGAGCTCCCATGAGGGAGGATTCATGGTGAACGAAGCGGCCTGACCTTTCCCTTACGCGGAGATGACGAAACGTGTCACTATTCGGTGCAGTCCAAAGCTCATCCAACGCACTCCGCGTCAATCAAATCGGATTGCAGGTTGTTGGCAATAACATTGCCAACGCCAACACACCCGGCTACATCCGACAGGAGTTGGTACAAACTGCTGCGCAAGGGTACCGTTCGGGGGATGTGATCATCGGCCAGGGGGTTCTGGCAATCGGTGTCCAACAGAAGGTGGACAACCTGGTGCTGGATCGGTTGCGCAGTGCGACCAGCGAAGTCTCCTATCAAGAGCAACTGGAGTCGAGCAATCAGCAAACCGAGAGTTTGCTCAACGAGTTGTCGACCCGCGACTTCTCCTCCATGCTCAATCGCTTTTCCAACGCATTTCAAGAGATTTCCAATCAGCCAGGAAATGAGGCGATGCGGGCGATGGCACTGCAACGCGGCCAAGAGCTCTCCAACCAGTTGCGAGGTCTCTCCGAAAGCGTCCTCAGCGCTTCTGAGAAAAACAGGCAAGGCATCTTCTCTGCTGCCGACGATATCAATCGATTATCGAAAAGTATCTCGAATCTCAATGTTCGGATCATGGAACTCGAAGGAGGCAGAACATCAAAATCGGACGCTGTCGGTCTCCGAGATGAGCGGTTAAAGGCCCTCGACGAACTTGCAACCATCACCAACATCAGCGTTTCGGAACAAACCAACGGGTCCGTGTCGGTCTTTATCGGCGGTGACTTTTTGCTTTCCGGTGCGAATCGCCGAGATGTGAAGGTCGTCACTTCGCCATTCAATGAAAACAAAACCGAAGTTCAATTCACGGACACGGAAACGGCACTCGACATCAGCGCTGGCCGCCTTAAAGGCCTTTACGACACCGCCGCTCCTTGGAAACCAGGCGGCATGAAGTACAACCTGGATAAAATGGCCAAGGACTTAATCAATGTTGTTAATCGACTGCACTCACAAGGCCAAGGTACCGTTGGCTTTCGCGATGTTGTGTCCGAGTCTTCCGTCGGTCCAACGTATCTGCCACTGGAGCAATCCAATCCCGACTTCAGCATCGACAACGGAGCGTTTACGATCACCGTAACCGATGCTCGAACCAACGCCGCAAAGACCTACGATATCCCCGTACGACAGCTGGGACTTTCCGACGACACAACCCCAAAGCAATTGGTGGACTCCATCGATGCAATCGATGGGTTAGCTGCGTCCATCACCAACGACGGTCGTATTCAGATCAAAAGCGATTCGGAAGCCATCAAGTTTAGCTTTTCGAACGACACCAGCGGTGTGTTGGCCGCTATTGGTATCAATACCTTCTTCCGCGGGAATAATTCGTCGGATATCGAAGTGCGTCCGACTCTCATTCAAAATCCATCCCAAGTCGCAGTGAGCCTGAAGGGGATCGGTAACGGTGGTGACAATGCCATCCGTATTGCGGAGGCCTTCACGAAAGCCAACGATCTGCTCGGTGGCCAAAGCTTGAATGGCGTCTATGACGGAATGATTGCTGACACGACTCGTTCCATCAACGAACAAAAAGGGATCGCCGATGGGCTGAGGAATTTCAAGCAGTCGCTCGAAGCCCAGCACTTGGGTATTTCGGGGGTAAATCTCGATGAGGAAGCGATCAAGATGATGCTGTTCCAACGGGCATTCCAAGCCACCAGCCGTGTCATCGCTGCCGCTACCGAAATGCTTCAAACCCTTGTGGAACTCGTGTAGCCGACACTTTTGCAAGCGTGATTTATGCTCAACTCCTTCTATCCCGTCGTTGCAGGTCGTACGAGCGATGCCCAGTCGCGGTATCGCACCCTCTATCAAGTACAATCCGGCAAGATCGGCATCTCGCGATTGCAAGATGAGTTAGCCACCGGTCGACGGATCCTCGCGCCCAGCGATGACCCAACCGCAGCGATACGGGTCATCGGATTGCAGCGAGAGCAAGAGTTCCGCGATCAAGCGATGGTCAACCTCCAATCCTCCACGCAATTTCTCAATGCAACCGAGGCCAACCTCGCAAATATCCAAAATGTGATCACTGACATGCGAGGACTCAGCGTTGCCGCGAGCAGCAACGTGATCTCGGAAGAAGAACGTCAAGGGATGCTCACCGAAATCAACTCTTCGATCAATCGATTGCTCTCGACGACAAACACAAAGTACCAAGACAGATACTTATTCAGTGGTGGCAGCGTTTCTACAAGCACCGTTGCCCTCAATCGTGATCTAGTGCAGTTCCAGGGGAATGACAATAGCCTACTGAGTATCGCCGATGACGGGCAGTACATGGCTCACAATGTCACGGGTCAAAAAGCACTCGGACTAATGAGCACCAGCGTCGTCTCCACCGCAAACCTTTCCCCGGCCCCGTTGGCCTCAACGAGACTAGCAGATTTAAACCTCGGGAATGGCGTGTCGCCGGGTGCAATAGGATTCACCGATGGCGTTGAGACCGTCACCATCGATACGGCAAATGCGTCATCGATCAAGGATATCCTCGACAAGGTCAATGGTAAGGTAAAATTGAGCGGTAGGGATGTCACACTCTCACTGCAGACCAATGGAACGCTGCGGGTCGATTATGCCGATGGACTGCCAGGGATATTGCGCATCTCCGATGTCGGTACCGGCCAAACGGCGACGGAACTCGGCATCGCCACCAACGTTCCAGCCCCCACCTTGCCCGTCGATGGCGGAAAACTCAATCCGATCTTGCGATTGACGACGAAACTGTCCCAGTTGATCGATGGCGCAGGATTTAACGCTGCGGAAGGTTTTCGCATCACTCAAGGAAACCGAACCTACACGATCACGATCGGTACCGCGGAGACGCTCGAGGATGTATTCAATGCAATCCATAGGTCGGGCGCATCGATTCGAGCTGACATCACCCCGGATGGACAGAGTATTCGCTTGCGATCCACCGAAAGTGGTTCCGATTTTTCGATCGGAGAGAATGGAGGACAACTCGCCGAACGTTTGGGAATCCGAACGTTAACGGCGCAGACACGACTGGACCAACTCAACCACGGTCGCGGTGTCAGCATCGGGGACGGTGCAGAAATTGTTCTCACTCGCGCCGACGGAACGACGTTCTCCGTCGACCTCACCGGATCGTCGACGATTCAGGATGTGATGGACAAGGTAAACTCCAACGTCCAAAACCAAACAGCCAGCTTGAAAATTACAATGTCGCTCAATAGCGTTGGGAATGGATTGACCCTATCCAGCCCTCCTGCTCCTGATGGTACCCCGACTCCTGTGCCTATTTCCATTTACGCGTTGCGAGGGAGCCAAGCGGCATGGGATCTCGGATTGATTCCTCCCGGCTTGGATCGCAAGGATGGAGTCCTGTCGCTCAACGGCTCACAAATTGTCGGTACGGATCCGAATCCTCAAGAAGTCCGAGGTGTCTTTAATTCGCTGCTGAGACTGCGTGAAGCCCTCACCAAAAGCGATGCCGGACAAATCGCACGAGCCTCCGGTCTCCTCGATGAGGATCTCGATCGCCTCTCGGGAAGCCGAGGCTCCCTCGGTATTTCCCTCCAGCAAATCGATGACCTTGAACGCAACCACGAAGATCGACAGAACGAACTCAAAGCAGCCGAATCGGAGAACCTCGATGCCGATATGGCCTCGGTCATCACCGAACTCAACGCCAGACAAGTTGCCTACGAAGCCGGTTTGAAGCTGCTAGCAAATAACTCTAAAATGAGTATCTTCGACTTCATCTAATGCCACACCTCTGTTGCTGACGCTCTGCGCGCGGACTCCTCAAATGCAAAATAGCAAGATCACCATCGTCGGTATCGGAGATGATGGCGCGCCCGGCTTGACCCAACACGCCAACGAGATCATTCGAAACGCAAAACTCCTAGTCGGTCCCGCGTCCCTCTTAGCCAGGTTTCCCGATTACCGCGGCCCTCAGGAAACCATCGGTTCCGATCTCGATCGACTCGCTAACACCATCGATCAATCTGGACCAGGGACCGTCGTTCTCACAAGTGGTGACCCTCTTTTCTACGGTACCGCTCGATTCCTCTGCGATCGACTGGGCAAAGATCGATTCGATGTCCTGCCCCATGTCAGCAGCATGCAACTCGCCTTTGCCCGCGTCAAGGAAAGCTGGGATGAAGCGTACCTGACCAATCTCGCGACGCAACCTATCGATCGCGTGGTCGAGAGAATCCGAACTGCCGAAAAGGTCGGGGTCTTCACCTCCGAGGATATCCCACCGCAAAAACTAGCCGAAGCACTCCTCGCGAAAGGAGTAACGTACTTTACCGCCTACGTCTGTGAGAATCTCGGTTCGCCCGACGAGCGCGTCACGCGGTCTGCCATTCCGGATATCGTCAACCAACGATTCTCACCACTCAATGTAATGGTCTTGGTCCGACACCCCGGTGCACCCGACCAACAACTCGCCACCCATTCGCGTCGATTGTTCGGAAATCCAGACGAACTGTTTCGACAAAGCAAACCCAAACGAGGTCTGTTAACCCCGAGTGAAATCCGCACCGTGGCTCTCAGTGAAATGAACTTGAAACCCACCTCGATCGTTTGGGATATCGGCGCCGGAAGCGGATCGGTCGCGATCGAAGCGGCCCAAATCGCACGCAATGGCAAAGTCTATGCCATCGAAATGGACGCCGAAGACTTCGGACTCTTGACCGAAAACGCAAAACTATTCGCAGTGGATAATTTGGTCCCAATCCTCGGCGAAGCCCCCGTCGCTTGGTCCACACTCCCCGACCCCGATGCGATTTTCATAGGTGGTACCGGGCGTTCCGTTACCGACCTAGCAGCATCGTCCTGGGAACGCTTGCAAAAGAATGGATGCCTCGTCGCGAACATGATGAGCATGGAATACGTCGTCGAATTGCAGCAGATGATGACCTCGCAATGGAACGTCGAGCCCAAACTGTGGATGATCCAAATCTCTCGAGGTACTTACCAACTCGAAAAACATCGCTTGGAAACCGCCAATCCAAACTTCATTGTCAAAGCTATCAAAGAATAGCTTTGACAGCGACAGGCCCCTCAATTTAGCCACGCAGTAGCCACGCAGTAGCCACGCAGTAGCCACGCACCAAGAGAAGGCTACACTGTCCTGTGGGGCTTGCGTTGGCTCCAGCGGTTTTGGTAGCAATAGTGCATGACCCGCATCGATCGCTACCTGCTATTCCTCTACATCCGCGTCTTCCTGATCTGCTTCATCACGCTGTCGGGTTTGCTGATCATTGCGCAGGTTTTTACCAATTTGGACGAGTTCATTCAGTATGGCCGAAACCGCGGCAATTTTTTTCTAGCCCTGGCGGAATACTACAGCCCGTACCTGCTGAGCATCTACGACCGTACGTGTGGACTACTGACATTGCTATCGACCATGTTCGTCATCGCATGGCTCTACCGCACCAACGAATTGACTGCATTGCTGGCCGCAGGAATCAGCAAAAGTAGGATCGTGCGTCCTGTCATTGTCATGTCGGCCATCGCCATCTTAGGAGCTGCATGCTCGAGGGAGCTTTTGATCCCCAAGTGGTCTGCGATGCTGAGCAAGAATCCACAGGACCTCCAAGGGACCGAGCGGCTGGTTCCGATGAGACCGACCGAGGACGTCGCTATGGGAATTTTGATTGCGGGTAGAAACCTGATCACCAACACGCAATCAATCCAAAATCCGATCTTCAAGTTCTATGGTCCCGCTTCCGCTGTCACCTCGCAACTCAGCGGTACGAATGCGACGTATTTGCCTGCTGATGACAAACACGGCCAAGGCTTTCGTATCGATGGGGTCGGTACCAATACCGCGATTGCGGGTAAACCATCCGTGCGTCAGGATGGAACCGACTACCTTCTTCTCCCCACCGATACCCCATGGCTCACGGCAGACCAATGCTTTGTACCTAGCAAGGTCGAGTACGACATGCTGAGAGGTGGAACCGCAAGGCAGTTCGCATCGACACCGGATTTGATTTGGCGGCTCAAGAACCAATCCGATTATTACGGCGAGGACCTCAAACTGATGGTCCATTCCCGGTTCCTTCAGCCGCTTCTGGATTTCACCCAACTGCTCCTCGGACTGCCGCTGATCCTTTCGACGCGGAACCGAAACGTGGTTCAGCTGATTGTCGCCTGCGTAGCCACCTTCGGTCTATTCTTCGCGGTCTCCATGGCACTTGGATCCTTGGGAACCAGCGGGACATTGATCACTCCCGCCATCGCCGCTTGGGCACCACTGCTGATTTTTGGTCCCATCGCCTACGCGCGGACCCGACAATCGATGATGGAGTGATCCGCCCACGCCGGCTTCCAATTGGCCGTTCAAAAATCGTTGCGATCCGAATCGTTGCCATCCGAATCGTTATCTTCGGCGTCGTTATCTTCGGCGTCGTTATCGCCATGGATGATACGCTTTGGCATCAATCGCAATCGGATGGGACCTTTGATCGATTCAATGTCTCGTTCATCGATATCGACCACCTCATCGCGCTGGACCACCTCGATCATCCCATCGCGGACCATATCGGCGGCCACCTCGCGTACCAAGGGCATGTGCTGACGCCATTTCGACCCGAAGGCGCGTGCCGCATCCGACGGGCAAATACTTTCGCCCTTCTTTAGGGTCATGAGCAACCTCAAGATCTCGTCCCGAATATCGTTGTTGCTCGGGGCATCATGATCCATCCATCGAGTCTTCATCGACTCAACCTCCACTGTCTTTCTTGACAAGAGTACCTTTTCGACAATCGCAACGGTTCGTTGGTTCTATTAAGGAAGTATTTCGCTGGATTTAAGCCACTTGAGGATGCAATCCAAAGCCGACGTCGAGATAGATTCCTGGATACCGTCGTACTCACTAGGGAGCCCTGTTTTAGCGGTTTGGAGCAAATGGTTCAAATGGGGCAAAATTGCCAACTCTGCATTTAAGTTGACGTTTCGCTCGATGATTGATTCCAATCGCTCCATGTTTGGGCCTGGAAGGACTTGGGTGTCGAGTTCCCCCCAAATCGCTAGCGTGGGGCTGTTGTGCAGCACCCAATTCGACGAGGGGTCGTACGCCAAAAAGTATCTCATCCACGGGCTGCGGAGTTGCTCGAATTGCAGGGTGACTTGTTCGATGACTCGCTTTTTGATCGCTTCCGCCTCGGGACCAGTTGCAGATCCAGCAGTTCCCGCTGATAGATTTTTCAGAGAATCCCAACGCTGCGAGATCGCTTTGCGAACTTCCCCCAACGCTCGTTCATCATCGGGTGCAAACGCGATCGCGATCCGCTGCAAGTCGGCTTGAAGGAGTCTCGCACCCGCTCGGCTCTCGGCATCCACTCCCTCGAGTTCGGAAATGCGATCGATTTGCGATTTCAGGATCTCCGAGCCGGGCAAGGACGGGGGAGCGAGCAGTACCAAAAATGCAACTTCGCGCTGCCACGCTGCAACCATCGGTGCGATGATTCCACCTTCGCTGTGCCCGAGCAATCCAACGCGGCTCCTATCGATGCCTTCGATCGTACGTGCATGTTGCCATACGCTGACGGCGTCGTCCGCGAAATCGGCCGTGGTGGATCGAACGAAATCTCCCGTGCTTTGCCCGACGCCACGATCATCATAACGCAACACGGCCATTCCATTTCGGGCAAGGAAGTGTGCGATGTCTCGGAACGGTTTATGCGGTCCGATGGTCTCGTCCCGGTCCTGAGGTCCGCTGCCGGTGATCATCACGACCGCGGGGAGTTTGGATTCAGCGTTCGCACCTGCGGGCCACGTTATGGTGCCTGATAGTTGGTAGTCGCGATCCACAAGCTTCTTACCATCGTACTTGGGCTTACGGAGATCCACCCGATCGATCACGAATGCTTCCTCGCGCAAACCGTCCGGCAGTTGCACAATTTGTGGTTGCGATTCTTTTTGCGCATCGCTCCCAACCTCGGAATCCTTGGCCCCCTTCTCGTTTTCCCAAGGGACCTCGACTACAGGAGGCGCTCCATGCGGCGTCTTTTCCATAAGTTGGACCAAAGCGTCGCTTTCGATGGGTTCGGTTTCCAACTCCTCGACCCGATGCATTTCCAAAGCCAATGGCAAGAACCCTTGTTGGAATTTCCCGATCAAGCCGGTCTTGCCTTCATCCAACTTGGCGATGTACTTTGCTTTGCCTGGTATGGCTGGGATCGAAAACTCGACGGTGGAGTCTTTACCTGCGGACATGGTAACTTCGAATCCATTGGCTTTCTCCGTCAAGGAATCAAACACCACACGAGGCCTCTCGTCCGAACCATAGGGTGGTTTCGAATAAACGCGGAACCGCAGGGGGAGTTTCCGCCCACCGAGATCCAAACTCCCAACCCACGCCGAATTGGCTGCCAGTCGCTCCCTGCCTTCCTCGGGAATACTTGCCGCCTTGTTCAATCGCAACAGCAGCGTCACATCACCTTGATTCAGCTCTCCTTCGACCGCGTCGCCAACTTGCTTGCCAACAAAGGAATACCCAGCGTTTGGGTTTGAGGGTGGCGCCACGGAAAACGAAATCACTCCCGCATCGCTGAGCATTGCATCTCGCAATGGCAAACTGTCCGACGATTGGTCCGGACTCGTAATCGATCCCTGAAGACGCGCATTACCGTCCACTTTTTCACTGCTGACCGAATCGATTCGTACCAGGAGTCGCAGATGCTGCTTCGGGGTTTCCAACCATCCGACCCAGTTTCCTTGCACATCGTCAACCGCGAGAGCGACCTTCACGCAAGGATCAGAAGCCATCACAGACAATGCAAATGCAGACGCGGTGAGTAGCCAAGAACTACGGGTGATTGGGTTCATGAAGCTGGATTGATTTCGAGTCATTTGCATGTGGGATTGATTGCGTGGAATTGATTGCACGATATGGGTTTTGGTTTCATCGCAGGATTTCCAATGGACGTTACCGACGGGTGACGGCTGCGAGGTAACCAGGTTCTGGTTTTTCCTGCTCACACTTTAAATACAAAAACCCAATGCGAAGCGAACGCATTGGGTTTTTTGTGGAGAAAACATTGATTCCTCGGTGGCTCGGAACGACTACCACGCCCAGCGAACGTCGCTATCTGGATTTTCGATATTGCACGTATTCGTCGATGTCGATTTGACCGTTGCCGTTCTTGTCCACGTCTGCAAACTTGGTGCTTTCGGACCATTCGTCCGGAGTCAGGAATCCGTTCTTGTCTTTGTCAGCCTTGTCGATGCGACGTTTTGCAAATGCAAAATTCGGATCCGAACTAGCTCCCGATGAAGCGGCCGGGGACGAGGCACCAGCGGCCATCGGCGATCCGGTGCCGTTTGAAGCGGAACCACTCGCATCTCCAGCTGTGCTCGCCGAGGCGGTTGGGCTGCTGGAACTCGAGGACCCGGAGCTGCTCGAGCCCTTGAGGTAGCCTTTCTTTACGCCAGCCAAACACTCCTTGGCAGTGATGTAACCATCTTGGTTGGTGTCGAACTTGTAAAAATCCTCAAGCGTGGCCGCATCCCACTTGCGAGCGAACTCGTTCATCGAAACTTGGTTATCACCGTTCGTATCGTCGCGAATAAACCACTCGGGAACACCTGCCGGACGGGGTGCAGCACCGGTGCTATCGGTGATCCTGTAGCTGGCTTGCTTTTCAAAGGGTCGGGTGCTCCCTTTCTTTTCTTCGGCTTGGTTGTTTTGTCCACCGCGATTGCCGTCGTTTCCGCCCCGTTTGTCACCTTCTTGGCCTTGGCCTTTAGTATCCCGCAGCTCACGGCGCCGCGCGTAGCGGGATGCAACTTCTTCGCGAGTGAGCTTGCCATCTTTATTGCGATCCCATTGCGTCAACGGCTCAGGCCATTTCGCTTCTTTGTATTCGTTTTGGTCAATCGCCCCGTCCGTGTTGCGATCAAAGCGACGCATTCTTTCGTCCGCATCCCGCAAGTCCCGCTCCTCGACCTTGACGCTGAAGGTTTGGGCCGAAGAACCGAATCCGGGAACCAGGGTTCGTTGAATTTTTACGCCAAAGCCTGGGACTAGCGTTGCCGATTCAAGGGCCACGGTGTCATCTTCACCGCCACCGCCTCCGCCACCGCCCCAAGGAGAACCGCCGCCCCCACCGCCGCTTCGCATCTGCTGAAAAGCTTCTGTGATCACAGAGATCGGAATCGGTTTGCTGAGATCGATCTTCGGATTGCTCCTCGCCATCCGATCCAACATAAACCGCGCTGGTCCCTGGGCCTCCTCCGGATCGATCGAACCGTTGCCATTGGTGTCCATTCGGGTGATGAATTGCGACGGATCGAAGCCGCCTCCTCCGCCACCGCCCCATGGCGAACCGCCACCACCGCCCCATGGCGAACCACC